>NZ_CP108006.1:5484144-5806359 GCF_036127095.1 Streptomyces sp. NBC_00335
ATACCTAGGCCCATGAGAGTCCCGCGACGCATGCTCGCCGCCCTCCTCGTCCTCGCCGCCGTCCCCGCGGCCGCCTCCTGCAGCAGCGCCGCGAGGGGGGACGACGCCCGACCCCGTCGAGCAGCTTCCGAGCCCCCCGTCGTGCTCGCGCCCTACGAACGGCTCCTGCCGGCTCCCGTTTCCGCGCACGCCGAAGGCCCGGGCTACGCCTTCGGTCCGGGCACGGTCATCCGTACCGGCCTGACCGACGACGAGGCGGTCCGCAGGGTCGGCGAACTCCTCGCCGAGCAGTTGCGCGGCCCCAGCGGGCTGCCGCTGCCCGTGGTCGACGGAGTGGAGGGCGACGGGATCCGGCTGCGGATCGACGAACGGGCCGAGGGCGCGGGGGAGGAGGGCTACCGGCTGGAGTCCGGGCCCGGCGGGGTCACCCTCACCGCCCGCACGCCCGCGGGGCTCTTCCACGCCGGCCAGACGCTGCGCCAGCTCCTGCCGGTGTCCGGTCCGGGGACGGTGCCGGGCGGCACGGTCACCGACGCGCCGCGCTTCGCGTACCGGGGGGCGATGGTGGACGTGGCCCGCCACTTCTTCACGGTGGAGCAGGTCAAGCGGTACGTCGACCAGCTCGCGCAGTACAAGGTCAACACCCTGCACCTGCACCTGACCGACGACCAGGGCTGGCGCATCGCGATCGACTCCTGGCCCGGGCTCGCGGAGCACGGGGGCGCGAGCGAGGTCGGCGGCGGACCCGGCGGGCACTGGACGAAGGACGAGTACCGGGACCTGGTGGCGTACGCCTCGGAGCGGTACGTGGACGTGGTCCCGGAGATCGACATGCCCGGCCACGTGAACGCCGCACAGGCCGCCTACGCCGAGCTGAACTGCGACGGCAAGGCGCGCGAGCACTACACCGGGATCAAGGTCGGCTTCAGCTCGCTGTGCGTGGGCAAGGAGCGGACCTACGAGTTCATCGACCAGGTGCTGGGGGAGCTCGCGGAGCTGACCCCCGGCAAGTACCTGCACATCGGCGGCGACGAAGCGCACTCCACGCCCGCCGCGGACTACGCGGCCTTCATGGACCGCGCCCAGGCGGTCGTGGCGAAGCACGGCAAGACGGTGGTGGCCTGGCACCAGCTCGCGACGGCCCGCCCGGCCCCGGGAGCGGTGCTCCAGTACTGGGGACACGACCGCACGGCGGCCCCCGAGAAGGCGGCGGTGGCCGCGGCCGCCAAGGCCGGCAGCCCGGTGATCCTGTCCCCGGCGGACCGGCTCTACCTGGACATGAAGTACGACAAGGAGACGAAGCCGGGTCTGGCCTGGGCCGGGTACGTGCCGGTGCGCCGCGCCTACGACTGGGACCCGGGGACCTATATGACGGGCCTCCCGGAGTCTTCGGTCCTCGGGGTGGAGGCCCCGCTGTGGACGGAGACCATCGCGACGCGGGGGGACTGGGAGCTGATGGCCTTCCCGCGCGTACTGGGGCTGGCGGAGCTGGGCTGGTCCCCGGCCGCCGGCCGCGACTGGACCTCGTACCGGCTGCGCCTGGCCGCCCAGGGCCCGCGGCTGGACGCCCAGGACGTCACCTTCTTCCGGGCGCCGGACGTGCCGTGGGGCCCGTGACGGCCCGCCGGAACGGGGCACCACCTGCCTGACCCCCTGGATCGGACGGTGCTGCAGGATGTGCGGGTGATATTCCGAGGCAGGAAGCTCCCGGGCGTCGTGGAGCAGTTCGAGAAGGCCGTGCGCGCGCAGGACGCGCCGGTATCGGAACGGGCGTTCGCGAAGCTCCTTCGGGTGGCCGGCAAGGCCGGGGACGCCGAGTACCGGGAGGCGGGACCCCGGCTGGCGGCGCTGCTCGGGGAGATCCCGCCCGGGCCGAGGGCCACGGTCGGGGTGATCGTCGGGGCGTGCGTGGAGCGGGGCGCGGACCCGGTCGTCTGCGCGCCGGGGATCCTCACCGGGGCCACGGAGGCGTTCGCGGTCGCCCTTGAATTCTGCGCGCGCTGGGCGGAGACGGGCGGCGGGGAACTGCCGGGCCCCGAGGGCGAGCACACCGACGAGATCGCCGAGCGGGTGGGGCACGACCTCGCGGTGGGCTGGTTCTCGCTGCCGGAATGGGAGATGGCGGCCGTCGCCGTGCTGGGCACGGCGGCCGTGCGCCGGACGGTGGAGGGCAAGGCGGAGCTGCTCGCCCGCGTGGAGCGGGTGACGGAGGCCTCGGGCGACGCGTTCAAGTGCCTGACGTACGCCCTGCGGGTGCTGGACGACGAGCCGCTCATCGTCCTGCACCGCGAGAGCGGGACCGGCTTCGCCCTGCGCATGAGCGGAATCGGTGACAACTTCCAGCTGCACACCCTGCTCGCGGGCGTGCTCACCGGCGGCAACCACGTGCCGGGCGAGGCCCCGTCGGCGCGGGAGGTCGCCGTGTGCCGGGACGCCGACGGGATGGTCCCGACGACCGGGGCGTTCAACCTGGTCGGTGCGGACGGGATCTGGATCTTCAACGAGGGCACCCCGACCGACATCGCCGTCGTGGACGGCGTCCGGCTGCTCGTCCTGGACCCGTCCCCGTACCGGCGGAGCTGGGAGGCGGGGCGGTTCTTCCCCGGCATGCACGGCGACCTGGTGCTGGAGCGGGTGCTCGGCGCGGAGGAGACCGCCGGCTGGTTCGGCAAGGTGGCTCCGGACAAGGGGTGGGCGCGCGCGTGAGGAACCGGAGCTGGGGCTAGAGCGCCGCGGTCGGGTCCTCGTCGGGGGCCCGGCCCGCGTAGGCCTCCGCGAGGAGCTGTTCCTCGCTCGCGCCGAGCCGCCAGTATCCGGTGAAGCGGACCGCGCGCCGGTCGACGCCGCAGTCCTGGACGAAGTGCCTGCGGACCGCGCGGATCGTCGCGGACTCGCCCGCGATCCAGGCGTACGGGGCTCCGGCGGCGGGCCGTTCGGCCGCCCGGAGGGCCTCCAGCACCCGGTCGGTGCGTTCCGGGCCGGTGCCCGGCTCCCGGACCACCCAGGTGATGTCCGCGTCGGCGGACGTCGGCAGGTACAGCCGGTCGTCCTCGTGCGGGACCTCGAACCAGGCCCTGACCGGGGTGCCCTCGGGGAGCCGGTCCAGGATCGCGGAGGCCGCGGGCAGGGCGGTCTCGTCGGCGTACATCAGGATCGCGTCGGTGGCGGCCGGCGGCTGGAAGCGTACGGACTTGTTCTCCGCGACGGCCGGGCCGATGGCCATGATCCGGCGGCCGGTCACCGCGCGGCCCGCCCAGGACGAGGCGGGGGAGGTGGTGCCGTGCAGGACGAAGTCGATGTCCACCTCGTCCACGCCCGCGGGGGTACGGCGCTGCTCGCGGACCGTGTACGAGCGCATCACCGGGCGCTCCTCGTCCGGCATCGCACGCCAGTCGCCGAACCAGGTGTCCTCGCCGGTGGACGGCAGCACCGTGTGCTCCCGGCCGGCGGGCGGCAGGAAGAGGGACAGGCTCTGGTCGTAGCCGCCCGAGCGGAAGTCCGTCAGGGAGGCGCCGCCGAAGGTGATCCGCAGGAAGGAGCGGCCGAGGCGGCGCGTGCGGAGCACTTCGAGCTCGAAGAACCGGAAGTGGGGGATCTCGGCTTCGGGCGCGGGCGCGGGCGCGGTGGTGGCGGCGGCGGTGCTGGCGTTGGCGTTGGCGGTCATGCGGAGGGTCCCCCCTGGGATCGGCGATGACGGGCGAAGCAGAAGGCCCCGGCGCCTGGGTGAGGCGCCGGGGCCGGACGGCCAGGGGTCAGCTGACCTTCTTGGCGTTCTGGATGGCCTTGGTGAGCTCTTCGACGATCTGCGCGCACTTCTCGTAGGAGTAGATCGGCTCGGTCACGCGGGGGGTGATCTGACCGGCCTTGACGGCCGGCATCTCGGCCCAGGTCGGCTTGGCCTTCAGCTCCTCCGGCTGGAGGGTGCCGGTGCGGTTGTCGAGGAGGATCACGTCGGCCTTGTACTTGCCGGCGTTCTCCCAGCTGAGGCTCTCGAAGAAGCCGCCCTCGACCTTGTCCGGGACGACGAACTCGACGCCGAGCGACTGGAAGTACTTCAGGTCGGCGGAGGTGGCCGGGGTGGAGACGTAGAACAGGTCCGCGGCGCCGGAACCGACGAGCACCTTGATGCCCGGGTTCGCCTTGGTGGCCTCGCGGAGCTTCGCGGAGGCGGCCTCGAAGCGGGCCTTGGCGTCGACGGTCTTCTTGTCGTTCAGGTCGGCGCCCAGGGACTTCGCGAGATCCGCGGTGCGGGCCAGGGCCTTGTCCATCGTGACGTCGCCGCCCACGCCGATCGCGGCGGCCGGGGCCAGCTTCAGGATCTTGTCCTTGGAGGCTTCCGGCAGGTACCAGTAGCTGCCCTTCTCCCAGGTGTTGGTCACCAGGAGGTCGGGCTGCAGGGCTGCGTACTTCTCGACGTTGAACTCGTCGTAGACGTTGCCGATGATCTCGACCTTGGAGATGTCCATCGAGCCGGCCTGCACGTCGGCCTTGCCGTCGGCGGTCTTCGTCGGGCCGAACACGCCCTTGACGCCCACTCCGTAGTCGTGGAGCGCGGCCGCGGTGCCGGTGAAGGCGACGATGTTCTTCGGCGTGGACTTGGCGGTGACGTCCTTGCCCATGTCGTCCTTGAAGCTCCACGCGCCCGACGCGGCGCCCGTGCCCTTGTCGCCCGATCCGTCCTTCGCGGAGTCGCTGCCACCGCAGGCGGTGAGCGCGGCCACGAGGCCGAGGGCGCCGCCTGCCGCGATGAGACCGCGGCGGGTGAGGAGGGAGGAGCGGGACTTGGGCATGGCGATGTCCACTTTCGTGCGTACTGGGTGGCTCGTGCGTTCGAGAGGAAGGTTAGCCTAACCTTGGCTGAGAACGATAAAGGGCCCTCCACATGGAGGGCCCCGTACCGCACCACCGACTGCCGTTAGGCGGAAAGCCCCAGCTCACGGGCGATCAGCATGCGCTGCACCTCGCTCGTGCCCTCGCCGATCTCCAGGATCTTCGAATCGCGCCACATGCGGGCCACCGGGTACTCGTTCATGAACCCGTAGCCGCCGTGGATCTGCGTGGCATCGCGCGCGTTGTCGACCGCCACCGTCGAGGAGTACAGCTTCGCGATGGCCGCCTCCTTCTTGAAGGGCTCCCCGGCCACGAGGCGGGAGGCCGCGTCGCGCCAGCCGATCCGGGCCATGTGGGCGCGCATCTCCATGTCCGCCAGCTTGAACTGGATGGCCTGGTTGTCGCCGATCGCCTTGCCGAAGGCGTGCCGCTCCTTGGCGTACTTCACCGATTCGTCCACACAGCCCTGGGCCAGGCCCGTCGCGAGCGCGGAGATGGCGACCCGGCCCTCGTCGAGGATCCGCAGGAACTGGGCGTAGCCGCGGCCCTCTTCGCCGACCAGGTTGGCGAGGGGGACCCGGACGCCGTCGAAGGACAGCTCGCGGGTGTCCGAGGAGTTCCAGCCCACCTTGGAGTAGGGGGCGGCCACGGTGAAGCCGGGGGTGCCCGACGGGACGATGATCGAGGAGATCTCGGGGCGTCCGTCGGCCTTGCGGCCCGTCACGGCGGTGACGGTGACCAGGCCGGTGATGTCCGTACCGGAGTTGGTGATGAAGCACTTGGAGCCGTTGATCACCCACTCGTCGCCGTCCCGGACGGCGGTCGTACGGGTGCCGCCCGCGTCGGAGCCGGCCCCCGGCTCGGTCAGGCCGAAGGCGCCGAGGATCTCGCCGGAGCACATCTTCGGCAGCCACTGCCGCTTCTGCTCCTCGGTGCCGAAGAGGTACAGCGGCATCGCGCCGAGCGAGACGCCGGCCTCCAGGGTGATGGCGACCGAGGAGTCGACGCGGGCCAGCTCCTCCAGGGCGATGCCGAGGGCGAGGTAGTCGCCGCCCATGCCGCCGTACTCCTCGGGGAAGGGCAGGCCGAACAGGCCCATGCGGCCCATCTCGCGGACGATCTCGTACGGGAACTCGTGCCGCTCGTACAGATCGCCGATCTTGGGCGCCACCACATCGTGCGCGAACGCCTCGACGGTGCGGCGGAGTTCCTCGTGCTCGGGGGTGAGCCGGTGGTCGAGGGCCATGGTCTTCGTTACTCCTTGTGGGAGAGGGCGCGGACGGTACGGGAGGGGCTGGGACGCCCCAGCTGTTCGGCCATCCACACGCTCGTGGCGGTGAGGGCGGCCAGATCGACCCCGGTCTCGATGCCGAGGCCGTCGAGCATCCAGACGAGGTCCTCGGTCGCGAGATTGCCGGTGGCGCTCTTGGCGTACGGGCATCCGCCGAGGCCGCCCGCGGAGGCGTCGACGGTGCTCACGCCGTGCCGGAGCGCGGCGAGGGTGTTGGACAGGGCCTGGCCGTAGGTGTCGTGGAAGTGCACGCCGATCCGGTCGGTGCCCACGCCCTCCGCGTTGAGCGCGCAGAGGAGGGCCCGCACGTGCCCCGGGGTGGCGACGCCGATGGTGTCGCCGAGGCTCAGCTCGTCACAGCCGAGGTCCAGGAGGGCCTTGGCGACGCCGACCACCTGGTGGACCGGTACCGGCCCTTCCCAGGGGTCGCCGAAGCACATGGAGAGGTAGCCGCGGACGTGCGCCCCGTGCTCCTTGGCGCGGGCCACGACGGGCTCGAACATCGCGAGGGACTCGGCGACGGTCCGGTTGAGGTTGCGGGCGGCGAAGGTCTCGGTGGCCGAACCGAACACGGCGATCCGGGTGGCCCCGAGGGCGAGCGCGCGGTCGAGGCCGCGCTCGTTGGGGACGAGGACCGGCAGCGCGGCCTTCACGTCGGCGAGCAGCGGGAACAGCTCGTCGGCGTCGGCCAGCTGGGGGACCCACCGGGGGTGCACGAAGCTGGTCGCCTCGATGGTGGTGAGCCCCGCGGCGGCCAGCCGGTGCACGAACTCGGCCTTCACGTGGGTCGGGACGGCCGTCTTCTCGTTCTGCAGCCCGTCCCGGGCGCCCACCTCGTGGATCCGGACCCGGGCCGGGAGGCCCTCGTCCGGGAAGCTCATCGGAAGCCCGTTCATTCGGCCTTCTCCTCCTCGTCCGGAGTGACCACGGCGAGGACCTGGTCCATGGCGACCGTGGTGCCGGGGGTGACGTCGAGTTCGGTGACGGTGCCGGCGTGCGGGGCGGAGATGACGTGCTCCATCTTCATGGCCTCGACGACGAGCAGGCTCTGACCGGCGGTCACCCTCTCGCCGACGGCGACCTTGACGACGGTGACGGTGCCGGGCATGGGGGCGGCGAGGGTGTCTGCGCCGCCGCGGCCCGCGCCGCGGAGGTTCGCCTCGACCGGGTCGTGCGCCTGTACGTGCCAGGAGTCGCCGTCTCGGCCTAGCCAGGTCCCCTCCGGGGAGGTGGCGTGGCTGAACCGGTGGGTGACGCCGTCCAGTTCGACCGTGAGGTGCTCGGGGGTGAGGTGCACGATCCGGCCCCGGGCCGGGGTGCTGGGGCTCCGCCCCGGACCCCGCGCCTCAAACGCCGGCGGGGCTGGATGTGCCTGGGCGCCGTCGTCGAGCAGCAGCTCCGTGTCCGGGCCCGTTCCGGCGGACCGGGTACGGACCGTGACCGGGTCCTGGCCCGGGAGGCGGAAGTGCTGGACCGTCCAGGCGGGGGTGCCGCCCAGGCGCCAGCCGTTGGCGGAGTCGAACGGGTCGACCCAGCCCCCGGCAGGGTTTCGGGAAGGGGCGGGGTGGGGGAAAGAACCTCCGGCCAGCAGGGCCGCCGCCGCGTACACCTCGTCCGGGACCCCCTCGGGGAGGAGCTGGGACAGGTCCCGCTCCACCAGGCCCGTGTCCAGGTCGCCCGACACCACATCCGGGTGCGCGAGCAGGCGGCGCAGGAAGCCCGTGTTGGTCTGGACGCCCAGGATCACGGTGTCCGCGAGGGCGCCGCGCAGGACACGCAGCGCCGAGGCGCGGTCGGGACCGTAGGCGATGACCTTCGACAGCATCGGGTCGTACGTGGAGCCGGTGTCGACCCCCGCCGCCAGCCCGGAGTCCGTACGGACGGAGCCGCCGGACGGCTCCGACAGCGCCAGCACCGTGCCGCCGGACGGCAGGAACCCGCGCGCCGGGTCCTCCGCGCAGACGCGGGCCTCGATCGCGTGCCCGGTCAGCCGGACCTCCGACTGGCCGAAGCCCAGCTCCGCGCCCGCCGCGACCCGGAGCTGCTGCTCCACCAGGTCCAGGCCCGTGATGAGCTCGGTGACCGGGTGCTCCACCTGGAGCCGGGTGTTCATCTCCATGAAGTAGTACGAGGCGGGGTCGTGGCCCGGGACGATGAACTCCACCGTGCCCGCGCCGACGTACCCGCAGGACCGGGCCGCCTCCACCGCCGCCGCGCCCATCGAGGCCCGCAGCTCCGGCGTCAGCAGGACCGACGGGGCCTCCTCGATCACCTTCTGGTGGCGCCGCTGGAGCGAGCACTCGCGCTCCCCGAGGTGGACCACGTTCCCGTGCGCGTCCGCCAGTACCTGGATCTCGATGTGCCGGGGCCGGTCCACCCAGCGCTCCACGAGCAGGGTGTCGTCGCCGAAGGAGGACTTCGCCTCGCGGCGGGCCGCCGCGATCTCCTCGCCGAGCAGCGCGGAGTCCCGTACGAGCCGCATGCCCTTGCCGCCGCCGCCCGCCGAGGGCTTCAGCAGGACCGGCATGCCGATCTGCTCGGCGGCGGCGACCAGTTCGGCGTCGGACAGCCCGCTGCCCGAGGAGCCGGGGACCACGGGCACGCCCGCGGCCTTGACGGTCTCCTTGGCGCGGATCTTGTCGCCCATCAGGGAGATCGCCGAGGCGGGCGGTCCGATGAAGGCCAGGCCCGCGTCCGCGCAGGCGGCCGCGAAGGCGGCGTTCTCCGCGAGGAAGCCGTAGCCGGGGTGGACGGCCTCGGCGCCCGTGCGGCGGGCCGCGTCGAGCAGCCGCTCCACCGACAGGTAGCTCATCGAGGCCGCCGCCGGGCCGATGCGGACGGCCGTGTCGGCCTCCCGTACGTGCCGGGCGTCCGCGTCGGCGTCGCTGAAGACGGCCACGGAACGGATGCCGAGCTCCCGCAGCGTGCGGATGACGCGGACCGCGATCTCGCCCCGGTTGGCGACCAGAACAGTGCTGAACATCAGTGAGGTCCTCACGTCACATGCGGAAGATGCCGAAGCCCGAGTCGCCCAGCGGGGCGTTCGCGCACGCGGTCAGGGCCAGTCCCAGCACCTGCCGGGTCTCCATCGGGTCGATGACCCCGTCGTCCCACAGCCGCGCCGTGGCGTAGTAGGCGTTGCCCTGCTCCTCGTACTGCGCCCGGACCGGGGCCTTGAAGGCCTCCTCGTCCTCGGCCGGCCACTCCTGGCCCGCGCCCTCGATCTGGTCGCGCTTGACCGTCGCCAGGACGGAGGCCGCCTGCTCGCCGCCCATCACGGAGATCTTGGCGTTGGGCCACATCCACAGGAAGCGGGGGCTGTAGGCCCGCCCGCACATGGAGTAGTTGCCCGCGCCGTACGAGCCGCCGACCACCACCGTGAGCTTCGGGACCCGGGTGCAGGCCACGGCCGTGACCATCTTGGCGCCGTGCTTGGCGATGCCGCCCGCCTCGTAGTCCCGGCCGACCATGAAGCCGGAGATGTTCTGGAGGAAGAGCAGCGGGATGCCGCGCTGGTCGCACAGCTCGATGAAGTGCGCGCCCTTCTGGGCCGACTCGGAGAACAGGATGCCGTTGTTGGCGACGATCCCGACCGGGTGCCCGTGGATCCGGGCGAAGCCGGTGACCAGGGTCTGCCCGAACTCCGCCTTGAACTCCTGGAAGCGGGAGCCGTCCACGATCCGGGCGATGATCTCGCGGGCGTCGTAGGGGGTGCGGGAGTCGACCGGCACCGCGCCGTACAGCCCGTACGGGTCCACCTTGGGCTCCTGCGGAGCCTCGACCGACCAGGGCAGGGCCCGGCGCTCGGGCAGGGTCGCCACGATGTTCCGTACGATCCGCAGCGCGTGGGCGTCGTCCTCCGCGAGGTGGTCGGTGACCCCGGAGGTGCGGGAGTGGACCTCGCCGCCGCCCAGCTCCTCGGCCGTGACCACCTCGCCGGTGGCGGCCTTCACCAGCGGCGGGCCGCCGAGGAAGATCGTGCCCTGGCCGCGGACGATGACGGCCTCGTCGCTCATGGCCGGTACGTACGCGCCGCCCGCCGTGCAGGAGCCGAGGACGGCGGCGATCTGCGGGATGCCGGCCCCCGACATGCGGGCCTGGTTGTAGAAGATGCGGCCGAAGTGGTCCCGGTCGGGGAAGACCTCGTCCTGCATGGGGAGGAAGGCGCCGCCCGAGTCGACCAGGTAGAGGCAGGGGAGACGATTCTCCAGGGCCACCTCCTGGGCGCGCAGGTGCTTCTTCACGGTCATCGGGTAGTACGTGCCGCCCTTGACGGTGGCGTCGTTCGCGACGAT
Organism: Streptomyces sp. NBC_00335; assembly: GCF_036127095.1. Taxonomy (GTDB): domain Bacteria; phylum Actinomycetota; class Actinomycetes; order Streptomycetales; family Streptomycetaceae; genus Streptomyces. Next base: position 5,494,561 of record NZ_CP108006.1, read on the forward strand.
GACGCACTCGCGGCCGCTGACCCGGCCGATGCCGGCGATCACCCCGGCGGCCGGGGCCGCGCCCCCGTACATCCCCTCGGCTGCCAGCGGGGCCAGCTCCAGGAAGGGGGACCCGGGGTCGAGGAGGGCGTCCACGCGGTCGCGCGGCAGCAGCTTCCCGCGGGCGGTGTGGCGGGCGCGGGCCTTCTCCCCGCCGCCGAGCCGGGCCGCCTCCAGGCGGGCCCGCAGGCCCTCGGAGAGCTCACGGTGGGCGGCCTCGTTGGCCCGCCAGGCATCGGACGCCGGGTCGGCGGCGCTCGTCAGCACTGGTGCCTGCTGCATCGGTCGAGCTCCCTTGCTCGGTGCGCTCTTGTTAATGAGCGTTAACGCATGTGGGACTTAGGTTAACGACCGCTAACGGCCCTGTCTAGAATGGATTCCCATGAGCACCAGAGCAGCCGCCCCGACCCGGCGCGAGCAGATCCTCGGCGAGGCTGCGCGCCTCTTCGCCGAGCGCGGTTTCCACGGCGTGGGCGTGGACGAGATAGGGGCCGCGGTGGGCATCAGCGGCCCCGGCCTGTACCGGCACTTCGCGGGCAAGGACGCGATGCTCGCCGAGCTGCTCGTCGGCATCAGCGAACGGCTGCTCACGGGCGGCCGCCGCAGGGTGGAGGAGGCGGCCGGTGACCCGTCCGGCGTGCTGGCCTCCCTCGTCGACGGCCACATCGACTTCGCCCTCGACGACCGGGCGCTGATCACCCTCCACGACCGGGAGCTGGACCGGCTGCGCGAGGCCGACCGCAAGCTCGTACGGCAGCTGCAGCGCAAGTACGTCGAGCTGTGGGTCGACGTCGTACGGGAGCTGCACCCCGAGGTGGGCGAGGCGGAGGTACGCGTCTCCGTGCACGCCGTCTTCGGCCTGCTGAACTCCACCCCGCACCTGGCGGCGCTCGGCCGGGACGCGACGGAGTCGCTGCTGCGCCGGCTCGCGAACGGGGCCTTCGGGGCGCTGTCGGGATGAGGCGGCGCGTCCGGGGTGTCCGGGGGGCGGGATGGAAGGGACGGCTCCGGGCGGGCGGCGGCAGAATGGGCCGCATGCCGAAGCCGATAGCTGTTCCCAGTCGAGCCGAACTCATCGACCACCTGGTCCGCACGCGGATCGCGGGGGACGTCGCGACTCCGCGCGAGAACAACCTCTCCCACTACCGCAAGCTCGCCAACGGTGACCGGCACTACTGGCTGGGCCTGGAGCTGGGCGACCGCTGGACGGACGAGCAGGACGTGCTCGCGGTGATGGCGGAGCGCTGCGGGGTCGTGGACGAGGCGACCCACCGCTTCGGCCAGGACACCATCGACCCCGAACTGACCGTGTCCGCGCTGGACCGGATGGCCGCGCGGTTGCGCAAGGCCGCGCTGGACCGGCAGAGCGTGCTGCTGGCCACGGGGCATCCGGGCGGGCTGCTGGACGTGCACCGGGCCACCGCCGACGCGTTGCGCTCCGCGGGCTGCGAGATCGTGGTGATCCCGCCGGGGCTGGTCGCCGACGAGGGCTCGGTGTGGCAGTTCGCGGACGTCGCGGTGCTGGAGCGGGGGGCGACGCTGTGGCACACCCACTCCCCGGAGCCGATGGCGGCGATCCTGGACGCGCTGGCCGCCCACGGGCGGCCGCAGCCCGACCTGGTCGTCGCCGACCACGGCTGGGCGGGGTGTGCGGCGCAGCGGGGCCTGGATGCGGTGGGGTACGCCGACTGCAACGACCCCGCGCTGTTCCTGGCCGAGGCCGAGGGCACGCTTCAGGTGGCGGTGCCGCTGGACGACCACGTCCGTGACCCCCGCTACTACGACCCGATGGTCGCGTACCTGCTTGCGGCGGCGGGCCTGCTGTAGCCCCTCCGGGGTCGGTCGTCTGGTGCGGCGCCGCTGCCGGGGACCCGGGCCCCGCGCCTCAATCGCCGGCGGGGCTGGATTTTCCCGCCCCGGCGGCCGGCGGAGCGGGGCGGGTCAGCGGACCCAGCTGCCCGTGAGGGTCTGGACGGCCGAGCCTTCGAGGTCGGCGAGCTTGGGGGCGACGAACTCGCGGGCCCAGTCCGAGGTCTGGACACGGAACGGGGCCGCTCGGCGGTCAGCGCCGCGACGACCGGGGCGGCGGCCTCCGCGGAGGTCTGTGCGCCGGAGTACGACTGCGTCGTGCGCTCGACGTAGGCCCGCAGCGCAGGGGCGTACGGCCCGGCATCGGCGAGCATCGCCGGGATGTCGAGCCCCAGGCTGGCGACGAACTCGGTGGCCACGGCCCCCGGTTCGACGACGGTCACCCCGACGCCGACGGTCGCGGCGACCGGCGCGAGCGATTCCATGAACCCTTCGACGGCGAACTTGGCCGCGCAGTACGCCTCGTTGAAGGGCTGGCCGATCACTCCGCCGACGCTGGTGACCGTGATGACCCGGCCGCCGGAGGCGCGCAGGTGGGGGAGGGCCGCGCGGGTCAGCTCGACGACGCCGAAGTAGTTGACCTCCATCGCGGAGCGGACCGGCTCCATGCCCTGCTGCTCGACGGTGCCCACGGACCCCGCCCCGGCGTTGTTCACCACCGCGTCGAGCCGCCCGTGCTCGGCGACGACCTCGGCCACGCAGGCGGCGACGGACACGGCGTCGGTGACGTCGAGCTGCTTGACCTGGACGAGGCCGGAGACCCCGGCCTCCTCGGCGGCCTTGAGCAGGGCATCGGCGCGGCCGGTGTCGCGCATGGTGGCGACGGTGTGCCAGCCGGCCTCGGCGGCCCCCACGGCCGCGGCGAGGCCGATGCCGGAGGAGGTCCCCGTGATGAGGACGGTCTTGCGGGGCGAAGAGGCCGGCGGGGTCGACGAGGTGGAGGGGGTCATGGCGGGCTCCAGGGTGCGGCGGACGGCACGTGAATAATCATCGCGTGTACACACACAGATTATCGTTGTGTGTGCGTACACGCAACCGGTACCCTGGCCCCATGGCGCACAACGACTTCACCCTGGGTGCTCTCACCCCCCGCGACCACGCCTTCTACGGGCTCGTGTGGGCGGGCACCACCCTCACCGCCCGGGTGGACCAGGCCCTCACCCGCCGGCACGACCTGCCGCTGTCCTGGTTCGAGGTCATGCTGTGGCTGCGCGCCCAGCCCGAGCCGGTCGCCCCCTCCGAGCTGGGGGCCAGGACCCTGCTCAGCCGCAGCCAGGTCTCGCGCGTCACCGACTCGCTCCAGGCCCGCGGCCTTGTCGAGCGGATCCCGTCCCCGACCGACGCCCGCTCGATACGCGTGGCCCTCACCGACGCCGGCCGCCGCGCCTTCGCCGAAGCCGATGCCACCCGCCGCGAGGCGCTGGCGGAGGTCTTCGACGACCGGCTCGACGACGCGGACATCGCCGCGCTGGAGGCGGTGTGGGCCAAGCTCAAGGCCCGCCCGCAGCAGTAGGGGGACCGGCGGGCCCCGGCGGCGGGGCGGGCGTCGGCGTCGGGTCCAGGTACACCCGGCGGATCGCCGGGAAGCGGTCCCGGAGCTGCGCCTCCGCGACCTCGCACGCCTCCTCCACCTGCCGCGCCGAAGCGAGATCGTGGAAGTCGACCTTCGCGGCGATCAGCACCTCCGCCGGCCCCTGCACGATCGTCGTCAATTCGAGGACGCCCTCGATGTGCAGCACAGACAGCAGCTCCTCCCGGACCTCCGCCCGCATCGCCTCCGGCAGCGGCCGCCCGATCAGGTACTGCGCGTTCGAGCGCCCCAGCTCCCACGCCACCCACACCAGCAGCAGCCCGATGAGGAGGGAGGCCACCCCGTCGTAGACGCCCGAGCCCGTGAGCTGCGCGCCGAGCAGGCCGCCGGCGGCCAGGGCCAGTCCGATCAGGGCGGCCACGTTTTCCAGGAGGACGGCCTTCACGGCCGTGTCCGGGGTGTGTTTCACGTACAGACCCAGGGGCGCCCGCATCCGCGCCGCCTCGCCCTTGACCTGCCGCCAGGCGACCAGGAGGGAGTAGCCCTCCAGGACGGCGGCGACGGCCAGGATGATGTAGGAGAGGGTCGGGTTTCCGGGGTCCTCGCCGTGGACGAGGGTGTGGATGCCGTCGTAGACGGCGAACACCGCGCCGCCGACGAAGGTGGCGATCGATGCGAGGAGGGCCCAGATGTAGCGTTCCGGCCCGTAGCCCAGCGGGTGCGCCTCGTCCGCCGGCTTCGCGCTCCGCTTGAGCGAGGCCAGGAGCATCACCTCGGTGACGGTGTCGGCCACCGAGTGCGCCGCTTCGGAGAGCATCGCGCTCGATCCGCTGACGATCCCGCCCACGGCCTTGGCCGCGGCGATGCCGAGGTTCGTGACGACGGCGACGATGACCGTGCCCACGCTCTCGTTCTCGCCGGGGCCGCCGCTTCCGCTTCCGTTCACCATCACATCGCTGCTGGACATGGTGTGACGTTATGTCGGGCGGCCGTACTACGCGCGCGGGACGCGCACCACGCCCTCCTGGATGACCGTCACGGCGAGCCTGCCGTCCTGGGTCCAGATCCGGGCCTGGCCCAGGCCCCGGCCGGCGGCCGCCGAGGGTGACTCCTGGTCGTACAGCAGCCATTCGTCGGCGCGGAACGGCCGGTGGAACCACATCGCGTGGTCGAGTGATGCGCCGACCACGTCGCCCACCGCCCATCCGCCCTTCCCGTGCGCGAGCAGGACCGAGTCGAGCAGGGTCATGTCGGAGACGTAGGTGGCCAGGCAGGTGTGCAGGAGCGCGTCGTCGCTCTCCAGCTTGCCGGAGGTGCGGAACCACACCTGCGAGCGCGGTTCGACCGGTTCGCCGATGCTGCCCCAGGGCGGGACCGTGGCGTACCGCAGGTCCACGGCGCCGCGCGCCTCGATGAGCCGCTCCACCGTGCCCGGGTCGCGGAAGACCTCCCGGTAGAGGGGGAGGGACTCGGCGGCCGTCGGGAGGGTCTCCGGATCGGGGGCCTCGGGCATCGCGGTCTGGTGGTCGAGGCCGTCCTCGTACGTCTGGAAGGACGCGGAGAGGTGGAAGATCGGCTGGCCGTGCTGGACGGCGACGACGCGGCGCGTGGTGAAGGAGCGTCCGTCGCGGATCCGGTCGACCGAGTACACGATGGGCGCGCCCGGGTCGCCGGCGCGCAGGAAGTACGAGTGGAGAGAGTGCGCGGTGCGGTCCTCCGGCACGGTCCGGCCGGCCGCCACCAGCGCCTGGGCGGCGACCTGGCCGCCGAAGACCCGCGGTACCAGCGCGGAACGGCTGGTACCGCGGAAGATGTTCTCCTCGATCTGCTCGAGGTCGAGCAGGTCGAGGAGAGTCGTGAGGGCCTCGTTCATGGGGGAAGGCTAGATGCCCTACAGGCCCATCGACTTGGCGATGATGGACTTCATGACCTCGCTGGTGCCGCCGTAGATGCGGTTCACGCGGTTGTCGGCGTACAGGCGGGCGATCGGGTACTCGTTCATGTAGCCGTAGCCGCCGTGCAGTTGGAGGCACTTGTCGATGACGCGGTGCGCGACCTCGGTGCAGAACAGCTTCGCGGAAGCGGCCTCGGCGGCGGTGAGCTCACCGGCGTCCAGGGCCTCCAGGGCGCGGTCGGCGACGGCCTCGGCGGCGTCCACCTCGGCCTGGCAGGCGGCCAGTTCGAACTTGGTGTTCTGGAAGTGCGCGACCGGCTTGCCGAAGACGGTGCGGTCCTGAACGTAGTCCTTGGCGAACCGGACGGCGGCCTTGGCCTGCGCGTACGCGCCGAAGGCGATGCCCCAGCGCTCGGACGGCAGGTTGGCGCCGAGGTAGTAGAAGCCCTTGTTCTCCTCGCCGAGCAGGTCCTCGACCGGGACCTTGACGTCGACGAACGCCAGCTCGGCGGTGTCGGAGGTGCGCAGGCCGAGCTTGTCGAGCTTGCGGCCGATGGAGTAGCCCTCGGACTTGGTGTCCACCGCGAAGAGGGAGATGCCGAAGCGGCGGTCGTCCTCGGTGGGGGCGGAGGTGCGGGCGCAGACGATCACACGGTCGGCGTGCACGCCGCCGGTGATGAAGGTCTTGGAGCCGTTGAGGACGTAGTGCGTGCCGTCCTCGGAGAGCTTGGCGGTGGTCTTCATGCCCGCGACGTCGGAGCCGGTGCCCGGCTCGGTCATCGCCAGGGCCCACATCTCCTCGCCGGAGACGAACTTCGGCAGGAAGCGCTTCTTCTGCTCGTCGGCCGCCAGCATCTTGATGTAGGGGAGGGCGAGCAGCACGTGCACGCCGGAGCCGCCGAAGTTGACGCCCGCGCGGGAGGTCTCTTCGTAGAGGACGGCCTCGAACTTGTGGGTGTCCAGGCCGGCGCCGCCGAACTCCTCGGGGACGTTGATGCCGAAGATGCCCAGCTCGCCGAGCTTGTAGTAGAACTCGCGCGGGGCCTGACCGGCCGCGAACCACTCGTCGTAGACCGGGACGACCTCGGCCTCGATGAAGGCGCGGATGGTCTCGCGGAACGCCTCGTGGTCCTCGTTGAACACCGTACGGCGCACGGCCGACTCCCTTCGTCGCGGCAGTCCGCCGCCCAATCTAAGCGCTTGCTCAGATTAAGTTACCGGCGAGTTGGTCGCGCTGTCCAGAGTGAGGTGGGGCACGTCGGTCCGCAGGCCGGTCCGCAGGCCGGTCAGAAGCCGTCGCAGACGGCGGAGGCGAAGGGGCCGGTGGCCGTCGCCGTGACGGGCGGGTCGTCGTCCACCGTCACCGAGCAGGTGGCGGTGCCGCCGGCGGGGCCCAGGGTGACGACGAGGGAGCCGCCCTTGACGAAGCCCTTGGTGGTGAGCTCCTCGGTCCAGGGCAGGGTCCGGTCGCCGACCTGGCTGGTGGACAGGTTCCCGTCGCGCCAGGTCGAGTAGGTGATGGCCACGCCCGAGGCGGTGCCGGTGGCCGCGTACGTGATCCGGGCCGGGCGCGCGGCCTCCTCGGACACCTCGTCGACGAAGACGGCGAAGAGGGCGGTGCAGCCGCCGAGCAGGAGCAGGAACAGGCCCAGGAGCACCCACGGCCAGCGGCGGCGCCTCCGGGGCGGCGGCGGGTACGGGGACGGGTACGGCTGCTGGGGTGGGCGCGGTCCCCAGTGAGGGGGGTCCGAGTGGCCCGAGGGGCTGTCCGGCCGGTTCATGTCCCCAGCGTCACCCCGCCCGCCGCACGCCGCGACACGGCCTACGGGGCGTCCGGGCCGTCGGTGTGGCGCAGCGCGAACCACAGCTCCATGCGGGTGTCCGGGTCGTCCAGGTCGGCTTCGCCCAGCAGGCCGGCGATCCGGGCGATGCGCTGGCGGACGGTGTTGCGGTGGATGCCGAGGGCGGCCGCGCTGCGGTCCCAGCTGCCGTGGTGGGCCAGCCAGGCCTGCAGGGTCTCCCGGAGCGCGGAGGAGAGGGGCGCGAGCAGGGCCTCGGCGTGGGCCCGGGCCTCGGCGGCGCCGACCAGGCCCGAGAAGCCGGGGTCCCGGTGCCGGACCAGCGGGGTACGGGCCGCCTCGGCGCGCTCCAGGGCCCGCCCGGCCTGCGCGTCGGCGCCGGGCAGGCCTCCGGGCTCGGCCGCGGCGCTCACCCCGAGCCGCCAGCCGGGCTGGGGGGCGGGCTCGCGGTGGGTGAGCAGGCGTACCGAGCCTGCGCGTGCGGAGCCCGGGGGTACGGAGCCGGGGTGTGCGGAGCCGGGGCGTACGGCGTCCTCGTGCACGGGATCCCCGGGTACGGAGTCCCCGCGCGGGTCCAGCAGTACGGTGCCCAGCGCGGCCGCCAGGGCCCGCGGGTCCCCGGTGCCGCGGGCGTGGACGGCGTACCAGGGTCCGGGGCCCAGTGCCGTCCCCGGATCCCCGTCGAGCAGCAGCCGGGTCAGGGCGGCCTCCGATCCGGCGGGGCGGTGGGCGGTGAGCAGCGTCAGCAGGACGGCCGCGACCGAGGCGATGGTGTGGTCCCCGGGTGCCCGCGTCGGGGTCGCGAGGGCGAGGACCCGCCCGTCGCCCAGGGCGTGGACGCCGAGGTGGAGCCCGCCGTGGGTCGCCGTGGCGGTGACGGCGGAGCCGGGTGCGACCCGTCGGGCGAGTTCGGTGAGCACGTCGAGGGCCTCGGGGGCGGGCGCTGTTCCGGCGGAGGCGCCGGGGGCGGTGAGGGTGGCCGGGCTGGCCGGACTGGCCGGAGTGGCCGGAGTGGCCGGTCCAGAAGATCCCGCCGGTCCTGTGGGCATCGGCCCGGGTTCGGCTCCGGCGGCACCCGCCCTGAGGCCCTGTTCCTGGCGGGCATCCGGGCCCTCCGGTGCGGAAGGCGCCGGCCCGGTGGGTGATGGGCCGGTCCCTGTCCCGGTGGGTGCGGTCTCGGCCCCCGCCCGGTTGCGCGCAGGTCCGGTCCCTGCCCCGGTGGGGGCGGACCGAACGGTGTTCGCCCCGGCGGTGGGCGCCGCCCCGGATCCCGCTGCTGCGGGCTCCGCCCCGGCCGTCCCCGCCCCGGTGGCCGCCGGGGCGTCCGGCCGGGTGGCGGGGAGGAGGCCGGCCCAGCCGCCGAGGGTCGCCGCCAGTCGGCGCAGGACCGCCGGGACCGGGTCCGGGCGGGCGGCGGCCGCCGCCAGGGACTGCTGGGCCTCGGTCACCCGGCGGAGCTCGGCGGTCCGGGCGCGGGCCATCAGCCGCCAGACGCTCCGGCCGACCGCGGTGAACGGGGTCCCGGGCGGCACCTCGACCAGGGGCAGCCCGTACCGCTCGCAGGCCTCGACGAGGGATCGCGGCACGGTCGTGAACACCGGGGTCACCCCGAAGCCGACGGCCCCGACCCCGGCCCGGACCAGCCGTGCGACGTACGGCCCCGCGTCGATCGGCCCGGCGTCCGCGGGCCGGGCGTGGCCGGGGCGAGCGTCGACGGGGCCGTCTCCCGGAGGACTCCCGTCCGCCCCCGAGGGCTCCGTGCTGCCGCCCGGCCCGTGTTCCGTCCCCCCGGCCGGCCAGGCCCCCGCGCCCGAGAGGCCCGCGCCCGCCGTCAGGAGGAGTTCGCCGCCCAGCAGGTACGGGGACGGGTCCGCCATCTCGGAGGCGTGCACCCCGTGCAGTTCGGCCTCGGCGGGCCCGGCCAGGTGGCGCAGCCCCAGCTCGTGGTCGGCGAGCAGTCGGCCGAGCGTGACCGGCGGGGTGGGCGGGGCTTCCATGGATACTCCGTACACATCGGTGGGGCCGGATGGATGAAACGTACACTTCGCGCCCCCGAGGTGTCCGTTTACGCTCGAAGGACCGCACCGCACACCTCCCCGGAAGGCCCCCCATGAGCACGCAGCCGCGCGGCCCCGTCGACTCCTCCCGCATCCCGCGCTACGCGGGCCCCGCGACCTTCGCCCGGCTGCCCCGCCTGGACGAGGTCGGTGGCAAGGCCGACGTGGCCGTCGTGGGCGTGCCCTTCGACTCCGGAGTCTCCTACCGCCCCGGCGCCCGCTTCGGCGGCAACGCCATCCGTGAGGCCTCCCGCCTGCTGCGCCCGTACAACCCGGCGCAGGACGCCTCCCCGTTCGCGCTCGCGCAGGTCGCCGACGCCGGCGACATCGCGGCGAACCCCTTCAACATCAACGAGGCCGTCGACACGATCGAGGCCGCCGCCGACGAGCTGATCGGCAACGGCTCCCGCCTGATGACCCTCGGCGGCGACCACACCATCGCGCTGCCCCTGCTCCGCTCGGTGGCGAAGAAGCACGGCCCGGTCGCGCTGCTCCACTTCGACGCGCACCTGGACACCTGGGACACGTACTTCGGCGCCGAGTACACGCACGGCACCCCGTTCCGCCGCGCCGTCGAGGAGGGCATCCTCGACACCGAGGCCCTGTCCCACGTCGGCACCCGCGGCCCGCTGTACGGCAAGCAGGACCTGGACGACGACGCCAAGATGGGCTTCGGCATCGTCACCTCGGCCGACGTCTACCGCCGCGGCGCCGACGAGGTCGCCGACCAGCTGCGCCAGCGCATCGGCGACCGTCCGCTGTACATCTCCATCGACATCGACGTGCTGGACCCCGCGCACGCCCCCGGTACGGGCACCCCGGAGGCGGGCGGCATGACCTCCCGCGAGCTGCTGGAGATCATCCGCGGGCTTTCCTCCTGCAACCTGGTCTCGGCGGACGTCGTCGAGGTCGCCCCGGCGTACGATCACGCGGAGATCACCTCGGTCGCGGCCTCGCACACCGCGTACGAGCTGACCACGATCATGAGCCGTCAGATCGCGCAGGCGAAGGCGAACCCGAAGGGCAACTAAGAGCGTGACGCACGACCACGACCTGGTACTCCGTCCCACCGAAGCCCAGAAGGCGGCGGCGCTCGCGCCCCCGCCGGGGCGCACGGGCGGGGACCTGGTCGTGGAGACGCTGCGCTCGCTCGGCGCGACCACCGTCTTCGGGCTGCCCGGCCAGCACGCGCTGGGCCTCTTCGACGCCGTCGGCCGCTCCGACCTGCGTCTGGTCGGACTCCGTACGGAGAACAACGCCGGGTTCGCCGCCGACGCGTACGGCCGGATGACCGGCGAGGCGGCCCCGCTCCTGCTGTCCACGGGCCCGGGCGCGCTCATGGCGCTCCCGGCCCTGGCCGAGGCGGCGGCGGCGTCGGCGCCCGTCCTGGCGATCTCCTCGCAGGTCCCTACCCCGGGCCTGGGCGGCGGCCGGCGCGGCCACCTGCACGAGCTGCGCGACCAGTCGGCCTCCTTCCGGGACGTGGTCAAGTCGGTGCACACCGCCCGGACCCCCTCCCAGATCCCGTCCGTGATCGCCGAGGCCTGGGAATCGGCGCTGACCGCCCCGCACGGGCCGGTGTGGGTGGAGATCCCGGAGGACGTCCTGCGCGCGGAAACCGTCATCCCGCAGGTCACGGGCATGGACGCGACCCCGCACGAACTGGCCCCGCGCCCGGAGCTGACCGCGCTGGCGGCGCACTGGCTGGAGAACGCCGAGCGCCCGGTGATCATCGCGGGCGGCGGGGTGATCCGCTCGGACGCGGCGGGCAAGCTGAAGCAGCTCGCGGAACGCCTGAACGCCCCCGTCGTCACCACCTTCGGCGGCAAGGGCGCCTTCCCCTGGACCCACCCGCTCTCCCTCCAGTCCTGGCTGGAGGACCGCCACATGACGGACTTCCTGGAGGACGCGGACGTCCTGCTGGTGGTCGGCTCGGGCCTGGGCGAACTGTCCTCGAACTACCACACGTTCTTCCCGGAGGGCCGGGTCGTCCAGATCGAGGCGGACCTCGGCAAGCTGGAGTCCAACCACGCGGGCCTCGGCATCCACGCGGACGCCCGCCTCGCCCTGCAGGCACTCCTCGAAACGGTCGCCGAGCGCCCCGACCCGCAGGCCCCCGAGCGCGTCGCCCTGCTCCTCGCCGACATCGCGACCCGGCTGGCCGAGCAGGACCTGACCCTGGAGCAGCAGCTCCTGACCTCGATCCGCCAGGCCCTCCCGCCCCGCTCCCCGTCCTTCTGGGACATGACGATCCTGTCCTACTGGGCGTGGTCGGCCTTCGACGCCAAGCACCCCAACACCATGCACTCGGCGCAGGGCGCGGGCGGCCTCGGCTACGCCTTCCCGGCGGCCCTCGGCGCGGCCGTCGCGGAGCCGGACACCCCGGTCCTCGCGGTCTCCGGCGACGGCGGCGCGATGTACTCGATCGCCGACCTGGCCACCGCCCGCCAGCACGACCTGGACGTCACCTGGCTGATCGTGGACGACGGCGGCTACGGCATCCTGCGCGAGTACGGCTGCGAGACGGGAACGGCGCTGACCGGCCCCGACTTCGTAGCGCTGGCGGCCTCCTTCGACATCCCGGCGACCACGACCACCCCGGAATCCCTCCGCGCGGACCTGGCCAAGTCCCTGAAGACCCCGGGTCCTTCGCTCCTGCTACTCCCGGCCAAGCTGAGGATGTTCGCACCCACCCACGTCTGAGGGGTGCGCGGACCGGGTTAGGTTGGTACCGGTCAGTCCCGGGCGCAAATCGCCGGTCGCACATCTTTGGGGGAGCGGTGTCGTTCGAGCAGCAGTGGGCCCAGCAGCGGCAATCCACGACCGCGCCGGGCACCGGAGTCCTCGCGACGGCCCCGCCCGAGAAAAAGAAGGCGGCCGACACCATCGAGAACGTCCTCCAGCCGGGGACGACGAAGGCGGCGGACGCCGCCGACGAGCCGACGACCGCTGCGGTCAAGGCCTTCGCCGGCTGGGAGACCGCGACGGGCCTGACGAAGGCGCACACGCACTGGGACGACCAGGTCAAGCGCCTGATGGGACGCCTGAACTCGGAGAAGACGTCCCTGCGCGGGGCGTCGAACCTCTTCACCGGCAACGACCAGCTGACGGGCCAGGGCTTCCAGCCGGTCACGTCCAAGCTCTCGGGCCTGTAGGGGAGACGGAGACGCGATGCCGAACTACCAGGAGATCGTCACCACCGACCTCGGGGCGCTCGTCACGGCCGCCGACGGCTGGAAGTCGATGGCGACGCAGTTCAAGACGATGGAAGACGTCTACGAGAAGGAAGTCCAGAGCGTTTCCAGTGGAAACGGCTGGCTGGGCAGCAGCGCGCAGACGGCGAGCAACAACGCGGCCATCACCCGCCGGGAGTTCGACGCGGCGCAGACCCAGGCGCTTGCCATGGAGTCCCTGCTCCGCGACGCGCACGCCCGCTTCACGGACCTCAAGGGCCGGGTGACCTCCGCCGTCGCGGACGCGGTCAAGGCCGGGATGAAGGTCTCGGACGCGGGCATCGCGAGCTACGACTTCAGCAAGGCCGACCCCGCCTCCGTGAACGCGATCCGGCACGACCCCGACCTCCCGGAGATCGAGCGGTCCTGGACCCGGAGCATCGCGGACGCGGTCAAGGCGGTCACGGAGTTCGACGAGGACGTACGCATCGCCCTCCTCAACGCGTCCGGAGCCGACGGCACTTCCCTCTTCGGCTTCAACTCCCGGGCCGTCGGCGACGTGGAGGCGGTGGAGGCCCTGGCCCTCACCCAGAAGATCCAGTCGGGCGACGCCTCCCCGGACGACCTCAAGCACTACGACGATCTGCTCCGCCAGAACGCGAAGGACAGCCACTTCAGCGAGGCGTACCTGCACTCGCTGGGCGCCAAGGACACCGTCCACCTGGCCGACCAGCTCAACCTGGCGTCCAACGAACGCGGCGCCTCGGCAGCCGACAAGAAGCTTTACGAGTCCATCGGCACGGGCCTCGCGGGAACCATCGCCTCGGGCACGAAGGACCCGGAGAGCTACGCCTACAAGCCCTTCATGGCGGGCCTGAAGGAACAGGGCCCGGCCCTGGTCGCCGACGGCCTGCGCCCGACGTACGGCTACCAGTCCCTGGTGACGCTGATGCAGCGCGGCGACGGCTACGGCAAGCAGTTCCTGAACGACCTCGGCGACGGCATGATCGAGGCCGAGAAGTCGAAGCCCCACATGTATGACCACGCCTACGACTCCCAGCGCCCGAACCTGGTCACGGACCCGCTGGACGGCCTCCTGGGCATCATGGCCAAGGACCCGGACGCGGCGACGCACTTCCTGGACCCCGAGGCCCCCGGCAACAAGAACGAGCACCTGAAGTACCTCCTCACCGACCGCGACATGCCGGACCCCTGGATCTCGACGGGCGTGGGCCAGCCGATCGAGATCCAGAACGACAAGACGGCCGGCCTCGGCGCGGCCATCCAGGCGGCGGCCACGGGCCACGTGGACGGCGAGAAGCTGGGCCCGCCCGGTCCGCACACGGAGGGTCAGGCGCGGGTGATGCACGATTCGATCCGCCTGCTGGACGACGACATGGGCGGAGATGAGTTCCCGAAGGACAGGGAGGGCCTGCGCCAGCCGATGGCGAAGGCGCTGGTCGACTACGTCGCGGACACGCACGAGATCCTGGGCGGGCAGAACCCCGACCTGGGGAGCGTCAGGGGCTCCGACTCCATTCACGGCTCGGGCGACCGGTCCCAGATCGCGGTGGGCCAGGGCAGTCTGATCCGCGTGATGCGGGGGATCGCGGACGACGGCCCGTCCTACGCGCTGATGGTCGAGGCGGAGCGGGCCTATTCGGCGGGCTTGCTTTCGGACGCCCCCGTGTTCACGGCCGATTCCCCGCACTCGGGGAGCGCCGACTGGGACAACCGTGCGCATGAGATCGGCGTGGCGAACGGCGCCCTCAACGGCATCGGGGCTGACGTGCACAAAGACAAGGAGGATGACAAGGTCGAGTGGGCGGAGGCCACGTCCACGTACTCGGCCGCCGGGGCCAACGGCCTCATCGGCGAGATACCGGTGGTGAGCACGATCGGAGGCTCGTTGATCGACGTGGCGGGTTACCACTGGGTCGAGGACGTCAAGGACGCCGCCGAGGAGCTGAGTAAGCAAGAGTCCAGCAACAACTACGCGGCGGGCGTGGAGGGGACCAACGCTCTGTTCGCGGCCTGGGGCAAGGACCGCGACATCCAGGGCGACCAGGCCTTCGAGCACGCCCAGAACACGGCGAACAGCTCCTACTCGACCGGACGGGAGGCTGCTCGTGGGCACCTGCGGCCTTGATCTGCGGAAAACCCTCGCGCGGTCTGCGGCCGCCGTGCTCGCCGTGCTGACGCTGGCGTCGTGCACCGCAGGCGAGACCGAGGCGAAGGCCGACCACCTGTGTGACATCACTCCTTCCTCGGAGGAGGACGTCCTCCTCCGGGAGATCCTCGGTAGGGGGACGGCTCCGGGTACGGACGTGGATGCCTTCAGGACCTTCATCCCCAACCGCACGAGCCGTCTCGTGGAGAAGCTGGGGCGCGAACTGCGGGAGATGGACCCGGCGAAGGAGACGTTCGCGCCATCCACCTGCACCTTCAGGCCGCCCACGCGGTCCGAGGGCGCGGCGTTCAGCGCCGGGTGGGCGCCCCGCACGTCGAAGTTCGTCGAGGAGCCCCTGCGCGAGGCGGGCCGGTTCGAGGTGAACGGAGCCTTCGGTCAGAGCAACTACTTCTCCACGAAGCTGTTCGTCCGGTGCGACATGCCCGGAGACCTCGCCGAGCCCTCGAAGACGGCATGGCTGTACGCGAACGCCTCGTACGTGGTCAACATCTCCCCGACGGAGATCCTCCCGGCCGACATCGACCAAGCGGCCAAGGACCGGCAGACGACGCTCACCTACCTCATGACCCGCCGCGTCACCGAAGCCCTCGGCTGCGAGAACAAGCCGCTGGCGAAGCCCCCCGTGGTGAAGCGGCTGCCTACACCCTGACCTCGGCCCAGACCGCCTTGCCGATCCCGTGGAGCCGGGGGCACTGCCCCCACCGCTCGGCCAGGGCCGCGACGATCGCGAGTCCCCGGCCCCGCTCGTCGGTGTCCGCCACCACCTGTGGCGTGAGCTTCACGGCGGGGCCGGCGTCGGCGACCTCCACGCGCAGCAGCCCGCCGTAGCGGGCGAGCCGGATGCCGAGGTCCCGGCCCTGCGGAGCATGCGAGTGCCGTACGGCGTTGGTGACCAGCTCGGAGAGCAGCAGCTCCGCCGCCTCGGCGGGTGTCGTTCCGATGCCCCACGCGGTGGCCTGCTCGCGCAGCAGCGCGCGGGCCCGGCTGGGAGCGCGGGTGTTGCGGGGCACAAGCCAGAAGATCTCGCCGGCATGCAGCACTGTCATGGCGTCGCCTCTCTAGAGATGCCCGATTAGTGAAGCGTTCAGTTGTGGGCCGGTCAAGCTTTCTCTAGAGATGTGTCCCGCTCGGTCTCAGGATGGACGAGCTTGTCGTCACTCCGTCCCCATGGGGTGCCTAGGATGACTAGAGATGATCAGGGAGGACCGCATGCCGAGTGACGGCGCCGTACGCCAGCCCAAGTACAAGCGCATCGCCGCCGCCCTGAAGGACGCCATCGCATCGGGCGAGTACGGGCCGGGTGACCGGCTGCCCGGGGAGAACGACCTCATGGCCTCCTACGGCGTGGCCCGGATGACGGCTCGGCAGGCGCTCGGGGTGCTCCAGTCCGAGGGGCTGACCGAAGCGCGCAAGGGCGCCGGGGTCTTCGTCCGGACGTTCCGGCTCATCCGGCGGCGGGGGATTCAGCGTCTGGCCACTGGCGTGTGGGGCGAGGGGCGTTCCATCTGGGACGCCGATACCGAGGACCGGGACCCCGTCGTCGAGTTCATCGGGGTCACTGCGGAACCAGTGCCCGATGCCGTAGCCGCCGTGCTCGGTCTCGCCGAAGGCTCGCTCGGCTGCGTCCGGCGCCGCAGGTTCCTGCTCGACGGGAAGGCCGTCATGTTCGCGACCTCCTACCTCGACGCCGCCCTCGTCGCCGGTACGCCCATCACCGAGCCCGACACCGGCCCCGGCGGGATCTACGCACGCCTCGCCGAGCTCGGCCACAAGCCCGCGCGGTTCCGCGAGGAGGTCCGCTCGCGGATGCCCGGCGCCGAGGAGGCCGCGAGCCTCGGGCTGGCCGCCGGGACGCCCGTCGTGCTGGTCGTCCGTACCGCCTTCGACCCCGACGGCCGGGTGGTCGAGGTCAACGAGATGGTCCTCGACTCCGCCGCCTACGTACTGGAGTACGAGTTCGACGCCCCGTAGGGCTCCGCCCGCCCCCGTAGGCCCAGCACCGCGCGCGGAACCCGCGCAACCCAGTTCGAATTGTTGCGGCGGGATGAAATCCGCCGGTCGGAGCGTTGGCGCTTCCGGTAGGGCAGGACGAACGGGGAGGCAGTACGTGGCTACGGCGACGGCGGAATCGGCGGCTGGAAGCAAACAGGGGTGGGGGAGGCGGCTCGCCGCCTACACCTGGCGGTACAAGGCCAATGTGCTGCTGGCCCTCGGATCCTCGCTCGGCGGCATGGCCGTCATGGCGCTCGTGCCGCTCGTCACCAAGGTGATCCTCGACGACGTCATCGGCGACCGGAGCAAGCCCATGACGCCCTGGGCGCTGATGCTCATAGGCGCCGCGCTCCTCGTGTACGTGCTGACCTACATCCGCAGGTACTACGGCGGGCGGCTCGCCCTCGACGTGCAGCACGACCTGCGCACCGACATGTACGACACCATCGCCCGGCTCGACGGCCGCCGCCAGGACGAGCTGTCCACCGGGCAGGTCGTGGGGCGGGCGACCACCGACCTCCAGCTGATCCAAGGGCTGCTCTTCATGCTGCCCATGACCATCGGCAACTTCCTGCTCTTCGGGATATCCCTCGGGATCATGCTGTGGCTCTCGCCGCTGCTGACCGTCGTCGCACTGCTCATGGCCCCCGCCCTCTGGTTCATCGCCAAGCGCAGCCGCAAGAAGCTCTTCCCCGCCACCTGGTACGCCCAGAGCCAGGCCGCCGCCGTCGCCACCGTCGTCGACGGGGCCGTCACCGGGGTCCGCGTCGTCAAGGGCTTCGGCCAGGAGGAGCAGGAGACCGGCAAGCTCCGCGACGCCGGGCGCCGGCTGTTCGCCGGGCGGATGCGCGGGATCCGGATGAACTCCCGCTACACCCCGGCGCTGCAGGCCGTACCGGCCCTCGCCCAGGTCGCCATGCTGGCCCTCGGCGGCTGGATGGCCACCAAGGGGCAGGTCACCATTGGTACCTTCGTCGCCTTCTCCACCTACCTCGCCCAGCTCGTCGGCCCCGTCCGCATGCTCGCCATGGTCCTCACCGTCGGCCAGCAGGCCCGCGCCGGCGCGGAGCGGGTCTTCGAGCTCATCGACACCGAGCCGGTGATCCAGGAGGGGACGAAGGAGTTCCCCGCGGACGCGTCCGCCACCGTCGAGTTCGACGACGTGCGCTTCGGGTACGACCCCGAGCGGCCCGTGCTCGACGGGTTCAGCCTGTCGATCGCCGAGGGGGAGACCGTCGCCCTCGTCGGTTCCTCGGGCAGCGGGAAGTCCACCGTTTCGCTGCTGCTGCCGCGCTTCTACGACGCCGACCGCGGTGCCGTCCGCGTCGGCGGCCACGACGTGCGCGAGCTGACCTACGACTCCCTGCGCGATGCCATCGGGCTCGTGCCCGAGGACTCCTTCCTCTTCTCCGACACCATCCGCGCCAACGTCGCCTACGGACACCCCGGCGCCACGGACGAACAGGTCCGCGCCGCCGCCCGCGCCGCCCAGGCCGAAGGGTTCATCGAAGCCCTCCCCGCCGGGTACGACACCAAGGTCGGCGAGCAGGGCCTGACCCTCTCCGGCGGCCAGCGCCAGCGCATCGCGCTCGCCCGCGCCATCCTCACCGACCCCCGCCTGCTGCTCCTCGACGACGCCACCTCCGCCGTCGACGCCCGCGTCGAGCACGAGATCCACGAGGCGCTGCGCGCCGTCATGGCGGGCCGCACCACCCTGCTCATCGCCCACCGCCGCTCCACGCTCGCGCTCGCCGACCGGATCGCCGTACTGGACCACGGGCGGCTCTCCGACGTCGGTACGCACGAGGAGCTGGAGCGCCGCTCCGCCCTGTACCGGCGGCTGCTCACCGACCCGGACGCGCTGGGCGCGGGCTCCCCGCGGACGCCCGAGGCGCCGGCGATGGAGGAGTTCGAGCGGGACATCGAGCGGGGCATCGAGCTCGAAGCCGAGATCGACTCCGAGCCGGTCAACGCCAAGCGCCGGGTGGCCGGCGGGATCACCCCCGAGCTCTGGCAGCGCCAGGAGGAGGCGGACGAGAAGACCACCGCCCCCGCGGGGATGTCCGCCACCCCCGAACTGCTCGCGCAGGTGGCCGCGCTGCCGCCCGCCGACGACACCCCCGACGTGGACGAGACCCGCGCCGAGTCCGCCGAGGACAGCTACAACCTCGGCCGCCTGCTGCGCGGCTTCTGGGCCCCGCTCGCGATATCCCTCGGCCTGGTCGCCCTCGACGCCGGCTCCGGACTGCTCCTGCCCATCCTGATCCGGCACGGCATCGACCAGGGCGTCGAAGCGGCCGCCCTCGGCGCCGTCTGGGCGGCGTCCCTCCTCGCGCTCGGCGTGGTCCTGGCCCAGTGGGCCGCACAGTTCGCCGAGACCCGGATGACCGGCCGCACCGGTGAGCGCGTGCTCTACGCCCTGCGCGTCAAGATCTTCGCCCAGCTCCAGCGCCTCGGCCTCGACTACTACGAGCGCGAGCTGACCGGCAAGATCATGACCCGGATGACCACCGACGTGGACGCCCTGTCGAGCTTCCTGCAGACCGGGCTCGTCACCGCCGTCGTCTCCCTCCTCACCTTCTTCGGCATCCTGGTCGCCCTCCTGATCCTGGACGTGGAGCTGGCGCTGATCGTCTTCGCCACGCTGCCCGTGCTGATCATCGGCACCGTCTTCTTCCGCCGGAAGTCCGTGGCCGCCTACGAGCTCGCCCGCGACCGGGTCGGGCTGGTCAACGCCGACCTCCAGGAGTCCGTGGCCGGACTGCGCATCGTCCAGGCCTTCCGCCGCCAGCGCGCCGGCGCCGTCCGGTTCGCCGAGCGCAGCGACTCGTACCGCGAGGCCCGGGTCCGCGGCCAGTGGCTGATATCCGTCTACTTCCCCTTCGTGCAGCTGCTGTCCTCGGGGGCCGCTGCCGCCGTACTGATCGTCGGCGCCGGGCGGGTGGAGGCTGGCACGCTCACCACCGGCGCGCTGGTCGCGTACCTGCTCTACATCGACCTGTTCTTCGCCCCCGTGCAGCAGCTCTCCCAGGTCTTCGACGGCTACCAGCAGGCCACCGTCTCCCTCGGCCGGATCCAGGGCCTGCTGCGCGAGCCCACCAGCACCCCCCGCCCGGCCGACCCCCGCCCGGTCCCCGAGCTGCGCGGCGACATCGCCTTCGAGGGAGTCGGCTTCTCGTACGGCACGGCCGAGGAGCGCGGGGAGAAGGAACCGGCTCTCACCGGGATCAGCCTGCGCATCCCCGCCGGGCAGACCGTCGCCTTCGTCGGCGAGACCGGAGCCGGCAAGTCCACGCTGGTCAAGATGGTCGCCCGGTTCTACGATCCGACCTCCGGCCGGGTCACCGCCGACGGGGTGGACCTGCGCGAGCTGGACCTGACCGGCTACCGACACCGCCTCGGCGTCGTCCCCCAGGAGCCGTACCTCTTCCCGGGGACCGTCCGCGACGCCATCGCCTACGGGCGGCCCGAGGCGAGCGACGCCCAGGTGGAGGCCGCCGCCCGCGCGGTCGGCGCCCACGCCATGATCGCCACGCTGGACGGCGGCTACCTGCACACCGTCACCGAGCGCGGCCGCAACCTCTCCGCCGGCCAGCGCCAGCTGATCGCGCTGGCCCGCGCCGAGCTCGTCGACCCCGACGTCCTGCTGCTCGACGAGGCCACCGCCGCCCTCGACCTGGCCACCGAGGCCCTGGTCAACCAGGCCACCGACCGGCTCGCGGGCAAGCGCACCACCCTGGTCGTGGCGCACCGGCTGACCACGGCCGCGCGCGCCGACCGGGTCGTGGTCATGGACCGCGGCCGGGTCGCGGAGGACGGCACCCACGCCGAACTCCTGGCCCGCGGCGGCCGGTACGCCGAGCTGTGGCGCACCTTCGCGGGCGAGGACGAGCCGGCCGCCGCGGCGTAGCGGAGCCGGGGCGAGGGGCCAGGAGCCAGGAGCCAGGGCTAGAGCTCGCCGAAGAGCAGGTTGCCCGGGGCGTCCTCCTCGGTGCCGGTGTAGTACTCCCGCACCGCGCCGAGGAGTTCGTCCACGGACAGGAACCCGTCGTGGTCGGCGTCGATCCGGGCGAAGAGCGCCTCGGTGTCCGCGTGGCTCAGCTTCGTGTCGAAGGCCGTCTGGGCCTTCTGGAACTCCTCGGGGCTGATCCGGCCGTCGTCGTCCTTGTCGACGACCAGGAGCATCGCGTGCGCCATCGGCCGGAAGGACTTGTCGTAGGCCGCGCGGTCGTCCCGGAAGAGGCGGGTCATGCCCTGCTTGTACTCCTCCGGCGTGACCTTCCCGTCCCGGTCCATGTCCAGCTCGGTGAAGAGCTCCTGCCAGAAGTCGACCAGCCCGCCCATCACCTGGGTCGCCTTGGGCGAGGTCGCCGGCTCGCCGAGGGCCGACAGCAGGCGGGAACCGAGCCCGATGATGTCGTGCTCGTCGATCACCTGGTCCTCGTTGACGTCGAGGTGGGCGAAGGCGCGGTCCAGCTTGCGGTCGAGCAGGTCGTTCGTCATATCGGTTGCCTTTCACGGCTACGGTACGGGGTCTTTCCCTCACCTAGCGTAATCTCCTGCGTGATCACGAACTCCCGTTATCCCGCTAGGAAGTTGTGGATGCACTCTTACGAGGTATGGGTCAACGGCGTCGAGGAGCCGGGCACCCGATGGATCTACTGGCCGCGGGTGGGCCGTCTCCTGCGCGAGCCGTACGAGGTGCTCGGGCTCAAGGCCAGGCTGGAGCGCGGCGAGGACCTGCCGTACGACGACCGGCTGCTGGCGGGGCGCGTGGCCATGTCCACCCCCGAGCAGGGGCTGCGCGCCCTGGCCGCCGCCCGCGCCGCCCGGCCGGGGTGGGCGGCGATCCCGCTCGC
Source organism: Streptomyces sp. NBC_00335 (assembly GCF_036127095.1). Classification (GTDB taxonomy): domain Bacteria; phylum Actinomycetota; class Actinomycetes; order Streptomycetales; family Streptomycetaceae; genus Streptomyces. The sequence continues at coordinate 5,515,965 of NZ_CP108006.1, forward strand.
GGACCGGCTGGAGCTGCTGCACGGCGTCCACCGGGCCGTCGTGGAGCGGCGCGAGGAGCTGACCGGCCTGCTGGTCGCCGAGGGTCACCCCGTACGGCTGGCCGCCTGGGAGCTGGACTCCGTGGCCGCCTCCTTCCACCCGGACTCCGTCGCCGACTTCGCCGGGCGGCTGCGGGAGCCCGAGCGCACCGCGGCCGGCCGGCGCACCCGCATGGTGCGCAAGCCGGACGGGGTGGTGTGCCTGAGCCCGCCGCGCAACGCCCCGACCTCCAACTCCTTCTACGGGGCGCTGGCGCTCGCCGCCGGCAACAGCCTGATCGTCAACGCGCCGCCCACCGCCCCGCTGGGCGTCGGCTTCGTCTACCGGGAGATCGTGGCCCCGCTCCTGCAACGGCTCGGCGCCCCGCCCGGCACCCTGAACGTGCTCTGCACCCACGCCCGCGCCGTGGTGCGCCAGTGGCTGGACAGCCCCGACTGCGACGACCTGGTCTTCTTCGGCGGCTCCGAGCAGGGGCTCAAGCTGGAGCGGGAGTGCGTGGCCGCGGGGAAGAAGCCCGTACTCGAACTGTCGGGCAACGACGGGGTGCTGGTGTGGCACGACGCCGAGGCCGATCTCGCCGCGCGGGCCCTGTGCGAGCGGTACTACGGCTCCGGGCAGATCTGCATGACCCCGAAGTTCGCCATCGTCCACCCCGAGGTGGCCGACCGGCTGCTGAAGGAACTGGTGGAGCAGGTGGGGCAGATCCGGCCCGGACCGCCGGAGGATCCGCGCACGGTGCTGAGTCCGGTGGTCAAGCGGGCGGAGTTCACCGAGGTGCTCGGCGAGGTGCTGGCGGCCGGCGGGGAGCTTCTGTGCGGCGGGGAGTTCGTGGACGTGGACGACGAGCCCTCGGCGTCGGGACCCTTCATCCGCCCGGCGGTCGTCCGGGTGGACGGGCTGGCCCAGGCGGCCCGGCTGCGCGCCTTCCGCGAGGAGACCTTCTTCCCGCTGCTGTGCGTGGTCGTGCCCGAGGCGCCGTTCCGGCTGGAGGAGGCCATCGCCTTCCTCAACGCCAACCGCTACGGCCTGCGCAACTCCCTGTGGACCCAGGACGAGCGGGTCGTCGAGCGGTTCTGCGAGGAGGTGGTCAACGGCGGCATGCTCAAGGTCAACGACTCGCACATCGGCTGCCTGCCGGGGATCCCGTACAACGGCGGCACGGGAGCGACGGGCGGGATCTTCGGCGAGGCCAACCTGCCCGCCGTGCGCACCACCCACCTCCAGTCGATCGCCGTCGCCACCCTGGTCCGGCCGCGCGAGTCGGTCTTCGACCACGGTGCGGCGTACGGGGCAGGCCCTACGCCATGACCGGCCGGGCGGGCTCCACGGGCTGAGTGCTTGTTCCACGCAACCAATCGAGGGGGTCGGGCGTCGTACGAACGTACGCACGTTGTACGTACGACCGATGGGGGACAGGGTGTTGAAGGCGCGGAACCGGCACGGGCGATGGGCGGCCCGCGCGGTGGTGGTCACGGTGACGCTGTGGCTGGGCGCGGCCGGGCTGCTCACGGCGCAGCCGGCGCATGCGGCGACCGGCGGGTGCGCGGGGAACCTGGTGCGGACGCTGCCGTTCTCCACGGGTGAGGTGCGCGTGTACAAGACCCGCGACCGGGCCTGCGCGGTGGCCGTCGCCCGCGCGCCCGGTCAGCGGCGGTCGATGTCGGTGAGCATCCAGCCGCGCGGCGGCTACCCGGTGCGCGACGCGGGGCAATTCACCCGGTACGCCGGACCCGTCAGCGTCCACGCGATCAACCGCTGCGTGTATGTAAAGGGGAGCGTGGGGTCCGGATCCGTGGATTCCGGCTGGATCCTGTGCTGAGGGAGCGGCCCAACTAGGTCTGTTCAGTCATGTGTTCCCCCGGCTAGGTTCACGGCGACCGATGTGAACTCATGGGGAGTGTGAATGCGCAAGAAGCTCGGATGGCTGCTGTCGCTCGCGGTGCTGATCGGCACCGCGGGTGCGGCCGGCACCACGGCGCAAGCGGCCACCGCCGCGGAACCGTCCGCCGTCACGGATGCCACCGCCACGGATGCCACGGCAGCCACGGAAGACATCAAGGACCGGATCCTCGCGATCCCGGGGATGACCCTGATCGAGGAGAAGCCGTACACCGGTTACCGCTTCTTCGTACTGAACTACGAGCAGCCGGTCGATCACCGCGCGCCGTGGAAGGGCACCTTCAAGCAGCGCCTGACCCTGCTGCACAAGGACGTCACACGGCCCACGGTGTTCTTCACCTCCGGCTACAACGTCAACACCAACCCGCGCCGCAGTGAGCCGACGACCATAATCGACGGCAACCAGGTGTCGATGGAGTACCGGTTCTTCACCCCGTCCCGGCCCGACCCGGCCAACTGGGCGAACCTCGACATCTGGCAGGCCGCCAGTGACCAGCACCGGATCTTCACCGCGCTGAAGAAGGTCTACAAGAAGAACTGGCTGTCCACGGGCGGCAGCAAGGGCGGCATGACCGCCACCTACTTCGAGCGCTTCTACCCGCGCGACATGGACGGCGTCGTCGCGTACGTCGCGCCCAACGACGTGGTGAACAAGGAGGACTCGGCCTACGACCGGTTCTTCGCCAAGGTCGGCACCAAGGAGTGCCGCGACAAGCTGAACGCGGTGCAGCGCGAGGCGCTCGTGCGCCGCGAGCCGCTGGAGGCCAAGTACGCGGTCGCCGCCGCCGAGAACGGCTGGACCTTCACCACCGTCGGCAACCTCGACAAGGCCTTCGAGGCCGTCGTCCTCGACTACACGTGGGCCTTCTGGCAGTACAGCCTGCTCGCCGACTGCGCCACGATCCCGGCCGCCGCCACCGCGTCCGACCAGGAGATCTGGGACACGATCGACGCGATCTCCGGCTTCTCGGCCTACGCCGACCAGGGCCTGGAGACGTACACCCCGTACTACTACCAGGCGGGCACCCAGCTCGGTTCCCCCGACATCAAGCAGTCCCACCTGGACGGCCTGAGCCGCTACGGCTACCAGCCGCCGCGCAACTTCGTGCCCCGCGACATCCCGATGACCTTCCAGCCCGCGGCGATGCGGGACGTGGACACCTGGGTGAAGAACAACGCCAACCAGATGCTCTTCGTCTACGGGCAGAACGACCCGTGGGGTGCCGAACCGTTCCACCTCGGTTACGGGGCCCGCGACAGCTACGTGATGACCGCTCCGGGCGCCAACCACGGGGCCAACGTCTCCAAGCTCATGGAGGCCGAGAAGGCGCTGGCCACCGAGAAGATCCTCAAGTGGGCCGGAGTCGCCCCGGCGACCGCGCCCACCGGCGCGGCGAAGGTCGCGCCGCTGGCGAAGCCGGACGCGACGCTCGACCAGCGCGACATCGAGCGTGAGCCGATGCTGCGCCCGTAGCTCGGTAGCTCCGTAGCTCGGCAGGGCCCGAGGCCGCGGGCGGGGTACGGGGTCACCCGTACGCCAGCCCGTGGCCCAGCGGGTAGCGGCCCGGCACCGGGACCGGCAGGCGCCCCCTGGGGCGTACGGTCCCGGTGACCACCCGGGCCGCCGCCCGCAGCTCCACGTCCGTCCAGGTGTAGGTGGCCAGTTCGGCCGCGCAGGCCGGCAGCCGGGCCGGGTCGTAGGGGTTGCGGATCGCCACCAGGACCACCGGCACCCCGGTGGCCAGCAGCCGGGTGACCAGCTCGCGCTGCGGGCTCTCGCCGACGGGGACGTTGTACGTGCACACGAGCACGGCGGCGTTGCCGGGCGCGGCCGCCACCGCGCGGGCGGGCGGCAGGGCCGTCGCCCGGCAGCCCAGCGCGGACAGCTCCCGGGCCAGTACCGCGGTAGGGGGTCCGGTCGTACCCGTGGGGGAGACCGGGTCGGTCCCGGTGACCAGGAGCAGTGGCCGGTCCGCCGGATCCAGTGGCAGCAGTCCCACCGGATTGGCCAGCAGGGTCGTCGTGCGGTCCGCGATCTCCCCGGCGGCCGCCAGGTGCGCCGGGATGCCGACGGCCGCGTCCACCGCGTCCATCGCCCGCGCCGCGTCGCCCTCCTGCGCGGCCGCTTCGAACAGGCCCCGGCGGGCCTTCAGTTCCAGGATCCGCAGCACCGACTCCTCGATCCGGGCCCGCGTCAGCTCGCCCGACTCCACGGCCGCCAGCACGCTGCGCACGGCCAGCCCCAGGTCCGGCGGGTTCAGCAGCTGGTCGCAGCCCGCTTTCAGGGCCAGCACCGGGACCCGGTCGTCCCCGTACTTCTGGCGGACCCCGGCCATGTCGAGGGCGTCGGTGACCACCACTCCGCGGAAGCCCAGGCGTTCGCGCAGGATCCCGGTGACGATGGGCCGCGAGAGGGTCGCCGGATCGCCCGAGGGGTCGAGCGCGGGGAAGACGATGTGCGCGGTCATCACCACGTCCACGCCGGCCTCCACGGCCGCCCGGAACGGCGGCTCGTCCAGCTCCTCCCACCGCGCGCGGGTGTGGGTCATCAGCGGCAGCCCGACGTGGCTGTCGGTCCCGGTGTCCCCGTGCCCCGGGAAGTGCTTCGCCGTGGCGGCCACCCCGGCGCCCTGGTAGCCGCGGACCTGGGCGGCGACCAGGGCCGCCACGGCCTGCGGGTCGGCGCCGAAGGACCGTACGCCGATGACGGGGTTGGCGGGGTCGACGTTCACGTCGGCCACCGGGGCGTAGTTGTGCCGGATGCCCATGGCCGCCAGCTCGGCGCCCGCGATGCGCGCGGCCCGGCGGGCCTCGGCGGTGGAACCGCCGGTCCCCAGGGCCAGGGCTCCCAGCGCCATGGCCCCCGGGAGCAGGGTCGCGGGCCGGCCCACGCGGGCGACGGCGCCGTGCTCCTGGTCGATGGAGAGCAGCAGCGGGATGCCCGCGGCTCCGTTCGCGGGGGCCGTGGCCGCCCGCTGGAGCCCGGCCGACAGCTCGGCGACCTGGCGCGGGGAGCGGGTGTTGTGCGCCCAGCCGAAGTAGACGATCCCGCCGAGGTGGTGGCGGGCGACCAGCTCGGCGGGGGTGCGCACCCCGAAATGCTGCTGGTTGAGCGCGGCGTCCTCGGGGTCGGGCTCGGTGGCCGAGTGCCCGTACGCCCGCGATACGAAGAGCTGCCCGACCAGTTCGGCCAGGCTCATCCGCGCCATCGTCTCGCGCGGCCGCACCCGGGGGGCCGGGGTGTGCCCCGGCGCTCGGTCGCCGGGCCGGGGGTCGTCGGGGGCCGGGCCGCCGGGGTCCCGGTCGGGGCCCACCGCGGCGGACGCGGCCCCCGCGGCGGTGACGGCGGCCACGGCGGCCACGGTGAGCAGGGTCCGGCGTGAGGCGTGGTTCGGCACGCGCCGGACGCTACTGCGGGGCGGGGCCCTCGGAGCGGGGGACACTCGCGGAGTCCCCCGTACGGGGTGCCACTCGGGGCCAGTGTTCGCGCAGCGTCCGTACGGCCTCGGTGATCGCGGGCCGGCGGGCCGCCCCGGTCCGCCACAGGGCGTACAACCGGCGTACGGGGCCCGGCTCCAGCGGTACGGCCACCGCGCCGGGCGGCAGCGTCCCGGTGCCCAGCCGCGGTACGACGGCCACCCCGAGCCCGGCGGCGACCAGCGAGACGATGGTGTGGTTCTCCTCGGCGACGTGCGTGATGTCGGGCTCGAACCCGGCCGTGCGCAGGGTCCGCACCAGCCAGTCGTGGCAGACCCGGCCGGGCGGCTGGCAGACCCAGCGCTGCCCGCCCAGGTCGGAGCGGTGGATGACGGTCCGGGAGGTGAAGGGGTGCCCGGCGGGCACGAGGAGGTCGCAGCGGTCGTCGCCGATCACCGCCTGCTCCACGCCCTCGGGGGCGGGCAGCGGGGCGATGTCCCAGTCGTGGGTCACGGCCAGGTCGGTGACCCCGCGCGAGACCAGGTCCATCGACAGGTGCGGATTGATCTCGGTGAGCCGTACCTCCAGGGCCGGGTGACGCTGGGCCAGGTCCGCCAGGACCCCGGGGAGCAGACCGCGGGCGGCCGAGGCGAAGGCGGCGACCCGCAGTCGGCCGATGGGCTGGCCGCGGGACTCCTCCAGCGCGGTCTCCGCCTGCTCCGAGATGTCCATCAGCTGCTGGGCCGTCGCGGCCAGCAGCTTGGCCTCCTCGGTGAGGGCGACCCCGCGGCCGTGGCGTTCGAGGAGGGTGGTGCGGGTTTCCCGTTCCAGCTTGGCGATCTGCTGGGAGACGGCGGAGGGGGTGTACCCGAGGGCGGCCGCGGCCGCGCCGACCGAGCCGTGGACGGAGACGGCGTGCAGGGCGCGCAGCCGGGAGAGGTCGAGCATGCCGGTCAGCTTAGGCCCGGCGGATCCCCGGATGAAGCATTGCTACATCCGACCCTGAAGACATCCGTGCTGGTGCTAAACGGTTGATGAGCCGATGCTCGGATCATGCGACCCATGCACACTGCCCTCGCGGTCCTCGTAGCCGCGGTCTGGGGTTTCAACTTCGTCGTCATCGAGTTCGGGCTCGGCTCGTTCCCTCCGCTGCTGCTGTCCGCCCTGCGCTTCCTGGTCGCGGCCCTGCCGGCGGTGTTCTTCGTCGGGCGGCCCAAGGTGGCGTGGAAGTGGATCATCGCGGTCGGCGTGGTCCTCGGCATCGCGAAGTTCGGGCTGCTGTTCACCGGGATGGACAACGGGATGCCGGCCGGGCTGTCCTCGCTGGTCCTCCAGGCGCAGGCGGTGTTCACGGCCGTGTTCGCGGCCGTCGTACTGAAGGAACGGCCGGGCCGGCTGCGGATCGCGGGCATGACCGTGGCCTTCGCGGGGATCGCGGTGGCCGCCGTGGACGAGGGCGCCTCCGGGCCGGTGCTGGGCTTCACGATGGTGATCGCGGCCGCCGCGTGCTGGGGCGTGTCCAACGTGCTGACCCGCAAGGCCTCCCCGCCCGACGCGCTGAACTTCATGGTGTGGGTGAGCGTGGTGCCGGTGCTGCCGCTGGCGGGGCTCTCGCTCCTGCTGGAGGGCCCGGAGCGGGACCTGGCGGCGCTGCGCGGACTCGACTGGAGCGGGGTCGGGGTCATCCTGTACCTCGCCTGGATCACCACGGTGTTCGGGTTCGGGGCGTGGGGGTTCCTGCTGCGCACCTATCCCGCTTCCTCGGTCGCCCCCTTCTCGCTGCTGGTGCCGGTCTTCGGGATGAGCTCGGCGGCGCTGGTGCTGGGGGAGGGCGTGAGCGGGCTGCGCTGGATCGCGGCCGTCCTGCTGGTCGGCGGGGTGGCGGTGACCTCGCTGGTGCCCCCGAAGCCCCGGCCCGCGGCGGCGCCGGAAGCGGAGGCGGGAACCGGGGGGGAAGCGGAGGCTGCGGCGAAGGGGCCGCAGGCCGCGGAGGTGTCCGGCCCGGCGTCGGCGCCCGCGGCCGCGGCGGCGCCCGCACGTGGCGCCGGCCCGGTTCCGCTTCCGGCGTCGGGCGGTCGCTAGCGGGAACGCTTCCGGCTCCCCGGTCGCCCGGCCCGCATGCGCGCGGCCCGGGCGACCGGAGGCTCAGACGCCGTTGAAAGGCTCCTTGCCCAGCAGATATCCGGCGTGCAGCCGGTTGCGGGCTCCGATGCTCTTCATGATGTTCGCAATGTGGCGTTGGCAATTCCGCAACGATATGCCGACCACATGCGCTATTCGGTTGTCCGATTCACCCTGAATGAGCAGCGAGACGATGGTCTGCTGAATGTCGGAGGTAATGGCCGCGCGCGCCGGCCGATCATCGTCCGAGGTGAATTTCTCGGCCGCGCTCCAGGCCCGCTCGAAAGCCTCCACAAGAAATGAGACAAGGTGGCTATTTTTCGATACTGCCGCTCCGTGGGATCCGTCGGAAAGCGGCAAGATCGCCACCTCCTTGTCGAAGATGATGCAGCGCGGAAAACCGTGCGCGAGCGTGCACACCTCCGCCCCGAGCGGTGCGACCCGCCCGACGAAGGAGGCCGTGGCCGGGCTGAACCGGGCCGTGTGCTGGTACAGGGTCCGCATCCGGACCCCGCGCTCCAGCAGTCGTTCCGTGCGCTCCAGGCTTTCCTGGAGCACCTCCGTGTCCCGGGCCCCTCCGGGCTGGGAGGTCATGACCTCGGTGCGGCAGCCGACCGCGAGACCGGCGATGAGTTTGCGGACGTCCCCTACGCCCGGTACCAACTCCAGTGCCGTGTCGTCCTTCAGGTGCGCCGTGGTGAGGGTCAATAGATCGAGATCCCCGCGCAGTTGATCGAGGAAGGTCTGGGTCTCGTTCAGGCTGTGCTGCGCGGGGTTGAGGACCTTGATGCGCGCGTGGTCCACGGGGTACGGGGTGTAGATCTCGGTCCCGGGGCACTTGCTGAGCAGTCCCAAGGTGTCCAGGGAAGCCGCGGCCGCCTCTATTTCCTCGGTGGTCATGCCGAGGGCCGCGGCAGCGGTTTCGCTTGTTGTTCCCGGTGTCTGTGTACAGAACCGGTAGAGACGGTCTCCGGCAGGGGTAAGCCGGGGCACGGGAAAAGGGTGGACTTGTCTGATTGTGTTCAATTCATCCCCCTGTCATGTTTTCGCCAGCGGCAACATGATCCCAGAAAGGGATGGCTCCGGATGTCGTAGAACGGACAGGATGAGCCCGAAGCTGATCCGGACCGCAGGACATCTTGAGGGGCAGGCAAGCATGCCACGTATAGCGAGTTTCCTCATCGCCATTGCGGCAACTTTCGCGGTGACCGTCTTCCTGGCCCCGTCGACCAGTGGTGCGGCGAACCTCGCCGCCCCCGCTGGTCCGGGTCAGGTAGCCAACGATCTCGGCTGGGGATGAGATGCCTCGTAGTAAGTCGTACAACACGTACTCCAACCTGCAGCGCCCTGAGTTCCGCAAGCGCGTCGACGAGCTCCTGCTGAAGTTCGAGCGGGACTTCTACGAGCGCAGCGCGGGCGCCGACGGGATGCTCGACAAGGAGAAGTTCGACCTCGAGCTGTACAAGCGGCACAACGTCGAGACGATGATCCGGATCGGCCTCAAGCGCGCCGTCGACCCGCTCATCGCCAACTACTGGGCCACCCGCGACCCGCAGCTCTGCAAGGAGTGGGGCATGTACGGCGCGGAGGAGGGCCGCCACGACCGCATGTTCGCCGGCGACCTGCACAAGGTCGGCATGACGGACGAGGAGATCTACGCGATCCGTCCGACCTTCGCCACCGAGCTGCTCAACGGCTACTTCTACTACACGATGGCCACCGAGGGTCCGCTGGCCGCGATGATCAGCGGGTTCTACCTGGAGTACATCGCGGGCAAGACGCAGCCCGACTGGCTGGACATCATGGAGCAGCACGTCGGCGCCGACAAGACCAAGGGTGCCCGTGCCCACCTGGCCCTCGACGACGACGACGACCACGTCGACATGGTCTGGAACCTGATCATGCGCATCATCAAGGACGAGTCCGACGAGGAGCGCTTCGTCGAGCACCTCATCAAGATCAACTCGCTCTTCGTGTCCTACTTCGTCGAGGTCTACGCGGCCACCGTGCTCGGCGCCGGCGCCGACGCCTCGCTGCTGACCCAGGCCGCACCGGCCGCCGCCGTCCAGACCAACCTGCAGACGAAGGCCACCGCTTCGGTCTGACCGACCGGCCTCCACCTGCCGGCAAGGCCCTGAAGGGCCGAAGGGCCGACGCTCCCGCAGTCCGGCGATCCCGGGCATTGCGTACCAGATGTGCCGCACAGCCCCCACGGGGGCGGTGCCGTGATGTCCGGGGTCCGGCTGCTCCACCCGTCTACTCACCAAGGAAGACGATGCACTATTCATGGCCTCGCGAACTGTCCGAACAGGACATGCGCGAAATGATCGAGCTGATGGACGCCGTCGCGGTCAAGGAGATGACCCTCGGCTTCTACGAACCGGTGGGCCTGGAGAAGGGCCTGCCCCTGATGCGGGCCTTCGAGGCCGACCTGCGCAAGGGCGCCGTCGAGCTCCTCCACGTCCGCACCGACGAAGGCCGCATCGTCGGCATGGTGACGCTCGCCCGGGCCCCGCTGCCCGCCCGGCGTCACATCGTCGAGATGCGCCGCTGCGTCGTCGCCCCCGACTACCGCGGGCAGTTCCTGCTCGAAGGCTGGGCCGAGGCCCTGCGCAAGGTCGGCGAGATGGGCTGCGACGTCATCACCCTCGAAGTCCGCGACGACGGTCCCTCCGTGCTCTGGCAGCGCCTGGGCTTCCGCGAGTACGGCCGGCTGCCCGACTACGCCCGCGCCGACGGCCGCCCCGTCACGGGCTTCTACATGCATGCCCGGCTCGCCGACATCACGGCCCACTTCGAGGCCACCGGCACCTGGCTGCACGAGCTGGAGTCCGACCGCGTCGCGGTCGCGAGCTGACTTCCCCACCGTCGGGCCGTACGCGTAGCACCTCGTACGCGCACCACGCCTGAAGTACCCGTCGCGCACCCGCACGCGCATCCGTGCCCCTCCTGATCGCCGCGCCGCCCGACCCGGCCGCGCAGGCCCCCGCGCACCGATCACGCCGCACCGAGCAGGCCGTACACCCGCCCCGGGCCGATCCGCCCGTGCGCCACGGCCCTTCGCGGCCGACCGGCCGGTGCGCACCCCTCCTGGCCCGACCCACAGCTCTCACCCCACCCACCGCCCGCCGGGGCGCACGTCGACGTGCGCCGGCCGGGTTCCGGGATCACACCACTCCACCGAAGGGCACAGCCATGTCCAAGATCGCCGTCCTGACCAACGACCTCCAGTACGAACTGGTCGAGAAGAACCCGGAGCGCGTCGCCGCCGTCGAGGCCGCGACCCCCCACTTCACCGGCTTCCTCGACGAGATGCGCAGCCGCGGCCACCACATCTTCCACCTGCAGCTCGTCAACGACCCGGACGACCCGAACGCCGAGCGCTACGACGGCCACCTCCCGGTCCAGCGCGGCACCCACGGCGCCGACATCATCGAGGCCTTCCTGGCCCCCGAGGACGTCGTCATGGAGAAGAGCAAGGACTCGGGGTTCTACGAGACCGACCTGCACGAGCGCCTCCAGGCCCTCGGTGTGGACACCGTGCTGATCACCGGCATGCAGACGCAGATATGCGTCCAGACCACCGCCGCCGACGCCTTCTTCCGCGGCTACAACATCTGGGTCCCGTCCGACTGCGTCGTCTCGGCCCGCCTGGACGACAAGCAGCGCGCCCTGGACTGGCTGGAGGGCTACTGCGCCACGGTGAGCGACTCCGCCGAGGTCATCAAGGTCCTCGACGCCGAGGGCGGGCTGCCCCGCAAGAACATCAAGACCCCGTGACCACGCCCCGCACCTCAACTCCCCGTTCCAGAAAGGAACAGGCATGACCACGAGCGTGGATCCCACCGAATTCATCGTCCTCGACCACGGCACCGGCGCGAAGCTCAGCCAGGACCTGGTCCAGCTGATCGCGGCGACCCTCGGCGACGTGTACGTCGGCATCATGGAGGACAGCGCGGTCCTCAAGATCGAGGGCGACCGCATCGCGATGACCACCGACTCCTTCGTGATCGACCCGCCGTTCTTCGGCAACGGGGACATCGGGAAGATCGCGGTCTGCGGCACCGTCAACGACCTGGCCGTGGCCGGCGCCCGGCCCAAGTACCTCACCCTCGGGATGATCCTGGAGACCGGACTCCCCATCCCCAAGCTGGTCCAGGTCCTGGAGTCGATCCGCGACACCGCCCGCGAGGCCGGCGTACAGATCGTCGGCGGGGACACCAAGGTGGTCCGCAAGGGCGAGGCCGACCAGATCTACCTGAACACCGCGGGCGTCGGGGTCTTCGAGCGCGAGCCGCTCACCATGACCGACGTGCGCCCCGGCGACAAGGTGATCCTCAGCGGCCCCATCGGCAACCACACGGTGCACCTGCTCTCCATCCGCGAGGGCCTCGGCTTCGAGCAGCGCGTGGACAGCGACTGCGCCCCGCTCAACGGGCTGGTGGACACCGTCCTGTCGACCGTGGAGGCCGGCGCCGTCCGCTCGATGCGCGACGTCACCCGCGGCGGGCTGACCGCCGTGCTCCACGAGTACGCCCACAAGCTCGGCCGCACCATCCGCGTCGCCCAGGACGACCTGCCCATCCAGCACGAGACCGCCATGGCCGCCGACATGCTCGGCATCAACCCGCTGCACTGCGCCAACGAGGGCTGCCTCGCGGTCTTCGTGGCCCCGGAGGCGGAGGCCGACGTACTGGCCGCCCTGCGCTCGCTGCCCTACGGCAAGCACGCGGTCACCATCGGCGAGATCTCCGAGGACACCGAGGCCCTGGTGCTGCTGCGCGACAAGGACGGCCGCGAGACCCAGCTTGAGGAACTCCTCGGCGCCGAACTGCCCCGGCTCTGCTGAGACAAGGGACCGAGGAAACCGCCATGAGCACCGAGCAGACCGTCACGGAGCGGCCCGAAGGGATCACGGACGCCGACAGCGCTGTCAGCGCTGTCAGCGCCGTCGACGAGTGGCGCATCCGCGTCACCGGCGTGGTCCAGGGCGTCGGCTACCGGCCGTTCGTCTACAAGCTGGCCCGTGAACTCGGCCTCTCCGGCTGGGTTCGCAACGACCCCGAGGGCGTGCTGGTGGAGGCGTCCGGACCGGTCGCCGCCCTGGAGGAGTTCGCGGCGGGCCTCAGCGGCCGCGCCCCCGAGCTCGCCCGGGTGGACGAGGTCCGGCCGACCCGGGGACTGGACCGCGGCACCGTGCCCGCGGGCCCGTTCACCATCGTGCACAGCGAGCACACCGGAGCCCGGTCCGCGCTGCTCCCGGCGGACACCCACGTCTGTGGCGACTGCCAGGCGGAACTTCGCGACCCGAAGGACCGCCGGCACCGCTACCCCTTCATCAACTGCACCAACTGCGGGCCCCGGTACTCCATCATCCAGGACCTGCCGTACGACCGTCCGATGACCACCATGGCCACCTTCACCATGTGCGCGGACTGCAAGGCCGAGTACGAGGACCCGATGGACCGGCGCTACCACGCGCAGCCCAACGCGTGCCCGGACTGCGGCCCCCGGCTGCTGCTCCGGGACCGCGAGGGGAACACGGCCGAAGGGGACGAGGCGCTCCTGAGGGCCGCCCGGGTCCTCGCGGACGGCGGGATCGCCGCGATGAAGAGCGTCGGCGGCTTCCACCTCGTGGTGGACGCGACCAACGCCGACGCCGTGGCGCTGCTGCGCAGCCGCAAGCGCCGCGACTCCAAGCCGTTCGCGGTGATGGTCCGCGACCTCACCACGGCGCAGGACCTGGTGGAGCTCTCCGAAGCGGAGATCGACGTCCTGCGCTCGCCGGCCCGTCCCATCCTGCTGGCCCGCAAGCGCGCGGGCTCCCTCCCGGAGTCCGTGGCCCCGCGCAACCCCAACCTGGGGATCATGCTGCCCTCGGCACCCCACCACCACCTGCTGCTGGACGAGCCCGGCCTCGAAGCGCTCGTCGCCACCAGCGGCAACATCTCCGGCTACCCCATCGCCTACCGCAACGAAGAGGCGCTGGAACAGCTCTTCGAGATCGCGGACGTGATCCTCTACCACGACCGCGACATCGAGATCCGCGTCGACGACTCGGTGGTCCGCCTCTCCGACCACCCCGAACTCGACGAGCCGCTCCTCCAGTTCATCCGCCGCGCCCGCGGCTACGCCCCCTACCCGGTGGACGTCGGCCGCGAGGTGGCCCCCGTGGTCGCCCTCGGCGCCGAACTGAAGACGACCGTGGCCCTCACCAACGGCTCCCAGGTCTTCCTCAGCCAGCACATCGGCGACCTCAAGAACGACGAGACCTTCGCCGCGCACCACCGCACCGCCCGGCACCTGGCGCAGCTGTACGCGCTCAAGCCGGAGGTCACGGCGCACGACATGCACCCGCAGTTCCGCTCCACCCGGGCCGCCCTGGACGACGACGGCGCCGGCCCCGCGCTCCCCACGGTGGAAGTCCAGCACCACCACGCCCACATGGCCTCCTGCATGGCGGAGAACCACGTGAGCGGCACCACCCTCGGCGTGATCTTCGACGGCTTCGGCTACGGCGAGGACGGCACGGTCTGGGGCGGGGAGTTCCTCCTCGGGGATTACGCCGCCTACCGCCGGGTCGGCCGGATGCGCGGCCTGCCGCTGATCGGCGGGGACCAAGCGGTGCGCGAACCCATCCGCACCGGGTACGCACTCGCCCTGGACGCCTTCGACGGGGACGCGGACCGGGCCCTCGCGGGCTTCCCCGCCCTCGCCGCCCTCGACGAGCAGCGCCGCCAGGTCTTCGCGACGATGGCGGCCCGCGGGATCAACTCCCCGCCCACCTCCAGCATGGGCCGGCTCTTCGACGGGGCCGCCGCCCTCGCCGGGGTCTGCGCCAAGGCCGAGTACGAGGCCCAGGGCCCGATCGAGCTGGAGGGGCTGCTCGACCGCGACTCCGCCCCGGAGCCGCAGGCCTCGTACCGCTTCGGGGCCTACGAGGCCGACGGACTGACCGAGGTCGACCCGCGGCCCGTGATCCGGGCCATGGCCGCCGACATCGCCGGCGGACTGCCCGTGGACCGGATCAGCCGCAGGTTCCACACGGCCGTCGTCGAGATGGTGCGCGAGCGCTGCAAGGCCCTGCGGGAGGAGACCGGGGTCAACCAGGTCGCCCTCTCCGGAGGCGTGTTCCTCAACGAGTTCCTGCTGCTCAACTGTCTGACCGGGCTGACCGCCGACGGTTTCGACACCTATGTCCACCGGCTCGTCCCGACCAATGACGGAGGAATCGCCCTCGGCCAGGTCATGGTCGCCGACGCCCGCTCACACCTGAGGAAGTGACGACGTGACCACCCTCACGCCGGACGAGATGTACACCTTCGTCGAGGCGCGCGAATCGGGCGCCCGGACCTACGCCAACACCTTCGGCAAGCTCCTCGCCGAAGGCCACGGAGCACGGATCCGCGACGGGCACGGCCGCGAGTACCTGGACTGCCTCGCCGCGGCGGGCACCCTCTCGCTGGGGCACAACCACCCCGGCGTACTGGCCGCGGTGGGGGAGTACCTCACCTCCGGTCAGGTCCAGCAGGCACTGGACCTGACCACCCCGGCCAAGTACGAGTACCTCCAGGCGCTCTACGAGCGGCTGCCGGGCACCATGGCGGACACCTTCAAGACGCAGTTCTGCGGGCCGGCGGGCACCGACGCCACCGAGGCCGCCATCAAACTGTTCAAGATCGCCACCGGCCGCCGGACGGTGATCTCCTTCCACGGGGCCTACCACGGCATGACGGCGGGTGCCCTCGCCCTCACCGGCAACCTGGGCGCCAAGGAGTCCGTGCCCTCCCTGATGCCGGACGTCCACCACCTGCCCTTCCCCTACGACTACCGCTGCCCCTTCGGCATCGGCGGCGAGGCGGGCATCCAGGCCGGCCTGACCTACATCGAGCGGCTGCTCACCGACCCGGAGAGCGGCATCACCACACCGGCCGCGATCTTCGTCGAAGCCGTCCAGGGCGAGGGCGGGGTGATCCCGGCGCCGGCCTCCTGGCTGCGCGGCCTGCGGGAGATCACCACCCGGCTGGACATCCCGCTGGTCCTGGACGAGATCCAGGCCGGCTTCGGACGCACCGGCACCATGTGGGCCTTCGAGGAGTCCGGGATCGAACCGGACGCCGTCCTCGTGTCCAAGGCGGCCGGCGGCGGCTTCCCGCTGTCGCTGCTGCTCTACCACGGCAAGTACGACGCCTGGGCGCCCGGAGCCCACGCGGGCACCTTCCGCGGCAACCAGATCGCCCTGGTCGCGGGACTCGCCGCCATGCGGGTCACGGAGGCCGAGGGACTGATCGAAAAGGCCGCCGCCAAGGGCAAGCTGATCGCCACCCTGCTCGGCCGGCTGGCCGCCGGCCACCCCGAGATCGGCCAGATCCGCGGCCGGGGCCTGATGTGGGGCATCGAGATCGTCGACCCCGCGGGCCCGGCCGACCGGCTCGGTTCGCTGCCCGCCGACGGGGCCCGGGCCAAGCGCATCAAGCGCGCCTGCCTGGACCACGGGCTGCTGCTGGAGAGCGGCGGCCGGTACGGCGCCGTGCTCCGGCTGCTTCCGCCACTGGTGATCACCGACGAGGAGATCCACGAGATGGCAGCGGCGCTGGAGAAAGCTCTGATCGACTGCGCCTGAGCCGGAGAAGCCGGTTCGGCACGGCAGAGCACGGATCCGCGCGGCACGCGGTGGCCGACACCACGGCGCCCGCACCGGATCCACGAACGTGAGGACAGGGACATGACCACGGGAACGAACAACGGTCAGCACGGCGGCGAGTGGCGCGTCGACTTCGACGCGGAGGTCGTCTTCAGCAACGGAGGCGCCCTGCAGATGCAGGGGTTCCGCCTGGACATCCCCGGCGACGACATCGCCGACGGGGAACTGGGCGAACTGATCGTCCGCCACCTCGGACTGCTGATGGTCGGCAGCACGAAGATCACCCGCCGGGAGCTGCTCCGGGAACCCCACAAGGGCTCCCGGAACACCGGCTCCCAGACCCCTGGTTCCGCCGGATCGGGCCGCACCACGACGGACCTGACCGGCCCCGCGACCCGGGCCGCCTGGCCGTCGGGTCCGGGCGGCGCCGCACCGGGCCTGGCCGGCCTGGTGGACCTTCCCGTGGTCCTCGTCCGGCTCCTCGGAGCCGGAGCGCCGGTCGCCGACCGGCTCGCGCTGGCGCCCTTCGACCTCACGGGGCACGCCGTGGTCGTGCAGACCGGCCGCGCGGCCGGCGCGTACCTCACCGAGGACGCCGTGGCCCTGCTCGCCGGGCAGGGCGCGCTCATGGTGGCCACGGACAGCCGCGAGGGCAACGGGCCGGTGGCGGCGGCGCTCGCCGCCGCCGGCCTGCCCGCCCTCACGGGCCTGACCGGCCTGGAAGCCCTCCCGGCGACCGGGGTCCGGCTGCACGCCGTGCCCTTCCCCGGCCAGGACAACTCATTGATCAGGGTCTACGGAGTGACAGATGACCAGCACTAAGACCGACCGTCACGTGGGGGACGGCCTCCCCGCGGCCGGTGCGGAGGCGGCCACCACTGCCCCCGCGCCGGCCCGGCGCCCCCGCAGGGAACTGGCCGCCGCCACCGTCGGATCGGTCGTGGAGGCCTACGACTGGACCATCTACGGCATCCTCGCCCCCTACTTCGCCGAGGCACTGTTCCCCGGCACCTCGCCCACCGCCAAACTCATCGCCGCCTACCTGGGCTTCGCCCTCGGCTTCCTGGTCCGCCCGCTGGGCAGCGTGCTCATCGGCCGGCTCACCGACACCCGCGGCCGGCGCTACGGACTGACCCTCACCGTCGGCCTGATCGCCGCCGGCTCGCTGTTCCTGGCCGTCATACCGGGCTACGCCTCCATCGGACTGGCGGCTCCGCTGCTGGTGGTCGGGGCCCGGCTCGTGCAGGGCCTGTCGGTCGGGGCGGAGAACCCGAGCGTGGCCGCGTACGTCACCGAGACCGCGCCGGCCGGGCGCCGCTACTTCTACAGCGCCGTCTCCTACGGGGGCGTGGTGCTGGGCAGCGCGCTCTCCTTCGTCGTGATGAGCGTCCTGCTCGGGGTGTTCGGGGAGAGCGGAGTCGAGGACGGCGCCTGGCGCTACGGCTTCGTCTTCGGCGGACTGCTCGGGCTGACCGCCCTGTGGATCCGGCGCGGGGCGGCGGAGAGCGGGGTCTTCACGGCCGCGGCGGGGGAGACGGCCAGCAAGGCGGAGGCCAAGGCACCGGGGGAGCCGACGGGCAAGGCAGCGGGCAAGGCGGCAGCGAAGGCGGCAGCGAAGGCCAAGGCGCCGAGCCCCTGGCCGGTGCTGCGGGCCCATCTCGGGCGGCTCGCCGTGGTGTTCGCCATCACCTCCGGGGCCACCACCACCTTCTACTTCGTCACCGTCGACTTCCCCTCGTACGCCGAGAGCGCCGGTGCCGCCACCAAGGAGGAGACCTCCGCCGCACTGCTCCTCGGCATGGTGGCGCTCCTCGCGGCCATGCTCGGCGGCGGCAAGGCGGCCGACCGGTTCGGCGCCCTGCCCGTGCTGCGCCTCGGCTTCGCCGGGCTCGCCCTGGGCACCGTGCCGCTGCTGCTGGCCATGACCTCCGGACAGGTGCCCGTCCCCGTCGTCACGGTGGTCCTGCTCTTCCTGCTGGGCCTCCCGCTCGCGGTGAGCAACGTCTTCGCGGGGCAGCTGTTCCCGCCCGCGGTGCGCGCCGTCGCCGTCGGCCTGCCCACCGCGGCCGCGATCAGCCTGTTCGGCGGCACGTTCCCGATGCTCGCGGAACTCCTGAGATCGGCGGGGCACAACGCCTGGCTGCCGTGGTGGCCCGCACTGACCGCCGCGGCGGCGCTGGCCGCCTCATGGGCCGTACAGGAACACCCCGGGCGCGAGCACCCAGATCGCGAACACCCAGGTCGCGAACACCCCGTGTCCGTAACCCCTCATGCCTGAGAAGGACGTCATGACTGCACTGCTCGAAGGTCTCGACTCGCTGATGCCGGCGCTGGAGGCCGACTACCGAGAACTGCACACCCACCCCGAACTCGCCTTCCAGGAGAAGCGGACGGCGGCCCTCGTCGCCGAGCGGCTGGCCGCCCAGGGCGGCTGGGAGATCACCACCGGCGTCGGCCGCACCGGCGTGGTCGCGGTCCTGAACAACGGCGACGGACCGGTGGTCATGCTGCGCGCCGACATGGACGCGCTGCCCGTCAAGGAGGCCACCGGGCTGCCCTACGCGAGCACCGAGACCGCCACCGACGAAGCGGGCACCGAGGTCCCGGTGATGCACGCCTGCGGCCACGACCTGCACGTGGCCGCGCTGATCGGGTCCTGCGCCCTGTTCGCCCGTAACCGCGGAGCCTGGAGCGGCACCGTCGTCGCCGTCTTCCAGCCGGGCGAGGAGAGCGGCTACGGAGCCCGCGAGATGGTCGAGGACGGGCTCTTCGAGCGTTTCCCGCGCCCCGACGTGATCCTCGGCTCGCACGTGGGACCCGGTCCCGTGGGCCTCATCGCGACCCTGCCGGGCACGGTCATGGGCGCCACCGACTCCATCACCGTCAAGCTCTTCGGGCGCGGCGGCCACGGTTCCAAGCCCGAGGCGGCCGTCGACCCCGTGGTGATGGCGGCCTCGCTCGTGCTGCGGCTCCAGACGATCGTCTCCCGCGAGATATCCGCCCAGGAACCGGTGGTGGTCACCATCGGCAAACTGCACGCCGGCACCACGGCCGCGGTCATACCCGACACGGCCGAGCTCGGCATCAACGTGCGCACCAGCTCCGCACCGGTTCGCGAGAAGGTCCTCGCGGCCATCGAGCGCCTCGCGCGCGCCGAATCGGCCGCCGCGGGCGCGACCGCCGACCCGGAGATCACCTCGGTCTACCACCTGCCGATGACCGTCAACGACACCGCGAGTGCCGAGCGGGTGGCCGAAGCCCACCGCGAGCACTTCGGGGCCGGCGCCGTCATGACGATGGGCCCGACCACCGCCAGCGAGGACTTCGGCCTCCTCGCCACCGCCGCCCAAGTCCCCTCGGTGTACTGGTTCTACGGCGGCCTCGACCCGCAGACCTTCGGCGAGGCCTTCGCCGCCGGCAAGCTGGAGGAGCTCCCGCAGAACCACTCCTCCACCTTCGCGCCGGTCGCCGGACCCGCGCTCTCCATCGGCGTCCGCACGATGGCGACGGCCGCCCTGCCCTGGCTCGCCGCCGCCGCTGACTCCGCGCCCGACGCCGACGCGGGTGAGGGGGGCGAGACGGCATGAGCGCCGCCGACCGGCCGCACCTGATCGTCCTGCACCGCTGGCGGGACACCCACGCGCACTACGCCGACTACCTCGACCACGACGCCGCCCACGTCACCTACGTGAGCACCGAGCTCGGCCGCGCCTCGCTGCCGGAAGCCGCCGCCGCGGTGACCACCGTCGGGCTGACCGACGACCTGCCCGCCGTCCGCGCCGCCGTCACCGGGCTCGTGGCCCGCTTCGGGACCCCGGCGCGGCTGATCGCCCTCAACGAGGGGGACCTGGACACGGCCGCGCTGATCCGCGAGGAGTTCGCGATCCCCGGCCAGCACACCGCCGAACTGGCCGTGTTCCGCGACAAGCTGACCATGTGCCGCACCGCCGAGGCCGCCGGACTGCCGGTGCCCGCCTTCGCCCCCGCCCCCGATCCGGCCGCCGTCCTCGCCTTCGGCGAGGCCCACGGCTGGCCGCTGGTCGTCAAACCGCACCGCGGCACCGCCAGCCGCGGCGTGGTCCAGATCGACTCCGCCGCCGAACTGGCCGCGCTGACCGGGCTGGCCGCGGCGCTCGCCGCCGAGCCGTACCTCGTCCAGAGCTACGTGGAGGGGCCGATCCTGCACATCGACGGCCTGTGGGAGGGCGATTCGCTCGGCAGCTGGACCGTCTCGCGCTACGTGGGCGGCACCTGCGCCGACTTCACGCAGGGCACCTGGCTCGGCTCCGTGGAGGAGGACGAACCCGGGCTCCTGAAAGAGGTCGAGGCCTTCGCCGCCGCGGTCGGCCCCGCCCTCGGCGGCTCCCAGCCCTGGGTCTTCCACCTGGAGGCCTTCGTCACCCCCGCCCCCGACGGCGGGCCCGCGCTGGTCTTCCTGGAGTGCGGTGCCCGGGTGGGCGGCGGGGAGATCCCCTTCACCTGGCGCGACGTCCACGAGGTCGACCTGATGGCCGCCGCCGTGGACATCCAGCTCGGCCTGACCCCCGTCCTGCCGCCGCTCAAGACCGGCGAGGTCGGCGGCTACCTGCTGCTCCCGCTCCCGGTGCCCGCTCCCTGCCGGATCGAAGCGGCCGGCTGGGTACGGGAACCCGCGCCCGGCCGGCTCCCGTACGCCGTCAAGCACACCCCGGTCGGCTCCACGGCCCCGGCGATCAGCGGCTACGAGCACGTCGGCACCCGCTTCCGCTTCCGCGGCGCCTCCACCCGGGAAGTCGAGGCGGCCATCACCGAGTCCGCCGACTCCTTCCGCCTGACCTGCGTCCCCGTCGGAGCCCCACCGGCCGCCGCCGGCCCCGCCGACCGGACGGACTGACCCCCACCACACCTCGTAAGACCTCTCGAACCCCCTGTTCTCCGGGGCGAACCCGCTCCACGCCCCGAACCGGAAAGGAATCCACCGTGGTCTTCATGACCTCCGAACGCCAGCGCGTCATCCTCGTAGGCAGCCGCATACAGCAGTACCGGGAGTACGCCCTGGCCTCCCTCGCCCAGCACTACGAGGTGACGCTCGTCGCGCCGGAGGCGCCGACCTGGCAGGCCCGCTACGTGGAGACCCACCGGATCGCCGACACCACGGACGCCGCCAAGCTCTACGCCTCGGTCGCCGACCTGCGCGGGGAGGTCGCCGACGCGGCGATCGTCACCTGGGACGAGTGGTCGCTGGTCGCCGTCTCCTCCGTAGCCAAGAAGCTCGGCATGCGGGCCATGGACCCGGCCGCCGCCAAGATCTGCCGCGACAAGTACGCCACCCGCCAGGCCCTGGAAGCCGCAGGCATGGCCGCCGTCCGCTACATCCCGGCCACCACCGAGGACGAGGCCGTCGCCGCCGCCGAGTCCATCGGCTTCCCCGTCGTCGTCAAGCCCCGCACCCTCGGCGGCAGCTTCGGCGTGATGATGGCCCGCGACGTCGACGGCCTGCGCCGGGCCTTCCGGCTCGCCTCCACCAGCCGGCTGCGCGGCGCCGGCACCACCGCCTCGGTCCTGATCGAGGAGTTCATCGAGGGCCCCGAACTGAGCGTGGACAGCGTCGTCGTGGACGGCGTGGCCACCCCGGTCTGCGTGGCCCGCAAGCGCCTCGGCGCCCACCCGTACTTCGAAGAGGTCGGCCACCTCGTCACCGACTGGCGCCACGAGCCGTGGGCGGACGCCGTCACCCAGCTGGTCCAGGACTCCCACCGCGCCGCCGGAGTCGACTACGGCGTCACCCACACCGAACTGCGCGTCGCCGCCAACGGCCCCCGCCTGATCGAGCTCAACGGCCGCCTCGGCGGCGACCTCATCCCGCACCTGTACAAGCTCGCCACCGGCGTGGACCTGCCGCTGGCCGCCGCCAGGATCGCCTTCGAGCAGACCCCCGACATCACCCCGACCCGCGCCCTCAGCGCCGAGGTCCGCTTCCTCTACCCGGCCTACGACGGCGCCGTCGACCGCGTGCTCCTGCCCAGTCCCGAGGACGTGGAGGACCTCGCCGAGGCCGTCGCCCTGGTCGAGCCCGGCGACGAGCTGCTGCTCCCGCCCCGCGGCCTGACCCCCCGCTCCGCCGCGCTCGTCGCGGTCAGCGAGACCCCGGCCGGGACCCGCCGCGCCCTGGACCGCGCCGAGGCCCTCTCCCGTACGGAGGTCTCCGGAGTCGCCGCGCACCGGCTCGGCGCCCGCGTCGAGAACGCCGTGACCCGCCGCTTCTTCGACCACGAGCGCACCGCGGCCCGCCAGACCGTCTCCGGAGTCCGCGGCGTGGAGTGGTTCCGCTACGGAGCCGGCGGCGGCGAGGGGCTCAACCGCCCCGTCTTCCTCAGCGAGGCCGACGTGACGGGCCTGGAGAGCGACCTGAACGGCCTCTTCGAACTGCTCAAGGCCGTGCCCGCCCGGCTCTTCGGCGGAGACCTGCGCGCCTTCGCCACCGCCGTCGGCATGTCCCCCACCCAGGCCGACCTGGTCCTGCGCGGATCCGTGGACGAGCTCGCCCCGCTCTCCCGCGCCGATCTGTACCGCGAGACCGGCGGCTTCCGCGTCATGGAGCTCAACACCGGCTCCTCGCTGGGCGGCTGGCAGATGGGCGAGTTCGCCCGCGCCCTGATCCAGGACGAGGAGTTCGCGAAGTTCGCGGCCGCCGAGAGCCTGGTCTACCCCGACCCGCTCGCCCGCATCACCGAGGTGCTGCGCCGCCAGGCACCCTCCCTCGAAGGCATCGAGCGGCCGCTGCTCGCGATCACCGACTGGCCCGAGGGCTTCGAGAAGTCCAAGTGCTGGATGGAGTTCGTCGTACCGGCCTTCGAGCGGCTCGGCTTCGAGACCGTCGTCTGTCACCTGGGCGACTTCGCCTACGAGAACGGCAACGTCCTCCACGCCGGCCGCAAGGTCGACGTGGTCTACCGGATGTTCCTGCCCGGCGAAATGCCCGACGAGCCCCGCACCTACGACCTCGTCAACCCGCTGCTCGACGCCGTCGAGGCCGGCACGGTCGAACTGTTCGCCCCGCTCGACTGCGAGCTGTACGGCAACAAGGGCAGCCTCGCGATGCTCAGCGACGAGCGCAACCGCGCCGTCTTCACCGAGGCCGAGCGCGAGCTGATCGACCGGATCCTGCCCTGGACCCGCTTCGTCCGCGACGAGAAGGTCACCTTCGGCGGCGAGAAGATCGACCTGCTGCCGTACGCCATCGCGAACAAGGACCACCTGGTCCTCAAGCCCACCCTGCTCTACGGCGGCGTCGGCGTCACCCCCGGCTGGACCACCGACCAGAAGGAGTGGGTGGCCAAGCTGCGCCAGGCCGTGGACGGCCCGTTCGTCCTCCAGCACCGCCTGCTGCCGACCACCGAGCGGTTCCTCTCCGAGGACGGCGAGACCTGCGAGGACATGGCCGTCGCCTACGGGACGCTGATGGTCGACGGACGCTACGCCGGCACCCTGGCCCGCGGAGTCACCGACCCGGCCGTGGGCATCGTGAGCATGCTGCGCGGCGCCCAGATCGGCTGCGCCTTCCACGTCGACCCGGCCGCCGAGGGAGTGGACGCGAATTGAATCCTCCCCGCCCTAAAGGGCGGGGATTCCTGGCTCACTCCGCCCGCGGCCCGACGGGCGCTCAGGTCTTACGAGATCGGTACCAGCCGGGTTGAGACCAGCCCGGACGAGCATGACGCGTGCGGAGTTCTTGTCTCTGGGAGAGACGGCTCCGCATGCGGTGCACGTATACGTTCGCATTGAGAGGGGTAGCGCGTGCTTGGTTCTCGCTCCGCACTGTGCGCAGTCCATGGTGGTGTGCGCGGGGTGGACAAGGTGCACGATGCGCCCGTGCTTGCGGCCCATCTCGATGAGCGCCGTCTTGGTGGCGGAGACGGCGGCATCGGCTGCTTTGCGAGCCAGGGTGGACTTGGCGAGGAAGTTCGGCCGGAAGTCCTCGACCGCGAGGGCGTCGTGGTCGCGGACCACGGTCTTGGCCCACTTGCGGCCGGTGTCCTGGCGCTGGCGGGCCACCTTCTTGTGCAGCTTCGCCGTCAGCTTCCTCGCCGCCCGGTAGCCCCTCGAAGCGGGCTTGCCCTTCGCCGGTTGCCGGCGAGCCATCATTCGCTGGTAGCGGGCGAGCCCCGCGGCGGCCTTCTTGCCGTGCTCGGGGTGCGGGAGATCGTGGGCGTCGCTCGTGGTCGTCGCGGTCTCCTTCACACCCCAGTCGATCCCGATCACCGCACCCGTCTCCGGAAGCAGTCGCACTTCGGCGGCGGCGACGAAGGACGCATACCAGTGGCCGAGGGCGTCGCGGTAGATCCGCACCGAGGTGGGAGGCTTGGGCAGGTCACGCGACCACACGACCGTAACGGCGATGCCGCCTGCCAGGTGCAGGCGCCCATCCTTCAATCGGAATCCGCGCTGCGTGTAATTCAGGCTCGGACAGACCTTGTTCTTCCTCTTGTACCTCGGCATCCCGGACCGCTGACGCATCGGCAGCCCCGCTTTGGTGTCCTTGAGCGCCTTGGCACGGGACTTCCCGAAGTCCCGGATGAGCTGCTGCTGCGGAACGCTGCTGCCCTCACGCAGCCACGTGTTCGCTGCTCGGGCCGCGGTCAGCATCTTGTCGAGCCGGGCCGGACCGCACTTCTCGTCCTCGGCGTGGGCCTTCTTGGAGCGGGCCACGGACTCGTTCCAGATCCACCGGCACCGTGCCCACTCCGCTTCCAGGGCGGCGCAGCCAGTGGCCGACATGCGGAGCCGATAGGCGTACCGGGCGTACCCGGCATCTACGGCCATCTGCGCTGTCGTCACACGGCCAACTTAACCAAGGCCACTGACAATCCAAGAAGGTGCAGGTCACAACAGATGCGCAGTGAGCTCAGCCGCTTTGCGGCTCCGGGTCAAGGACCCATTCTTCCCCTGGCCGAAGCCCAGGGCGTTCTGGGAGAGATCAAGTGACCGACATCGGGAACGGGGCCGCCGAGCCGGTGGAAGAGACGGCGGCCGCTCCGGCGGCCGCCGCCGCACCCGCCACGCTCTGGCGGGACCCGGAGTTCCTCAAGTTCTGGTCCGGGGAGGCGATCTCGCAGGTCGGGGCCCAGGTCACGACCCTGGCTCTGCCGCTCACCGCGGTGCTGACGCTCGACGCCAGCTCCTCCCAGGTGGGCTTCGTCAACGCGGCCTCCTACGCCCCGTTCCTGATGGTCACCCTCCTGGTCGGCGTCTGGGTCGACCGGGTGCGGCGCAGGCCCCTGATGATCATGGCCAACGTGGGGCGTGCGCTGCTGGTCAGCGCGGTGCCGCTGCTGGCCGTGCTCGACCTGCTCCGCATCGAGTACGTGTACGTCGCCGCGCTGCTCGTGGGCACCCTCACGGTGGTCTTCGACGTCTCCTACCAGTCCTACCTGCCGACCCTGGTCGGCAAGCAACACCTGGTGGAGGGCAACAGCAAGCTCCAGGGCACCAGTTCGCTGGCCCAGATCGGCGGACCCGGCCTGGCCGGCCTGCTCATCGGCTGGGTCACCGCCCCCTACGCGCTGCTGATCAACGGAGCCTCGTACCTCGTCTCCGTGCTGACGCTGCTGGCCGTACGGCGCGTCGAGCCGGAGCCGGTGCCCCAGCAGGAGCGGACCGGGATCCGGACCAGCATCGCCGAGGGCATCCGGATCATCTGGGACAGCGCCCACCTGCGGGCCTGCGCCCTCCAGTCCGGTCTGTACAACCTGTGCTGGATGTCCCTCCAGACGGTCTTCGTGCTCTACGCGGCCCGCACGCTCGGCATCTCGCCCGGCGGCATCGGCCTGCTGCTGGGCACGGGCGCGGTGGGTTCCCTGGTCGGCTCGATGCTCGCGCAGTGGCTCAAGCGCAAGACCGGACTCGGCCCGGCCATCCTGGTGGCCCTGCTGCTGTGCTGCCTGGCCCCGGTGGCCATCCCGGCCGCTCCGGCGAACGGCGGGGCGCTCTCGCTGGTCCTGTTCGTCGCCGCGTTCGCCCTGATCGGCGCGGGCGGCACCATCGCCAACATCCACATCATCAGCCTGCGCCAGTCCATGACCCCGGACCACCTCCTGGGCCGGATGAACGCCGGGTACCGCTTCGTCTCCTGGGGCACGCTCCCGCTCGGCGCCCTGCTGGGCGGCTGGCTCGGCGACCTCATCGGGCTGCGGGAAACCCTCTTCGTCACGGCCGCGCTCTTCCTGACCGCGGTCCTGGTCGTCCTGAAATCGCCGGTGTGGCGCCTGAAGGACTTCCCGCCCCAGATCGTCGCCGAGCCGCGGAAGGCGGACGCAAGGTGAGCGCCGCGCAGCAAACCCCCGCCCCTCGTGACATCGAGGGGCTGCTCGCCCGCCGGACCGGCTGGGGCCGCTCCGACGCGGTGAGCCGGATCCTGGCGGCCGCCGCGGCCCCCGGGGTGCTCTCGATGGCCGGCGGGATCCCGGCCCCCGACAGCTTCCCCGTGGCCCGGCTCGCGGAGGCCACCGACCGGCTGTTCACCGGGCCGGACGGGGCGGCCGTACGAGCGCTCCAGTACGCCCCCACCGACGGCATCGGCCCGATGCGCGAGGTGATCGCCGCCCGGGCGAGCGCGACCGGGGCCCCCGTCGGCCCCGACCGGGTGATGGTCACCGCGGGCAGCCAGCAGGGCCTGGACCTCGTCGCCCAGACCATCATCGACGAGGGCGACGAGGTCGCCCTGGACGACCCGAGCTACCTGGGCGCCGTACAGGTCTTCCGGCGGGCCGGCGCCCGGCTGCTGCCGGTGCCCGGCGACGCGGAGGGGATGCGCACCGACGTACTGGAGCAGCGGCTCCTCGCCGGGGCCCGGCCCAAACTGGTCTACGTCGTACCGCACTTCCACAATCCCACCGGAGCCGTGCTCTCCGAGGAGCGGCGCCGTCACCTGGCCGCGCTGGCCGAGCGGTTCGGCTTCCTCGTCGTCGAGGACGACCCGTACGGGGACCTGGCCTTCGAGGGGAGCCGGCTGCCGTCCACCGACGTGCACAGCGGGCGGGTGGTGCGGCTCATGAGCCTCTCCAAGACGGTCTGCCCGGGACTGCGGGTGGCCGGTCTGGTCGCACCCGCCGAGCTGATCGGGGAGCTGGTCGCGGCCAAGCAGTGCGGGGACCTGCAGACCAACACCTTCGGCCAGTACCTGCTCGCCGATCTGCTGGGGGACCCGGAGTTCCTGCCGGCCCACCTGGCGGGCCTGCGCACTTTGTACGGCGGCCGGGCCCGCGCCATGGAGACGCTGCTGCGCGAGCGGCTGCCCTGGCTGGACTTCGAGCGGCCGCGCGGCGGGCTCTTCTTCTGGTGCCGGCTGACCGACCCCCGGGTCGGCTCGGACGCGCTGTACGCGCACGCGCTGGCGCAGGGAGTGGCCATCGTGCCGGGCACGCCGTTCTGCATAGAGGAGGACGGCTCGCGGGTCCTGCGGCTGTCCTTCGCCTCCCTGGACGGCGCGCAGCGCCGGGAAGGGGTTTCGCGGCTGGCCGCTGCCTGGGAGAAGGCTCTCGCCGACGGGCCGTGACCGGAGCTCTCCCGCCTTCCGCTTTTCGTCGCTCGTCTCTCGTATCTCGTCTTTCGTCCACACCCTTAAGGAGCAAGGCCGTGACAACGACGTCGCCCGCACCGGTGACCGCCGAATCCCTGGTGGCCCGGCTGTTCCAGGTGATCGACTCCCGCTCGTGGGACCGGCTCGGCGAGGTCTTCGCGCCGGACGCCGTGTACGAACGGCCGGGCTACCCGGCGCTGGAGGGTCTCGACCGGATCCGCCGGTTCTACGAGCACGAACGGATCATCACCTCGGGAGCCCACGAGGTGAGCCAGGTGACCGGCGGCCTGGCCGCGGCCGCCTGCTGGGGGCGCTTCCAGGGCGCCGACAAGGATGGCAAGACCCTGGACGAGGCCTTCGCCGACACCTACCTCGTGCGCGACGGCAGGATCGAGCGCCGGAAGACCTTCTTCTACCGCCCGGCGATCTGACCGCGGGCCGGGTCCGGACCGCCGGTGCGGTCCGGACCCGGCCCGGGCCGATTCCTCCGAACGGGTGAGGCGCGCTGCTTCTCGCTACTTCTTGCCGCCGCCGAGGATCTGGCCGAGCAGGTCGCCGAGGCTGCCGCCGGCCGCCGGGGCCGCGCCCGCCGGACCCGCGGGCGCCGCGCCCGCCGCTCCCGGCACCGCTCCCGGAGACGGGATCGGGGACTCGCCGCCGGCCGCCTTCGGGGCTCCGGCGCCGCCGCCCTTCCCGGAGGCCGCGCGCTTGGCGAAGACCGCCAGCAGGACCGGGATCAGCAGCTCGATGACCCGGGCGATGGTGGGCGCGGGGATGCCGGTCTTCTTCGAGACGGCGTTGGCCACGGGCTTGCTCACCTTGGCGAGCACCCCGGCCATCATTCCGCCGCTGAGCATGCCGCCCAGCCCGCCGCCGAGGGTGGCCACGCCTTCCAGCGGGGGCTGGGTGACCTCGGCGAAGGCCTGGCGGACCTCGTTGCCGTCGTCGTCATCGGCGTCCGCCTTCTGCTGGAGGTCGCCGGTCATCGCCCCGACCGTCGTCGCGACGGTGTCACGGGCGCCGTTCGTGTCGGTGCCGAGGAGGCCGGCGATCTCGGTCAGCCGGTCGTCGCCGAGTTCGTTCAGCACGTCGTCCTGGAAGGAAGGTTCGCTCATGTCTGAAACGCTACTTCTGTGGCGATTCGGCGGCACCTCGGATGGCGTCCGGAGCCCCCTTGGGTAATGGAAAAGTAAAGTTCCGGATGCGCGTGCAACCACGGGCATGGGTCGAGGGTCGTATGGTGCGTCGGGACTTCCGGGGGGGGATCCGGGGGGGATCGGGGAGTCCGACGAGGGAGGGGTAACCGTGAGGGGGTCCGGCCGGAAGGCGGGACCCCCTTTTGGCTTCCTGCTCTTGACCGCCCGCTCTCGGTGGGCCTTTTTCCACAGGCCCGGCGGGCCTGTCGCACCCGGGCTGTAGCTTCGGGCCATGACGACGAACGCGGCCGTGGCGCCGGCGGTGGTCGAGGGGGTGCTGGAGCGCATCACCTACGCCAACGAGGAGAGCGGATACACGATCGCCCGGGTGGACACGGGTCGTGGCGCCGGAGACCTGCTCACGGTCGTCGGCTCCCTCCTCGGGGCCCAGCCGGGGGAATCGCTGCGCATGGAGGGCCGTTGGGGCTCGCACCCCCAGTACGGCCGGCAGTTCACCGTGGAGAACTACACGACGCTGCTGCCCGCGACCATCCAGGGCATCCGGCGCTATCTCGGCTCCGGCCTGATCAAGGGCATCGGCCCGAAGATCGCCGACCGGATCGTGGAGCACTTCGGCCTCGACACCCTGGACGTCATCGAGGGGCAGCCGAAGCGGCTGATCGAAGTGCCCGGCCTCGGCCCCAAGCGCACCAGGCTGATCGGCGCGGCCTGGGAGGAGCAGAAGGCCATCAAGGAGGTCATGGTCTTCCTCCAGGGGGTCGGGGTCTCCACCTCCATCGCGGTGCGCATCTACAAGAAGTACGCCGACGCCTCCATCTCCGTGGTGAAGAACCAGCCGTACCGGCTCGCCGCCGACGTCTGGGGCATCGGCTTCCTCACCGCCGACCGCATCGCGCAGGCCGTCGGGATCCCGCACGACAGTCCGGATCGGGTCAAGGCCGGGCTCCAGTACGCCCTGTCCCAGTCCGCCGACCAGGGGCACTGCTTCCTGCCCGAGGACCGGCTCATCGCCGACGGGGTCAAGCTGCTCCAGGTGGACACCGGGCTGGTGATCGACTGCCTGGCCGAGCTCGCCGCCGATCCCGAAGGGGTCGTACGGGAATCCGTGCCGGACCCGCAGGGCGGCCCGGACCCCCTCACCGCCGTGTACCTGGTGCCGTTCCACCGCGCCGAGCTGTCCCTGGCCGGTCAGGTGCGCCGCCTCCTGAACGCCGACGAGGACCGGCTGCCGGCCTTCCGGGACGTGGACTGGGACAAGGCCCTGGGCTGGCTCGCCGGCCGGACGGGAGCCAAGCTGGCGCCCGCGCAGCGGGACGCGGTCCGGCTCGCCCTCACCCGCCGGGTCGCGGTCCTCACCGGCGGGCCGGGCTGCGGGAAGTCCTTCACCGTCCGCTCGATCGTGGAGCTGGCCCGGGCCAAGAAGGCCAAGGTCGTCCTCGCCGCCCCGACCGGCCGGGCGGCGAAGCGGCTGGCCGAACTCACCGGGGCCGAGGCCTCCACCGTGCACCGGCTCCTGGAACTGAAGCCGGGCGGGGACGCGGCGTACGACCGGGAGCGGCCGCTCGACGCGGATCTGGTCGTCGTGGACGAGGCCTCGATGCTCGACCTGCTGCTGGCGAACAAGCTGGTCAAGGCCGTGGCACCCGGTGCCCACCTCCTGCTGGTCGGGGACGTGGACCAGCTGCCCTCGGTCGGGGCGGGCGAGGTGCTGCGCGATCTGCTCGCCGAGGGCGGGCCGGTTCCGGCCGTCCGGCTGACCACCATCTTCCGGCAGGCCCAGCAGTCCGGGGTGGTCACCAACGCCCACCGGATCAACACCGGTCTGCCGCCGATCACCGACGGGCTGCCCGACTTCTTCCTCTTCCCCGAGGAGGACACCGAGGAGGCCGGAAAGCTTGCCGTCGACGTCGCCGCCCGTCGTATTCCGGCCAGATTCGGTCTCGACCCGAGGCGGGACATCCAGGTCCTCGCCCCGATGCACCGCGGCCCGGCCGGTGCCGGAAACCTCAACGCGCTGCTCCAGCAGGCCATCACCCCGGCCCGGCCGGGCCTGCCCGAGAAGCGGTTCGGCGGCCGCGTCTTCCGGGTCGGCGACAAGGTCACCCAGATCCGCAACAACTACGACAAGGGGGCGAACGGGGTCTTCAACGGCACGGTCGGCGTGGTCACCGGCCTTGACCTGGACGAACAGCGGCTGACGGTGCGCACGGACGAAGACGAGGAAGTGGCCTACGAGTTCGCGGAGCTCGACGAACTGGCCCACGCGTACGCCGTCACCATCCACCGCTCCCAGGGGAGTGAATATCCGGCGGTGGTGATCCCGGTCACGACCGGCGCTTGGATGATGCTCCAACGGAACCTGCTCTACACGGCCGTCACCCGGGCGAAGAAACTGGTCGTCCTGGTCGGGTCCCGCAAAGCCCTGGGGCAGGCGGTGCGTACCGTTTCCGCAGGCAGGAGGTACACGGCCGTCGCACCCAGACTGTCCGGCCGCATACCGGTGGGAAACATCACCTAGATGATCGATCATTTGGGGTTCCTACAACGGTTGCGGAGGGGGCAGGATGTGCACGCTGGCGGCACTGAGTGCCGTCAAAAACACCAAAGCTCGACCCCGAGTGCACTCACCTGCGCCAAATGGGGGAAGGTAGAGGCAGTCAGGGCACCTCGAAGAAGAGGCACTACGTCGGTGAGGGATGACGTGAGCGACAACTCTGTAGTACTGCGGTACGCGGACGGTGAATACACCTACCCGGTGGTCGAGAGCACCGTCGGTGACCAGGGCTTCGACATTGCGAAGCTGAGGGCTCAGACCGGGCTGGTCACCCTGGACAGCGGCTACGGAAACACCGCCGCCTATAAGTCCGCCATTACTTACCTCGACGGTGAGCAGGGCATCCTGCGCTACCGCGGATACCCGATCGAGCAGCTGGCCGAGCGCTCGACCTTCATCGAGGTCGCCTACCTGCTGATCAACGGGGAGCTGCCGACCGTCGACCAGCTCGCGTCGTTCCGCAACGAGATCACCCAGCACACGATGCTGCACGAGGACGTCAAGCGCTTCTACGACGGCTTCCCGCGCGACGCGCACCCGATGGCGATGCTGTCCTCCGTGGTCAGCGCGCTGTCGACGTTCTACCAGGACAGCCACAACCCGTTCGACGAGAAGCAGCGCAACCTCTCGACGATCCGGCTGCTGGCCAAGCTCCCGACGATCGCGGCCTACGCGTACAAGAAGTCGGTCGGCCACCCGGTGGTCTACCCGCGCAACGACCTCGGCTACGTCGAGAACTTCCTGCGCATGACCTTCTCCGTGCCGGCCCAGGAGTACGACCTGGACCCGGTCGTGGTCGCCGCGCTCGACAAGCTGCTGATCCTGCACGCGGACCACGAGCAGAACTGCTCGACCTCCACCGTGCGTCTGGTCGGCTCCTCGCAGGCGAACATGTTCGCCTCGATCTCCGCCGGCATCTCGGCCCTGTGGGGTCCGCTGCACGGTGGCGCCAACCAGTCGGTTCTGGAGATGCTCGAAGGCATCAAGAACGACGGCGGCGACGTCGACGCCTTCATCCGCAAGGTGAAGAACAAGGAAGACGGCGTCCGCCTCATGGGCTTCGGACACCGCGTCTACAAGAGCTTCGACCCCCGGGCGAAGATCATCAAGGCCGCGGCGCACGACGTCCTCTCGGCGCTCGGCAAGGACGACGAGCTCCTCGACATCGCCCTGAAGCTGGAAGAGCACGCGCTGGCCGACGAGTACTTCGTCGAGCGCAACCTCTACCCGAACGTGGACTTCTACACCGGCCTGATCTACCGGGCCATGGGCTTCCCGACCGAGATGTTCACCGTGCTCTTCGCGATCGGCCGGCTGCCCGGCTGGATCGCCCAGTGGCACGAGATGATCAAGGAGCCCGGCTCCCGCATCGGCCGCCCGCGCCAGATCTACACCGGCGAGGTCCTGCGCGACTTCGTTCCGGTCGAGTCCCGCTGACCCGAGGGTCGAGCCGCAGTACCCGTAGGACTCGCAGTACTTGCAGGACCCGAACAGGAAAAGCGCCCCGCCATCGATCCCCCCACGGGTCGAAGGTCGGGGCGCTTTCCGTACCCCGGAACGGATTCCCCCCACGGGACCCGGACCGGGTGTCTGCGTGCCGAGAAACCGCGTGTTCGTTCCAACACGTTTCTGGCATCGCCCCATTAGACCCACGGGGTCGCCCCAAGGTTACGTCGGGGTCGCTGTGATCTGCGTCTCGCGTGAAGGCGGTGTGCGCGAAACGTGAAGGGTGATCACTAGCGGAAGGACCGCAGCCGCAGGCTGTTGGTGACCACGAAGACCGAGGAGAAGGCCATCGCGGCCCCCGCGATCATCGGGTTGAGCAGTCCGGCGGCGGCCAGCGGAAGCGCCGCGACGTTGTAGCCGAAGGCCCAGAAGAGGTTGCCCTTGATGGTGGCCAGGGTCCGGCGCGAGAGCCGGATCGCGTCCGCCGCGACCCGCAAGTCGCCCCGTACGAGGGTCAGATCGCTCGCCTCGATCGCCGCGTCGGTGCCGGTGCCCATGGCCAGGCCCAGATCGGCCTGGGCCAGGGCGGCCGCGTCGTTGACCCCGTCGCCGACCATGGCGACCGTACGGCCCTCGGCCTGCAGCCGGCGTACGACGTCCACCTTGTCCTGCGGGAGGACCTCGGCAATGACCTCGTCGATGCCCACCGCGCGGGCCACCGTCCGCGCCACGGCCTCGTTGTCGCCGGTCAGCAGGACCGGGGTCAGGCCCAGGGCCCGCAGCCGGGACACGGCCTCGGCGCTGGTCTCCTTGACCGCGTCGGCCACGGTCAGCACTCCGCGGGCCTCCCCGTCCCAGGCGACCAGGACGGCGGTGGAACCCTCGGCCTCGGCGGCGGCCTTGGCCTCGGCGAGGGCGGCGGGCAGCGCGATCGACCAGTCGGCGAGCAGCTTCTCGCGGCCCACCAGGACCGCGTGCCCGTCGACCACGCCCTGGACGCCGAGGCCGCCGTGGTTCTCGAAGCCCTCGGGGACGGACAGGCCTTCGGCGAGGTCCGCGGCCGCCGATGCGATGGCCCGGGCGATCGGGTGCTCGGAGGCGTGCTCCAGCGAACCGGCCAGGCGCAGCAGTTCGGCCGGGTCCACGCCCTCGGCGGGGTGGGTGGCGGTCAGGGTCATCCGGCCGGTGGTGACGGTGCCGGTCTTGTCCAGGACGACGGTGTCCACGCGGCGGGTGGACTCCAGCACCTCGGGGCCCTTGATCAGGATGCCGAGCTGCGCGCCCCGGCCGGTGCCGACCATCAGGGCGGTCGGGGTGGCCAGGCCCAGGGCGCAGGGGCAGGCGATGATCAGGACGGCCACGGCGGCGGTGAAGGCGGCCGTCGGGTTGTCGGTGATCAGCAGCCAGGTGACCCAGGTGCCCAGCGCCAGGACGAGCACGACCGGGACGAAGACCCCGGAGATCCGGTCGGCGAGGCGCTGCACCTCGGCCTTGCCGTTCTGCGCGTCCTCGACCAGCTTGGCCATCCGGGCGAGCTGGGTGTCCGCGCCGACGCGGGTGGCCTCGACGACGAGGCGGCCCGAGGTGTTGACGGTGGCGCCGGTGACGGTGTCGCCGACGGTGACCTCGACCGGGACCGATTCTCCGGTCAGCATGGCGGCGTCCACGGCGGAGCTGCCCTCGACGACCGTGCCGTCGGTGGCGATCTTCTCGCCGGGCCGGACGAGGAACCGGTCGCCCACCGCGAGCGCGCTCACGGGGATGCGCACCTCGCTCCCGCCGCGCAGGACCGCCACGTCCTTGGCGCCGAGCCGCATCAGGGCCTTGAGGGCGGCGCCGGCCTTCCGCTTCGAGCGGGCCTCCAGGTACCGGCCGAGCAGGATGAAGCTGACGACTCCGGCCGCCACCTCCAGGTAGATCGCCGAGGAGCCGTCGGTGCGGGACACGGAGAAGTCGAAGCCGTGGCGCATGCCGGGCATGCCGGCGTGGCCGAAGAACAGGGCCCACAGCGACCAGGCGAAGGCGGCTCCGGTGCCCACCGAGACCAGGGTGTCCATGGTGGCGGCGCCGTGCCGGGCGTTGGTCCAGGCGGCCTTGTGGAAGGGGAGCGCGCCCCAGACGACGACGGGGGAGGCGAGGGTCAGCGAGAGCCACTGCCAGTTGTCGAACTGGAGGGCCGGGACCATCGCGAGCAGGACGACGGGCAGCGAGAGCGCCACGGAGACCAGGAGGCGCTGGCGCAGTGCGGCCAGTTCGGGGTCGCGGGCTTCCCGTGCCGCGGCGGCCTGCGGCTCAGGCTCGGGTTCCGGCGGCGGGGGCTCCTCGGCGGTGTAGCCGGTCTTGACGACCGTCGCGATGAGGTCGGCGACCGCCACGCCCTCGCCGTACGAGACCTTGGCCTTCTCGGTGGCGTAGTTCACCGAGGCGGTGACCCCGTCCATCCGGTTCAGCTTCTTCTCGATGCGGGCCGCGCAGGAGGCGCAGGTCATGCCGCCGATGGTCAGCTCGACCTCGGCGGTGCCGGCGGCCGCTGCCGCTGCTTGCGCCACCGCTATGGGTCCGTCGTGCACTGTGCTGCTGCTCATGTTCCGGCTCCAGGGGGAGGGCCGGGCCGTACGGAACCAGTATGAGCTGGCCGGTACGGCCCGGCGCGGTACTGCGGGGTGCTGCCGAAGAGGGGGACTCAGGCCTGGCCGGCGAACTCGTAGCCGGCCTCGTCGACGGCGGCGCGTACGGCGGCCTCGTCGAGCGGGGCGGCCGAGACCACGGTGACCTCGCCGGTCGCGGCGACGGCCTTGACCGAGCTGACGCCCGCCAGGGCGGAGAGCTCGGTGGTCACCGCGCCCTCGCAGTGCCCGCAGGTCATGCCGGTCACCCGGTAGACGGTGGTGGTCTGGGTGTCCGTGTCGGCGCTCATGTCGTTCTCCTCTTCAAGGGCGTTTCCGGGCGGCCGGAAGACGGCGGATCGCTCGTGGAGAGTCCACCGTTCATCCCGACACTTCGAGACTATACCCCTAGGGGGTATGGATGCGAGCATCCCCCGAGATCTTTTGCAGTGGACAATCCGCGCGAAGCGTATGTAAATGACACACATGGCGCACTCGGGGATCACTCTCATCTTGATCATGTCGATCGCGGTTCTCGCGCCCCTGCTCGCGTACGGGGTCTCGCGCTGGCTTTCCGTACCGCTGGTGATCTTCGAGATCGTCCTGGGCGTCCTGGTCGGGCCCGACGTGCTCGGCTGGGCGCATTCCACCGAGGTCATCGACGTGCTCAGCGAGCTCGGCCTCGCGATGCTGATCTTCCTGGCCGGCTACGAGATCCAGTTCGCCCAGGTCAAGGGCGACACCCTGAAGCGGTCGGTGTGGGCCTGGGTGGCCGCCCTCGCGCTGGGGCTCGGGCTCGGCCTGCTGCTGTCGGGCGGCGGATTCGACAAGGGCGTCTACATCGGCACCGCCCTCACCAGTACCGCCCTCGGCACGATCCTGCCGGTCCTGCGGGACTCGGGGGACCTTCAGAGCCGGTTCGGCTCGGTGATGATGGCGATGGGCGCGGTCGGCGAGTTCGGGCCGATCATCGCGATGGCCCTGCTGCTCAGCGGACGGGCGCCGGCGCAGTCGGCGGCGCTGCTGATCGGCTTCGCGGTGCTCACGGCCGCCGCCGTGTTCTGGGCGATGCGGCCCAAGCCGCCCTGGTTCGCCCGGGTCATCTCCAAGACCCTGGACAGCAGCGGGCAGTTCGCCGTCCGCCTGGTGGTGCTGATCCTCGTGGCGTTCCTGGCGCTGTCCGAGGTGCTCGGCCTCGACGTCCTCCTCGGCGCCTTCGCCGCCGGGCTGATCACCCGGCTCGTACTGCACGGGGCCGCCCCGGAGAGCAGCGAGGCCGTGCTCTCGAAGGTGGAGGCCATGGGCTTCGGCTTCCTGGTGCCGCTGTTCTTCGTGGTCACCGGGATCGAGTTCGACCTCGCCGCGCTGCTCGACGGCGGCTGGGTGCTGGT
This sequence comes from Streptomyces sp. NBC_00335, assembly GCF_036127095.1. GTDB lineage: Bacteria > Actinomycetota > Actinomycetes > Streptomycetales > Streptomycetaceae > Streptomyces. The sequence goes on from NZ_CP108006.1 coordinate 5,552,797, forward strand.
GCTGCTGCCGGTGTTCCTGCTGCTCTTCCTCGTGGTGCGCGGGCTGCCGATGTGGCTGCTGGCCCCCCGGGACCTCGGGCGCCGGGACCGGTCGGCGCTGGTGCTGTTCGGCTCCACGGCGCTGCCGCTGGTCGTGGCGATCACCACCCTGGGCGTGCAGGAGGGAAAGCTCGGGTCGGGGGAGGCGGCTGCCCTGGTCGGGGCCGGGATGCTGTCCGTACTGATCTTCCCGCTGCTGGGGCTGCGGTTGCGGCGGGCGGGGTCCGGTGACGGCTCCGGCTCGCTCCCCGGTGCCGGCTCGGGCGGGTCCGGGGGCGCCGGGAGGAGGGTCAGCGAGGAGGAGGCGTGGTGATCATCGGGGCCAGGTAGCGGAACAGGACGGTCTTCAGCTGCGTGACGTACGCGGCCCGTTCCGCGCCCTCGCTGGCCAGGATCAGTTCGAGCGAGCTCTGCACGATCCCGAGCACCATGTGGGCGACGTGGGTGAGTTCCCCGTCGGTGGCGGGGGCGCCGGCGGCGGCCGGGGTGACGCAGGTGCGCAGCAGCCCCTCGACGCGGGTCAGCATGCCGACGTGCAGCTCGTCGTGTTCCTGGGCGATGCCGGGGATGCCGGAGCCGTGCATGAGCGCCCAGAAGGCCGGGTTCTCGCAGTTGAAGGCGATGACCGGATCCAGGACGGCGTCGATCAGCTCGGGCAGCGGGTGGTCCAGGTTCTCCGGGAGGAAGGCCCGGCCGTGCGCCTCATGGGCGCGCTGGAGGAGGTGGCCGCCCAGCTCGACGGCGATGGCCTCCTTGTTCGGGAAGAACTGGTAGAGCGTGCCCGGGGAGACGCCGGCCTCGCGGGCGATGGCGTTGGTGCTGGCCGCCGCGTAACCCGTACGACAGAACACCCCGGCGGCGGCGGCCAGGAGCTGGGCGATCCGCCGCTCGCCGCGGGCCTGGCGGCGGCGGGGAGCGGTTTCCGTCGCTGCTTCCAGCGCCGCCTCCGTGATCGATTCACCCGCTTTGTCCGAGCTCTTGGTCCGAGAGGTCTCCCGCATGTCCAATCCCTTGCTTCCCGTTGCTTCCCGTGGGTGATTGACAAACACGAGAGATCGCTCGCATTCTTGAGGAACGCGAGCGACTGCTCGTGTTTGCCAGTCTAAGTGGCTTGGCAACACGGTGAAGGGGACACCGAGACATGTCCGAAGTCAAAAGACCGCCGTCGCCTGGGGAGGGCGGCCGGTGGACCGGGTTCGTCACCACACGGCCGAGGCTCTCGCTGCTGCTCGCCCTCGTGGTCACCGCCCTGGCCGTCTTCGCCGGCGGAGGCGTCGCCGACCGCCTGGGAAGCGGGGGCTGGGAGGATCCCGGCGCCCGCTCCACCTATGCCACCAAAGCCCTGGAGCGCGAGTTCCCCGGCTCCCAGCCCAACCTGCTGCTGCTCGTCGACGCCGGAGCCGCCGCCGGGACGGCCGGGGTGGACGACCCCGCCGTCGCCGCCGAGGCGGAGCGGCTGACCGCGCGGCTCGCCGCCGAGCAGGGGGTGACCGGCGTGGGTTCGTACTGGCGGACCGGGCTGCCCACCCTGCGCTCCGAGGACGGCCGGCAGGCCCTGATAGCCGCCCGCGTGCTGGGCGACGAGAAAGCGGCCAACGCCGTCCTGGAACGGATCACCCCGAGCTACCGCGGTGCGCACGGACCGGTGAAGGTCACCCTCGGCGGACCGGCCGCCGTCCAGCGCGAGGTGACCTCCACCATCCAGGAGGACCTGCTGCTCGCCGAGCTGATCGCCCTGCCCGTGACGCTCGTCCTGCTCGTCCTCGTCTTCGGCAGCGCCGTCGCGGCCCTGCTGCCCCTCGGTGTCGGCATCATCGCCATCATCGGAACCAACGCGGTGCTGCGCGGGCTCACCGAGATCACCGACGTCTCCGTCTTCGCGCAGAACCTGACCACCGCCCTCGGCCTCGGACTCGCCGTCGACTACGCCCTGTTCATCGTGCGCAGGTTCCGCGAGGAGCTGGCCGCCGGGCGCGACCCGGTCGCGGCCGTCGGGGTCACCCTGCGCACCGCCGGGCGGACGGTCCTGTTCTCGGCCCTGACCGTGGCCGTCGCGCTCTCGGCCATGCTCTTCTTCCCGATGTACTTCCTGCGCTCCTTCGCCTACGCCGGAGTCGCGGTGGTCCTGCTCGCCGCCGCGGCCGCGCTCATCGTGCTGCCCGCGGCGCTGGTGCTGCTGGGGGAGCGGGTCAACTCCTTCGACCTGCGCCGGCTGTGGCGCCGGACCGGACCGGCCGGGAGCGACCCGGCCCGGGCCGGGAGCGGGCGGGGCTGGGCCCGGCTGACGGACCTGGTGATGCGCCGGGCCCCGGTGTTCGCCGTGGCCACCACGGCCGGGCTGCTGCTCCTCGGACTGCCCTTCCTCGGCGTGAAGTTCGGCACCGTGGACGACCGGCAGCTGCCGGCGACCGCCGAATCGCACGTGGTGCAGCAGCACATCCGCGAAGGCTTCCCCGGCAGCCCCGGCGGAGCGCTGACCGTACTGACCGAGGGGGCCTCCGGCGCCGCCGATCTCGACGCCTACAAGCGGCGGGTGGAAGCCCTGCCCGGAGTGCTGGGGGTGGAGGGGCCGGTTCCTTCCGCCGCCGGTGGCGGATACGCCTACTTCTCGGTGCTCACCGAAGGCGAGGAGGTGGGACCACAGGCCCAGGACCTGGTGGGTCTGGTCCGGGCGGTGGACGCACCCTTCGACACCGCCGTGACCGGACAGGCCGCGGTGCTCGTCGACGCCCGCGACGCCATAGCCGAGGAACTGCCCTTGGCCCTGGGTGTCGTGGTGCTGGCCACGCTGCTCCTGGTCTTCCTGCTCACCGGAAGCCTGCTGATACCCGTCCAGGCCGTGCTGCTCAACGCACTGAGCCTGACCGCGATGTTCGGGGCCGTGGTGTGGGTGTTCCAGGAGGGCCACCTCTCCGGACTGCTCTCCTTCACCTCCACCGGAGACATCGAGACCACCCTGCCCGTGCTGATGTTCTGCATCGCCTTCGGACTCTCCATGGACTACGGGGTGTTCCTCATATCCCGGATCAAGGAGGAGTACGACCGGACCGGGGACCACGAGGGTGCGGTGCGCGCCGGGCTGACCCGCACGGGCGGACTGATCACCGCGGCCGCCGTGATCCTGGCGGTGGTGATGGTCGCCATCGGAAGCTCGCGGGTGACCAACACCAAGATGCTCGGCCTGGGAATCGCGCTGGCCGTGCTGATGGACGCGATGGTCGTGCGGAGCCTGCTGGTGCCGGCCGTGATGAAGCTGACCGGAAAGGCCACCTGGTGGGCGCCGGCGCCGCTGCGCAGACTGCACGAACGCTTCGGACTGAGCGAAGGGGAGCCGGCGCCGGCCGTCGAGCGGCCAGAGCCGGAGCCCGTGCCCGCCGGGAGCCGCTAGCGGACGGGGCCCGGGAGGGTCCCGCCCCTGGAACGGACGCCGCGTCAGTCCTCGCGGCGTCCGCGGTTGCCGGGCCTTCGCGCCACCCAGGCGCGGATGGTGTCGGCGTACCAGTAGGGCTTGCCGCCCTCCACGGTGTCGGGTGCGGGCAGCAGCCCGTGCTTGCGGTAGGAGCGCACCGTGTCCGGCTGGACCCGGATGTGAGCGGCGATCTCCTTGTACGACCACAGCTGTCGGTCGCTCATCCTCGACACCTCCTTGTCCACGCCGCGGGGCCGGCCGGGAGGCCGTCGGGGGAGCCGGCGCGTGGACACTGTCGATCACTCAGGTTGTGCCCGGGGAACGACGCAGGGTGATACCAGGGGAGGGCCTGTCGTCCGCCTGTGACGGAAGACCCGCGTAATGCGGACATGCGTGACACAAGGGCAACCCTCGTGACACGGGTGGCACATGGCGCGGGTGGCGCAGATGGTGCACCCGGGGTTCCGCGTCACATGGGCAGGGAGAGCAGTCGTACCGGCCCCGCAGGCCAGAGGGCGTCATCGCGCAAGGGGGTCACCATGGTGCGCAGCGGCATGGTGACCAAGCGGTCTTCGGGCTGCTCGACGAGGACCTGCTCGTCGAGCGGGTGCCATCCGAGGCGCTCGTAGAGCGCGACGAGCGGCGGCCGGCAGAACAGGAGCGCGTGCCGGGGGCCCATCGTGCGCGCGTGGTCGAGGGCGGCCGAGACGACGAGCCGGGCCAGACCGCGCCCGCGTACGTCGGGTGCGACGGCCACTCCTCCGACGCCCACCACCTCCGTCTCGGCGGCGCCGATCGCGACGGGCAGCCGCAGCAGGCCCGCGTGGGCCAGCAGGCGGTCTCCGTACCCGACGCCGAAGTGTTCCTCCTTGGGCAGCCAGGTCAAGCCGGCGGCGGCCACGCCGAAGGGGTCGGGGCCGCCGCCGAGGATCTCGTCCTGTTCCGTCTTGGTGTACCGGGCGAGCCGCATCGCGGTCGGGGCCGCGGGGGAAGGTATCTCGGACATTCCCCCATGATGACCCCGTCGTCCGGGAAACGGGCGAGGGGTGCGTCCTTCGGCCGGTGCGGGACCTTCGGGCGGATCAGCTGTAGAGGGACGGGCGTTGGGCCAGATCCACCGGGGTCCGTACGCCGCTGCGTGCCGCGGCGAGGCCCGCCTCGGAGACGGCCGACGCCGCGTAGCCGTCCCACGCGTCGGGACCGTCCACCCGGCCCAGCGCGGCCGCGGCGACCCAGCGGCGGAGCTGGCGGTCGTAGGCGTCGGCGAACCGCACCGTGAAGTCCTGGTCGATCTCCCCGCCCCAGCGGCCCGCCGACTGGACGACCATCGCGTGGCCGTCGCCGATCCGGGCGGTGCCGGCCTCGCCGACGGCCTCGCACTGCACCTGGTAGCCGAAGCCGCAGTTGACGAAGATCTCCACGTCGACCACGGCGCCTCCGGAGGTCTCCATGAGGACGAACCGGGGATCGCGCAGCCCTTCGGGGGCTGCCGAGGAGGGGGTCGGGGAGAGCACGGTCACCGCGGTGATCTCCTGGCCCAGCAGCCAGCGGGCCGCGTCCACCTCGTGCACCACCGAATCGCTGATCAGCATGTCGCTGGTGAAGAAGGACGGCGAGGAGGCGTTGCGGTGCCGGCAGTGCAGGAACAGCGGGCGCCCGATGCCGCCCGCGTCGAGCAGCTCCTTGAGCCGCGCGTACTCGGCGTCGTAGCGCCGCATGAAGCCGACCTGGACGAGCCGGCGGCCCAGCCGTGCCTCCGCCTCCATGATCCGCAGGGAGCCCGCCGGATCGGGGGTCAGCGGCTTCTCGCAGAGCACCGGCAGCCGCCGCTCCAGCGCGTGCAGGATCGCTTCCTCATGGGCGGGCCCGGGCGAGGCGATCAGTACGGCGTCCACCCCGGGCGCCGCTATCGCGGCCGCCGGATCGGTGTGCGCGCTCGCCCCCTCCAGACCGGACGCGACCTCCTTGACCCGGTCCCCGTCCGGGTCGGCCACGGCCACCACCCGGGCCCCGCCGACCGTCCGGCCGAAGCGGCGGACGTGGTCGGAGCCCATCTTCCCGGTACCGATGACGGCGATGCCGAGCGTGCTGGTCATGTCGTGTTCCTCCACGAGGGTGCGTAGGGCAGTTACGGTCATGGGGTCCGGTTCAGCGGGCGCCGCAGGAGCGCAGGTGGGCCCGGGTGCGGCGGGCGATCGGCAGCGGCCGGTCGGGCGGGCACGGGTACATGTCCTGCTCCACGATGGCGAACAGGTCCACGCCGAGCCGCTCGGCGGCCGCCAGCACCGGTTCCAGCGCGGGCACCCCCGCCGGCGGCTCGCACATCACCCCGCGGGCCACGGCCGGCCCGAAGGGGACCTGGTCCCGGACCACTTCGGCGAGGATCCGCGGATCGACCTGCTTGAGGTGGAGGTAGCCGATGCGCTCGCCGAAGGTCTCGATCGCCCGCACGCTGTCGCCGCCGCAGTACGCGTAGTGCCCGGTGTCCAGGCAGAGGGAGACCAGCGCCGGGTCCGTGGCGTCGAGGAAGCGGGCCACGTTCTCGGGAGTGTCGATGTGGGTGTCCGCGTGCGGGTGGACGACGATCCGCAGCCCGTACTCGTCCTGGACCCGCTTTCCCAGCCGCTCGGTCTGCGTGGTCAGTTCGTGCCAGGCCCCGGGGCCGAGGGTGCGGTCCTCCAGCACCTCGCCGGTCTTGTCGTCCCGCCAGAAGGAGGGGATCACCACGAGGTGCGCCGCGCCCATGGCCCGGGTGAGCTCCGCGATCCGCGACACGTGCTCCCAGGTGTCCTCCCACACGGCGGGCCCGTGATGGAGTCCGGTGAAGACGGTTCCCGCGGAGACCCGCAGGCCGCGCGCCCCGACCTCGTCGGCGAGCCGGACGGGATCGGTGGGGAGATAGCCGTAGGGGCCGAGCTCGATCCACTCGTACCCGGCTTCGGCGACCTCGTCGAGGAACCGCTCCCACGGGGTCTGCCGGGGATCGTCGGGGAACCAGACCCCCCACGAGTCCGGAGCCGAACCGACGCGGATACGGGTCAACGCGGTTGGTGAGGACGTCATACGGCCACCTTAGGGTGCGAGGCTCTTGGGTGCGGGGAGCACTCGGTCGTGAGGAATGGTGTGGTGATGACTGCGGATCCGTTGGCGTTCGACCTGATCACGATGGGGCGGATCGGGGTGGATCTCTACCCCTTGAAGACGGGCGTACCGCTCGGAGAAGCGGACACCTTCGGGAAGTTCCTGGGAGGTTCCCCCACCAACGTCGCCGTCGCGGCGGCCCGGCTGGGCCGGCGGACGGCGGTGATCACCCGGACCGGCGCGGACCCCTTCGGCGCGTATCTCCGGGCGGAGCTGCGCGGGTTCGGGGTGGACGACCGGTGGGCCGGGGAGGTGGCGGCCTATCCGACGCCGGTGACCTTCTGCGAGATCTTCCCGCCCGACGATTTCCCGCTGTACTTCTACCGGTACCCGAAGGCGCCCGACCTGGAGATCGCCGCGGACGAGCTCGACCTCGACGCGGTGCGGGCGGCGCGGGTGTTCTGGATGACCGGTACGGGGCTCAGCGCGGAGCCGAGCCGGACGGCCACCCTGGCCGCGCTGGAGGCACGCGGCAGGAGCCCGCTCACGGTGTTCGACCTGGACTGGCGGCCCATGCTGTGGCCCTCCGGGGAGGGGGGCGGGGCCGAGGGGCCCGGGGACCCGTACCGCCGGGCGCTGTCCCTCGCCACGGTGGCCGTGGGCAACGCCGAGGAGTGCGCGATCGCCACCGGCGAGACCGAGCCGTACGCGGCGGCGCGGGCACTGCTCGGCGCCGGGGTGGAGCTGGCGGTCGTGAAACGGGGCCCGGAGGGCGTGCTGGCCGTCCACCGCGACGGGACGGTGGTGGAGGCCGCGCCGGTGCCGGTGGCCGTCGTCAACGGGCTGGGCGCGGGCGATGCCTTCGGCGGGGCGCTGTGCCACGGGCTGCTCGCCGGATGGGAGTTGGATCGGGTCATCCGCTACGCGAACGCGGCCGGGGCCATCGTGGCCTCGCGGCTGGCGTGTTCGACGGCGATGCCGTTCGGAGAGGAAGTCGAGGAGGTGCTGGACCGTGCCGGTGGTGTCTGAGTGGGCGATGGACTGGACGAGGCTGCTCGTGCTCGATCTCGCGCCGGGGGAGACGTACGCGCACGCGTGCGGGGAGTCGGAGTGGATCGTCCTCCCGCTGGAGGGCGGCTGCGAGGTCCGCTGCGCGGAGCCGTTCCCCCACCCCGCCCCTTCCCGAAACCGGGGCTCCGCCCCGGACCCCGCGCCTCAAACGCCGGCGGGGCTCAAGGATCGGGGCTCCGGCCCGGACCCCGCGCCTCAAACGCCGGCGGGGCTCAGGGACCGGGGCTCCGGCCCGGACCCCGGCGCCTCGAACGCCGGCGAGGCTGGGGTGGCCACCGGCCCGCCAGGGGGCGCGATGGGTCACTCGCACGTGCAGCCTGACGCGGGCCGAAATCCAGCCCCTCCGGCGTTTGAGGAGCGGGGTCCGGGGCGGCGCCCCGGGAGCGGACCGCAGGTCTTGCGACTACGGGGGCGACGCGGGGTGTTCGACGGCCCCACCGACTTCGCCTACCTGCCCCGGGACGGGCAAGCCGAGGTCCTGTCCCCTGAGGGCGGCCGCTTCGCGCTCGTCGGCGCCCGCTGCGAGCAGCGGCTGCCCGCCCGGTACGGGCCCGCCGCCGGGGTCCCCGTAGAGCTCCGCGGAGGCGGACAGTGCTCCCGACAGGTCAACAACTTCGCCGCCGCCGGCGTCTTCGACTGCGACCGGCTCATCGCCGTGGAGGTGCTCACCCCCGGCGGCAACTGGTCCTCGTACCCGCCGCACAAGCACGACGAGCACCACCCCGGCGTGGAATCCCGGCTGGAGGAGATCTACTACTACGAGATCGCCCCGCACGGGGACACACCCGGCCTCGGCTATCAGCGTGTCAGCCCCTCCCCGGCGGGGAAGACCGACATCCTCACCGAGGTGAGGACCGGCGACGCGGTCCTCATCCCGGACGGCTGGCACGGTCCTTCCATCGCCGCGCCCGGCCACGACATGTACTACCTCAACGTCATGGCGGGACCCGGCGCGACCCGGGAGTGGCTCATCCGCGATCACCCCGATCACGGCTGGATCCGCTCCACCTGGACCGGTCAGGACCTCGACCCCCGGCTGCCCTTCCACCACCGAGCGGAGGACCCCGCATGACGCCGCAGCAGGCGACGCAGACCGTCCGGCTCACCGTCGCGCAGGCCCTCGTCCGCTTCCTCTCCCGGCAGTACACCGAGCGCGACGGACAGCGCCGCCGGCTCATCGCCGCCACCTGGGGGATCTTCGGGCACGGGAACGTCGCCGGGATCGGCCAGGCGCTGCTGGAGAGCGGTCGCGGGGAGATGCCGTTCCTGCAGGGCCGCAACGAGCAGGCCATGGTGCACGCCGCCGTCGGGTACGCCCGCCAGAGCGGGCGGCTGTCCGCGCACGCCGTCACCACCTCCATCGGCCCGGGCGCCACCAACCTCGTCACCGGGGCCGCCCTCGCCACCATCAACCGGATCCCGGTGCTCCTGCTGCCCGGGGACGCCTTCGCGACCCGGCCCGCCGACCCCGTCCTCCAGCAGCTGGAGGTCCCCCATGCGGGTGATGTCTCCGTCAACGACACCCTGCGCCCCGTCTCCCGCCATTTCGACCGCGTCACCCGTCCCGAAGCCCTGATCCCCGCCGCCCTGCAGGCCGTACGGGTCCTCACCGACCCCGTGAGCACCGGCGCCGTCACCCTCGCGCTGCCGCAGGACGTCCAGGCCGAGGCGTACGACTGGCCGGAGGAGTTCTTCGCCGAGCGGGTGTGGGGCGTACGCCGGCCCCGCCCCGACCGGACCGAGCTGGCGGCGGCCGCCCGCGCCGTACGGGGCTCCGCGCGGCCGCTGATCATCGCCGGCGGCGGGATCCGGCACAGCGCGGCGGGGGCGGCGCTCGCGGAGTTCGCGCAGGCCACCGGGATCCCGGTCGCCTCCACCCAGGCGGGCAAGGGGGTCCTGCCCTGGGACCACCCCGCCGACGTGGGCGGGATCGGGCACACCGGCACGGCCACCGCCGACGCGCTGGCCCGCGAAGCCGATCTGGTGATCGCCGCCGGGACCCGGCTCACCGATTTCACCACCGCCTCCGCGACGCTGTTCCAGCACCCCGGGGTGCGCTTCCTCGGGCTCAACCTCGACCCGTACGACGCCCACAAGCTCGCCGCCCGCCCCCTGGTCTGCGATGCGCGGGAGGGCCTGGAGGAACTCCGGGCCGCGGTCGCCGGGTACCGGGTGGACCCCCCGTACGAGACGGCGTACAAAGAAGGGAAGAGGGCGTGGGAGCGGCTGGTCGACCGGGCGTACGCGGCTCCCGACGAGGACGGCGTCCCGACGCAGGCACAGGTGCTGGGTCTGCTGGACGGCCTCGTCGACGGCGACGACATCCTGATCAATGCCGCCGGTTCGCTCCCCGGGGACCTGCACAAGCTGTGGCGGGCCCGCTCCGCGGACCAGTACCACGTCGAATACGGGTACTCCTGCATGGGCTACGAGATCCCCGCCGCGATCGGCACCGCCCTGGCCGCCCCCGGGCGGCCGGTGTGGGCGCTGGTCGGCGACGGGACGTACCTGATGAATCCGACCGAGATCGTCACCGCCGTGCAGGAAGGGATCCCGGTCAAGCTGGTGATCCTCGACAACCACGGGTACGCCTCGATCGGCGGCCTGTCGGACGCGGTGGGCGGCGAGGGGTTCGCCACCGCCTACCGCTTCCGGGCGGTGGACGGTTCGTACAGCGGTGCGCCCCTGCCGGTGGATCTCGCGGCCAACGCGGCTTCCCTCGGAATGGCCGTGATCCACCCCCGCACCATCGGTGACCTGCGCAAAGCCCTCGCCGAGGCGCGGTCGGCGGACCGTCCCACATGTGTCTACGTGCAGACCCGAACACCCGACACTGTGTCGGGCCCGCCCCCCGCACAGGCGTGGTGGGATGTCCCTGTGGCCGAGACCGCGACCCGTACGTCGGCGGCCAAGGCCCGAGAAGAGTACGACCGGCAAGCCGCGCAGCGACGTCGCCATCTGTGAAGGAGTTAGGCATGAAGACCGTCAACCACTGGATCGGTGGCAAGACCGTCGAGGGCGCGTCGGGCAACTACGGCCCGGTCACCGACCCGGCCACCGGCGAGGTCACCACCCAGGTCGCCCTCGCGTCCGCCGACGAGGTCGACGCGGCCGTACAGGTCGCCAAGGAGGCGTTCCTGTCCTGGGGGCAGTCCTCGCTGGCCGCCCGCACCAAGGTGCTGTTCGCCTACCGCGCCCTGCTGGACGCCAACCGCGACGCGATCGCCGACCTGATCGTCGCCGAGCACGGCAAGGTGCACTCCGACGCGCTGGGCGAGGTCGCCCGAGGCCTGGAGATCGTCGAGCTGGCCTGCGGGATCACCGTGCAGCTCAAGGGCGAGCTGTCCACCTCGGTCTCCAGCCGCGTGGACGTCTCCTCGATCCGCCAGCCGATCGGCGTGGTCGCGGGCATCACCCCGTTCAACTTCCCGGCGATGGTGCCGATGTGGATGTTCCCGCTGGCCGTGGCCTGCGGCAACACCTTCATCCTCAAGCCGAGCGAGAAGGACCCCTCGGCCTCCACGCTGCTGGCGCAGCTGGCGAGCCAGGCCGGTCTGCCGGCGGGCGTGCTGAACGTGGTCCACGGTGACAAGGTCGCCGTCGACGCGCTCCTCTCGCACCCCGACGTCGCGGCCGTCTCCTTCGTGGGCTCGACCCCGATCGCCCGCCACATCCACACCACCGCCTCCGCCAACGGCAAGCGCGTGCAGGCCCTGGGCGGCGCCAAGAACCACATGCTGGTGCTGCCGGACGCCGACCTGGACGCCGCCGCCGACGCGGCCGTCTCCGCCGCCTACGGCTCCGCCGGTGAGCGCTGCATGGCCATCTCGGCCGTGGTCGCCGTCGGTTCCATCGCCGACACCCTCGTGGACAAGATCCGCGAGCGCGCCGAGAAGATCAAGATCGGCCCCGGCAACGACCCGACCTCCGAGATGGGCCCGCTGATCACCGCGGCCCACCGCGACAAGGTCGCCTCGTACGTGACGGGCGCGGCCGCCCAGGGCGCCGACGTGGTCCTGGACGGCACCGGCTACACGGTGGAGGGCAACGAGAACGGCCACTGGATCGGCCTCTCGCTGCTGGACAACGTCAAGACCGACTCCGACGCCTACCGCGACGAGATCTTCGGCCCGGTGCTGTGCGTGCTGCGCGTGGACACCTACGAGGAGGGCGTGGCGCTCATGAACGCCTCGCCGTTCGGCAACGGCACCGCCATCTTCACCCGCGACGGCGGCGCCGCCCGCCGCTTCCAGCTGGAGATCGAGGCCGGCATGGTCGGCGTCAACGTGCCGATCCCGGTGCCGGTGGGCTACCACTCCTTCGGTGGCTGGAAGGACTCGCTCTTCGGCGACCTGCACATCTACGGCAACGACGGCATCCAGTTCTACACCCGGGGCAAGGTCGTCACGACCCGCTGGCCCGACCCGTCGGACGCCCCGGCCGGAGTCGACCTCGGCTTCCCGCGCAACCACTGACGGGAGTCCCCGGCCGCAGACCCGGCCGGGCGCACGCCTCGTAGGACCGCTCGCCCCCCGCAACCCTCACCGCGGGGGGCGAGCCCGTTTCCGGGCCGGCCCTGAAGCGGAGCGGCCGGGCTCAGAACAGCGACCAGACGTCCGCCGCCGCCGTGTGCGACCAGAGGGGGTCGCCGTGTCCGTACCCCGGGACGACGGCGAAGCGGACGCGGCGCGGCTGCGGGCCCTCGCCCGCCCGGATCAGCCGGGCGCCGCGCGTGTGGTCGCCGCGGCCCAGTTCGCTGTTGATCCACACCACTTCGGCGGAGATCCGCTCCCAGTCGATCGCGTACGTCTTCTCGTCGCCGGCCCAGACCGCGGCCAGGTCCCGCAGCAGGGCGTCCGGGATCAGCCCGCTGCCGAGGGCGGCGGTGGCCGCGTGCCAGGTGGCGAGCGTGGTGTGGGCGAGGCCGAAGCGGTCAGCGGCCGGGGTGGCCCCGAAGGAGTACGAGCCCGCGGCGTGGCCCTGCGTGTAGATCCAGTTCGCCGGGCCGGGCAGCAGGGAGGTGCGGACCAGGGCGAAGTGGGCGAGCCCGGCGTGGGTGAAGCGGAGCTCCGGGTCCGGGGGCCAGGGGACCTCCGAGGGGCCCGCCGGATCCGTGACGGCCCGGGCGAGCAGCCCCGCCAGACCCGGGTCCGTCGCGTACGTGCCCCGCTCGATCCGGGCCTCGTACGCGGCCTGGGTCTGGGCCGCCCGTACGGCCAGGTCGCCGGAGTAGGGGCCGGTCGTGTCCAGGGCCACCACCCGGGTCAGGCGGGGCGAGTCGTCGTGCGCGGCCGCGTCCAGGGCGAGCAGGGCCCCGGCGGAGTGGCCGACGTACTGGTACGGCAGCCCCAGCGCCCCGTCCAGCGCCTCCACGACGGAGGCCAGATCCCTGCGGTGCGCCGCGAGCCCCCAGTCGCGGCCGATGTCCCGCACGGTCGCGGCGTCCTCGCGCGCGGTGACGCCGACGACGATCAGGCCGTCGCGGCGCAGCCGGTGGGCGAGGTTCAGGTCGGACGGGGTGAAGAAGACGGAGCCGAAGTTCAGTCCGGCGCCCGGCAGGAGGTACGCGATCCCGCGCGGGGTGCGCCGGGTGTCCGCGATCACGTCCACCGTGACCGGGGCCGGACCGCCGTCGTCGAGCGGGAGCGTGAGCCGGATCCAGCCGTCGCCCGGGACGTACACCGCGGTGCCGGTGCCCAGCGTCCGTTCGACGAGGGAGAGCAGCCCGATCCCCGCGTCGGCGGGATCCCCGGGCCGGCCTGCGGGGACCGTTCCGTGCGCGGGCCGGCCGGGCTCCGCTTCGCCGTGCTGTCGTGCCATGTGTGGTGCCTCCCGGCGCCTGCCCCTGCCCGGGGATGGCCGAATGCCGTCCCCCTGGAGGACACCTTCTCCGATCAGCGGACTTCGGCCAAGTCCGGCGCGGGTTCCGGCTGTTCGGCGGCCGCCCGGCGGCGCCGGCGCAGTACCCGGACGGTGATGGCGGCGCCGGCCAGCACCAGGAGGGCGCCGAGTGCGGTCCACGGCACGGCGATGAGATCCGTAGCGGAGGAGGAGACGAGGTCGGGGTAGGCCGAGGCGCCGGCGGTGATGTCGACGGTGACCCAGTCCGACTGGGGCGCGTCCGCCCAGTCCTCGGTCAGCTCGATCCGCTGGCCCGGCAGCAGGACGAGCTTCAGTTCGCGGGCCGGCCGGTCCAGCACCCGGCGGCCGAACAGCCCCTCGGCGGAGACGGTCACCTTCGGCTCGACGACCACGTTGCCCCGGTTGACCAGGGAGTACGTGATCTTGGCGCGGGCGTCCTTGACCCAGGGCAGCAGCGGCGCCGCGCGGCTGATCTTCACGTCCTCCACGCTCAGCCCCGGGGTCACCGGCCCCGGGACCCGGAAGTACAGCCGGGCGCCCACCTGGCGTTTCACCCCGACCTGGACCTTGCCCTCCTGCTGGATGCCCTCCACGGCGGTGTTGAGGGCGACGATCCCGCCCACATGGTCACCGGGCGTCGCGTCCGCCGGGACCTTCACGGAGAACGGGAAGTCCTTGCGCCCCTTGGGCGGCACGGTGACGGTGTTCTTGGTCTCCGGCGGCAGCGCGACCCACGTGCCCACGTCCTTGGGCTTCGTCTCCACCGGCAGCAGCGCGAAGCCGCCGCCCACCGGGGTGTTTACGGCGTCCGTGGCGAATATCTGGAACGTCAGCTCCTTGTCGGAGGAGTTCACGATCGTCGCGCTGTCGCTGATGGTGGTGCCGGCCTCGCCCTGATGGAAGAAGTACGCGCGGTCGGTCATCGCCGCACCGGCCGGGGGTGTCGGGAAGACGCCCCAGGTGCCGTTGTCCGCGGCCGTCGCGGGGAGGGTGGGCAGCAACAGGGCGGCGAGGCCGAGGAGCAGGCCGAGGAGGAGGGTGCGGGTGCGCATGGGCGGTTCTCCAGTCGGGCCGGACGGGGAGGGGATGAGCGCTGGGCGAAGGGGGAGGTGCGCGGAAGGGTGGTGCGGCGAAGGGGTGGTGCGCGGAAGGGTGGTGCGGCGCCGGAGCGCCGCACCACCCGGGTGGAGCGGGGTCGTACGGGTCAGGCGATCGAGAAGGTGACGACCGACTGGTAGGTGTCCGCGAACATGAACGGCGGGAGCTGGATCATTCCGGCTCCGCCGATCTCGAACTCTCCACCGGTCAGGTTGTCGCCGCCCGCGGCCGCCGAGGCGACCTTCAGCGGGACGTCGGAGATCGCACCCGGCGTACCGGTGGTGCAGACGCTCGGGCTGGCCGGGTTGGTCACCTTGCAGGTCGGCTGGATGCCGATCTGTGCCGTGGCCATGGAGTGTCCGGTGACCGAGTTCAGGAAGGGCGTCCGGGTCGCCGAGACGTCCCAGCCGAGGGTCCCGCCGCGGAAGTCCTGGACGGCCATCGCGGTGAACTGACCGACGACCGACTGGGACTTGCCGTTGATGGTGACCGAACCGAAGCTGACGGCGGGGTTGCCCGCCTCCGGGCCGATGGCCAGCGGTCCGGGCAGGACCTCGACGTCGACCGGGTTCTGCACGCCCGGCTGCGGGGCGATGAAGATGTAGGCCTTGTACGGGAGGATCGAGCCGTCGATCTTGATCGCGTCGGCGGGCTGGTTGACGACGATGTTGCAGGTCGCGACGCCGGCCGCGGTGGCCGTGCCGGTACCCGTGTCACCCGTGGCCGCGCCGTTCTTGAGCGCGGAGCAGGTGACCGGGCCCGCCGGGAAGTTGGCGCCCGTGACGACGACCTCCTGGCCCGCCTCACCGCTGTTGGGCGTCAGCTTGGTGGTGATCGGGTCCTTGGGCAGGGCCTCCACGACCACCGAGCCGAGCGAGGCGCTCGGGCGGGGGTTCGGGGTACAGGTGGTGGTGAAGACCGAGCCCATGAGGCTCGCGTCGGTCACCGCCAGGTCCAGGGCCACCTGCACCGTGGTGCCCTCGGAGCCGTCCGGGATCTTGATGGTGCCGGAGAAGGCGGCGGGGTTGAGCGCCTGTCCGGCGACCACGTCGACCGTCTCGGGCGGGCTGACGACCGTCTGGAGGGTCGACCCGACCTTGAGGGTGATCTTGGAGACGTTGGTGGTCGTCACCGAGAAGCTGGGGATGACCGGGCTCGCACCCGGGTCGATGGTGATCGGGACCACGTCGCCGGCCTTGGCGCCGTCGGGCAGTGTGATCGTGTAGGGCTGGGTGCCCGAACCACCCGGCTGGGGTGCGGGCGCGACGCAGTCCATCGGGACGGGCGTCGTCTTGGTCGCGGCCTGCGCGGTGCCCGACAGACCCACCACGGCGCCCGTCAGGGCCAGGGACAGAGCGCCAGCCCCGGCCAGAACTCTTCGTCGAAACGTTGTACTCACTGGGTCGCGACTCCTTCGTCATACGAACCCTCCCCCCACCCGCTGTGTGGGGGAGGTCGAGCCGGTGCGGTGGCCGACATTGACGCGTCGCGGGATTGAGAAGTCAATGACTTGCTTTCGCCCGAAGCACACAGAAATTGATGTGCCATCAGACCGGGTGGAGCGGAGGGACGGATACCCGTTGGCCGGGGGCGGCTCGGGTGGGGCGGGTGGGGTTTCGGCCCGGGCCTTCGGGGTGGCTCGCGGGGCGGCTTTCGCGGTGGCTTTCGCGGTGGCTTTCGCGGTGGTCCGGCCGGGGTCCGCCGGGGCGGCGGAGGGGCCGCCCGCGGAGGACCCGGGCCGGGCTACTGACCGGCCGGGACGTGCAGCAACAGGTTCGGGGTCCCGGCCGGCAAGCCGGTGATCCGGTCCCGCACGGCGTCCCGTACGAGGGCTTCGGCCACCTGCGCGGGCGTCTGGCGCGGGCCGCCGGCCGCGAGGCCGCGCGCCAGCACCAGCGCGGCGGCGCCCGCCACGTGCGGGGCGGCCATCGAGGTGCCGGAGGCGCGGGCGGCGGCCGTGGCCGAGCCCTTCCAGGCGGAGGTGACGGCCACGCCGGGGGCGGAGAGGTCCACGCAGGCACCGTGGTTGGAGAAGGCGGGCCGCCGGTCCAGCGAGTCCGTCGCGCCCACGGTGAGCGCCTGCGGGACGCCGGAGGGGGAGCCGGTGCAGGCGTTCTCGCCGGAGTTGCCCGCCGCCACGGCCAAGGTGATCCCCGACGCGATCGCCCGGGTCACCGCCCGGTCGAGGGCGAAGCTGCGGCCGCCGCCCAGGCTCATGTTGGCCACGGCCGGGGTGGCGGGCGACTTGAGGGCGTCCTTCACCATCCAGTCGAGGCCGCGCGTGATGGCCGACAGGGTCGCGTCCCCCCGGCAGTCCGCCACCTTCACGGCGACGAGCGAAACCTCCTTGGCCACCCCGTAGGTGGCTCCGCCGACGGTCCCGGCGACGTGCGTGCCGTGGCCGTTGCAGTCCGTGGCGCCCTCCATGAAGACCGCGTTGGCGCCCCAGCGGGCCCGGCCGCCGAACTCCTGGTGCAGGGTGTTGATCCCGGTGTCCACGATGTACGCGGTGATCCCCCCGGCCTTGGCCGGGTACGTGTACGACCCGTCGAGCGGCAACTCGCCCTGGTCGAGGCGGTCCAGGGCCCAGGGCGCGGGGCTCTGCACGAGGGGAGCGGCGGGGGCGACCGCGTCGGCGGGGTCGACGGGGGCAACGGGGGCAACGGGGTCGTCGAGCGGCGTGTCGGCGATCCGGAAGACCGCGTCGGGCTCCACGGAGGCCACCCGCGGATCGGCGGCGAGTTCGGCGGCGCGGGCGGCGGTGGTGCGGACGGCGAAACCGCTCAGGGCGGTGTCGTAGACGGCCCCGACACGGTCGCCGGCGGCCTCGGCCTCGGCGGCGAGCGCGCGGGTGACGGCGGCCGCGGAGGCGCGGGTGCCGCCGTCCTTGAGGACGACGACGTAGGGGGCGGTGGGGGCGTCGGCGGCGGTGGCGGCGTACGGCGGCAGGGCGGTGGCCACCGCCAGCAGGGCGGCGGCCGGGAGCAGCGCGGTGAATGCGGTCATGCCGCCGATGCTCGGCGAGGCCCGGGCCGGCCGCGCGGAGGGTGCGCCGACTGGCCCCACGACACGCCGCCCACGGGGCTAGGGCCTGTCGTCAAACTCCCGGGACAACACACACAGCTAGGCCGAGGGCCAGCCGAGCATCCTGAAGACTCCCTCGTCGCGGGCGCCGGCCGCCGCGTAGGTGGCCAGGGCTGCCTCGTTGTCGGTGTCGACGCCCACCCACATGCCGTAGCAGCCGCGCGACTCGGCCTCGGCGGCGAGTGCCTCGGTCAGGGCCCGGCCGAGGCCGCGCCGGCGGTGGGCCTCGTCCACGGAGAGCTCGTAGAGACACATCTCGGTGCCCTTGTCGGGGTGGATCATCTCGATGCCGGAGACCATGCCGACGGGGGCGTCGTCCACGTAGGCGATCAGCATCAGGTGCCCCGGCGCGGAGAGGAACCGCTCCGACCAGTCCGCGCGGGCGGGCCCGTCGAAGAGGGCCTCTGCGGCGTGGAGTTCGGCGACGGTACGGGCGGGGCGGATGTCCATGGCGGCGACGATAGCGGTGCCGACGCCGTTGACGGGAGCGATATCCAGAGCGGTGACGAGAGTGGTGACGAGAGCCGCGGAGCCGGGTGAGGCGACGGGGAAGGCGCCGGTGGCGGTGACGAACGGGGTGGCGCCGAGGGCGACGGAGCAGCGGCGAAAGCGGTGGCGAAGGCCGTGGCGATAATGGCCGGATGAGTAACGGGGAGCATGGTTTCGACACGGAGTGGCGCGCCGCGCCGGAGCCCCTGCGCAGGGCGCTCGCCCTCGCCTACGAGGCCCTCGCGGCCGGAGGCCTCGCGGTGGGTGCGGTCCTGACGGACGCAGACGGGAAGCCCGTCGCCGAGGGCCGCAACGAGGCGTACGAAGACGGCCCGGGCACCGGACCACTGCGCGGGACGCCGCTCGCGCATGCCGAGATGAACGCGCTGGGGGCCGCCCGTACGGGCTGGGACCTGGGCACGGCGACGCTGTGGAGCACCCAGGAGCCGTGCTCGATGTGCGCGGCGGCGGCCGAGTTCACCGGCGTGGGGCGGGTCCGGTACCTGGCCCCGGACCCGTGGGCACTGTCGAGCGACAACGGAACCGGATCCGGCGCCGACCCGGGCCGGTCGCAGTGGCTGCTGGTGGCCAACACCATGTTCCTGCGGAGCGTGGCCGTGGCCTCGGACGGCCCCGCGGAGCCGTCGATCCTGACGCACCACCGAGCCGTCGAACCGGAGACCACCGCCTTCCACGACAGCCTGCCGGCGGGTCTGCCGACGGCCGCCTCACCGCAGGACTGGCTGCGCCCCCACTGGACCCGTCTCGCGGAACTCTCGGCGGCCCGAGAGCTGCGCACGCTTCGCTGACACCCCCGGGCCGAACCGGATCAGGGGGCCGTGGCCGACACCTGCCGGACGGGGACGCCGCCCTGCGTCCCCGCGCCGGGGGACCGGGTGCCGTCGGTCCAGGCGTAGACCTCCTTGCCGCGCACGGTGACCTGGTACTGGAAGGTGCCCCGGCACTCGGGCCGCTCCTCGGACCCGGTGCCCGCAGGCCACCACTTGGCCTCCAGCGCCGTCCCCGCGTGCTTGCTCGGCGTGCCCGCCGAGCACTGCGGGCCGTCCAGCGGGGTCGCCCCCAGCGTGAAGTGCAGCAGCCGCGCCTCACCGTCGGTGCGCGCCATTATTCGCACGTCGGTCGCGTCCTTCGGCACCCACTGCGGCAGCACCCACGTCTCCTCCCCACGTGCCCGCTTCCGGAGGGCAGCCTCCCCGCGCGTCGGCTCTCCGCTGGTCGGAGCGTCGGCGGCCGTCGCGAAGCGCATGCCCTTCTCCTTGAACACCCGGTCGTTGATCCTGTCGGTCAGGGGGTTGGGCGGGAGGTTGGGCAGGGCGATGGCAGCGGTGGCGAGGACTCCGACGGTGGCGGCGGCGATGACGAGAGGACGGCGGTTCATGTCCACGAGTATTCGCGGGTGAGGCCGTAGTCCGCGTCCCTCCCGAGGCTGAACCGGATCTCTGCCGCAAGAGTGACAACGGCTCATACCTGAGTACTGGTCCCGCCCTCCGGTCGCCCTCGCCTGACACGTCCGACACCCCTGGTGGCACCCCTCGTTAGTGGATGCGTGCCCCACCGCCCCGCCATCGCCCCCACCCCGGCCGCCCCCACCCCAGCCGCCCCGATCCCGGCCGCAGCCCCAGCCCCGGCCCCCACCCGTACCGGAGCCCGGATGTCCGCCCTCGTCTCCGGCGCCGTGGCGGCCGTACTGGCCTTCGCGCCCACGGCGGCCGCGGCCCGGCAGGCCCCGCAGGTTCCCGAGGACAAGCCGCAGGTGCTGAGCGGCTGGACGCAGCCGGGCACGGCCAGCCAGGAGGCCTGGGCCGCGGCGCGCGGGAACCGGGGCGAGTGGGAGCCGTACGGCTTCGACTGGACCACGGACTACTGCACCACGTCCCCGGACAACCCCTTCGGCTTCCCCTTCCGGACGGCCTGCGCCCGGCACGACTTCGGCTACCGCAACTACAAGGCGCCGGGCGAGTTCCAGGCGGCCAAGCCCCGGCTGGACGAGATGTTCCACTCCGACCTGAAGCGCGTCTGCGCACGCTACTCGGGCGCCCGCAAGGCCTCCTGCGACGGCACCGCGTGGACCTACTACCAGGCCGTCAGGGCCTTCGAGTAGCCCTCCGGACTGTGGGCCGCGTTCGCACTGCTCCGCTCCCGTCCGGCCGCACGGGGGTGAACGCGGGCCGGTCATCGGGATCTCCGGGGCGAGACGCCGGATCCGGCCCTGGGGGGCATGGCGCTCTGCGGGTAGGCGGCCTACACGGCCTACACGGCCTCCACGGCCTACGCGGCCTACGCCTGCGGGGCGCGCAGTTCCAGCAGGGTGATGTCCGCCGGCGCGCCGACCCGAACCGGTGGGCCGAAGAAGCCCGCCCCGTTCGTCACGTACACCTTGGTGTCGTCCACCGTGCCGAGACCGGAGTTGACCGGATTGGCCAGCTCGGTGAGCGCGGTCAGCGGGAACATCTGCCCGCCGTGCGTGTGTCCGGACAGTTGGAGGTCCACCCCGTGCCGGGCGGCCTCGCCGGCGAACACCGGCTGGTGGGCGAGGAGTACGACGGGACGCGACAGGTCCCGCCCCCCCCAGGGCCTTCCCGAGGTCGGGCCCCCGGCCGTGGTCCTCCCCCGCGAGGTCCTCGACCCCGGCCAGGTCGAGGTGGGCGCCGTTGTGCCGGATCTCCACGCGTTCGTTCACCAGGGGGCGGACGCCGACGTTGCGCATCTCGTCCAGCCAGTCCTCGACCCCGTCGTAGAGGTACTCGTGGTTGCCGGTGACGAAGAAGGTGCCGTAGCGCGATTCGAGACCCCTCAGCGGCCGGGCCGCCGGCCCCAGCTGGGACGCCGTTCCATCGGCCAGATCCCCGACGATCGTCACCAGGTCGGCCTGCAGCCCGTTGACCATCCGGACGATCCGCTCGGTGTGGGCGCGCCCCAGGAGCGGCCCCAGGTGGATGTCGCTGACGACGGCGATCCGCAGACCCGCCAGGCGCGGGTTCACCTTGGAGAGGGTGACCGGTACGCGCTTGATCAGCGGGTCCCCGAGCGCCGAGGACATCCCGTAGCCCACGGTGCCGAGGGCGGTGGCCCCGGCCAGGGTGCCCACCGCACGGCCGAGGAAGAGCCGGCGGCCGATCAGGCGGTCCTCCGACTCGGCCGGGGCCGATACCGCCAACGCCGCCGCCGGCACGGGGACCAGTACCGGCACCGGCTCCGGCACTGGCACCTGCTCCGGCACCAGCTCCGCAGCTGCATCCGCCCGCTGCTCGGCGCGCCGCCACGTGCGCAGCGCGAGCGCCCGCGGCAGTTCGAGTACCAGGAGCGTCGGCAGCAGGTAGAGCAGCACTCCGATCAAGACGTAGCCGGGCCACGCCAGGAACCGGCCACCACCTCCGTCCGAGGGATCGAACAGCGGGGTGAGGATCCGGGTCCCGGGAGCGAGCAGCGCCGACAGGACCACCCCCCCAGGTGGCCGGCCGCCGCACGGACGCCCCCGGCCTGGTCGTGTCACGGACCAGGCGGATCCACAGGTAGTAGTGGACGGCGGCGGAGCCCACCAGCATGAGCGCCGTCACTCCGAATCCCAGCATGTCCCTCTCCCTCGCGCCGGATGGATCAGGCGCGGTCGGCGCCGACGCCGACCCTTGCCGTGGAGGGCTGCCCGGAGGCACCGGCACCGGCACCGGCACCGGCACCGGCATCGACGGCCGGTGCGACCGGCGCCGACGCCTCGGAGATGCCGAACCGCTCGTGGAACGCGCGCAGAGGCGCCGGCGCCCACCAGTTGGCCTTGCCTGCGAGTCGCATGGAGACCGGTACGAGGACCGCGCGGATCAGCGTGGCGTCGACCAGGATGACCACGACCATGCCGATGCCCAGCATCTTGAGGAAGACGATCTCGGACGAGGCGTACGTGGCGAACGAGGCCGCGAGGATGACCGCCGCCGAGGTGATCAGCGGTCCGCTGCGCTCCAGGCCGACGGCCACCGCGCCCGCGTTGTCGCCGGTGAGCTCGTACTCCTCCTTGATCCGCGACAGCATGAAGACCTCGTAGTCCATGGAGAGGCCGAAGGCCACGCAGAACATCAGGATCGGGATGCTCGGCTCGATCGAGCCGCTCGGAGTGAAGCCGAACAGGCCGGCCAGGTTGCCCTCCTGGAAGATCCACACCAGGACGCCGAACATCACGCCCATGCTCAGGGCGTTCAGGAGCATGGCCTTCGCCGGGAGGAGCAGGCTGCCGGTCATCAGGAACAGCACGAGGAACGTGGTCACCAGGATCAGCTCGAAGACCAGCGGCAGCCGGTCGACCAGCTCGGAGCGGAACTCGCCCAGTTCGGCGGGGTAGCCGCCGATCTTCACCGCGCCCGGCTCGGCGCCCTGGGCGGCGGCGGAACGGATCTCGGAGTGGGCCCGGTCGATGTCCCGGGCGACCGTGCGGTGCGTGGCGACCACCGAGTACCAGGTGCTGCGCTCGCCCGCGAACCGGCGGGAGGATTCACCGGGTTCGGCGATCTTCCGCCCCCGCGCGTACGAACCGGTGAGGGCGTCGACCTGGTGGATGCCGGACACCTGGGACAGCTCGGTGGCCGTGGCCTCGATCGAGGACCGGTTGGCGTCGGTCCCGGCCTGGCCGGTGCGCAGGACCTTGATCGCGCTGGTTTCCTCGGCGGCGAAGTTGTCGAGGATCTGCTGCTGGACCACCCGGCCGGACACGTCACGGGGCAGCACCTGCGCACCCGGCACGCCGAAGGCGAGCCCCAGCGCCGGTGAGGCCAGCCCCAGCAGCACCACCAGTGCCGGGATTCCGTACAGCAGCGGCCGGCGCATCATGCGCAGCGCGGTGTGGTGCCACCAGCCCTGCTCGGGACGGGAGTTCTCGTTCCTGCGGGTGACCTTGCGGCCGAGGCGGGCCAGCGAGGCGGGCAGGATCACCAGGGCCGCGAAGACCGAGGTGAGGACCGTGGCGATACCGGCGTACGCGAACGAGCGCAGGAAGGGGAACGGGAAGAGCAGCAGCGCGGCCAGCGACAGGATCACGGTGAGACCGCTGAAGGCGACGGTGCGGCCGGCGTTCGCGACGGACCGCTCGACGGCGTCGGGGACCGACAGGCCGGCGCGCAGTTCCTCGCGGAAGCGGTTGATGACGAAGAGGCTGTAGTCGACGCCGAGCCCGATGCCCATCACCAGGGCCAGGTTGGCGGCGAAGGTCGAGACGTCGGTGATGTACGTGAGCCCGCGCATCAGCGCCAGCGTGGTGATCACGGAGAACAGGCCCATGCCGAGGGTGAGGAAGGCGGCCGAGAACCGGCGGTAGAGGGCGAACAGCAGGAGCAGCACCAGGGGGAGGGCGATCATTTCGGCCCGCAGGAAGTCCTTGCGGGACTGCTCGGCGGCCTGCCGGAACACCTCGTCACCGCCACCGACCTGGACCTTCAGCCGGGCGCCGTCCCGGGTGAAGGCGGGCGAGATGTCCGCCAGCCTGGTCCGGGCCTCGGTCACCGTGCCCGACATGCGGGCGATGATCAGGGCCTGCTTGCCGTCCGTGCCCCGCATGGTGGGCGAGTTGCCCCGCGACCAGTACGAGAAGACCTCGGCGACCCCGGCCTGCCCGGCGAGCTCCCGCTCCAGGGCGCGGCCCTCGGACGCGACGGCGGCCTCGTCCACGCCGCCCCGCTTGGCCGTGACCATCAGCAGCACGCTGGGCGTGCCCGCCTCGAACTCCTCCTCCAGGACGGCCCGGGTGGTGACCGACTCGGATCCGGGGGTCTCGAAGCGGCTGAGGACGAGGCGGTTCATGGTCCCGGCGGCCAGGACCAGGCCCAGTACGGCCAGACCGATGCCGACCCGGACCACGAGCCGGGAGCGCGAGGCGGTCACCCGTCCCCAGCGCTGCAGTGCGGGGGGACGTTCCACGGGGTCGGTGCCAGGGGACTGCGGCGTTCTCGGCATGCTCTGCTCTCTGGGTGAAGGGGGATCCGCGGGTGGCGGGCGGAGCCGCGGGGGTGGCGTCCGGCACGCTCGCGATCACCTTGGAGGACGGGGTTTGACCAGCCGCTGGAGTAATCGCTGACCGTCCGCAGGAGGGCCTCCGGGCGACGTCCGGCCGATCTCCGGACGGCACTTGGCGCGCCGTCGCCGCGGACGCGCACCGTCCTCCGATCTCAACTACCGGACGGCGTCAAGACGTCACGCGATATGACCTCCCTCTCATCCCGTTGTCGGACGGTGAGAACCAGTCGGTAATGCCTAGCCTTGCGAAGG
Organism: Streptomyces sp. NBC_00335; assembly: GCF_036127095.1. Lineage (GTDB taxonomy): Bacteria > Actinomycetota > Actinomycetes > Streptomycetales > Streptomycetaceae > Streptomyces. The sequence goes on from NZ_CP108006.1 coordinate 5,577,197, forward strand.
CTTTACTCGGGGGAGCGGAAATGTCTGGTGTATTGCTGCGCGAGCGCGGCTTCGAAGAGGGCGACGGATGCTCGTCGGGACTGCGGTTCCGCCTGCTCGGACCGCTCCAGACCAGTCGGGGAACGAAGGTGCTGGAGCTGGGTCCGCCCAAACAACGGGCCCTGCTGGCGGTGCTGTTGCTCAGGCCGGGCCTGGAGACCGGTGTCGATCAGCTGATCGAGGCCCTCTGGGGGGAGGACCACCCGGCCTACGCGAAGAACCTGATCCAGAAGTCCGTCTCGGGCCTGCGCGGCCTGCTGTCGTCCGAGGAGGTCGGCAAGGACGGCAAGGACGGCAAGGGCGGCAAAGACGGCAAGGACGGCAGGGTCGGTAAAGGCGGCAAGGGGGACGCCCGGGGGGTCGTCCTGGAGTGGTCCGCCGGCGGCTACCGGATGGACATCGGCGACTCCGAAGTGGACCTGTACGCGTACGAACGCCTGGCGTCCGCCGGCATCGCCGCCGCGCGCAAGGGGGAGATCCCGCAGGCGGTCGCGCTGCTGGAAAAGGCGCGCACGATGTCCACGGGTCCGCTCGCGGAAGGCCTTGAGGGCCCCATGCTCGACCGTGAACGGCTCTACCGCCAGGAGCGTTTCCTCGCGGACATGGAGGTGCGCGCCGAGCTGGAACTGGAGCTGGGCAGGCACCGCAACGCCGTTCCGTACCTGTACTACGCGGTGGACAAGTACCCGCTGCGGGAGCGCTTCCTGTGGCTGCTGATGCTCGCGCTCTACCGCTCGGACCGCGGCAACGAGGCGCTGACGGTGTACGGAGTCCAGCGCGCCCGTGTGGTCCAGGAGCTCGGCGTGGAGCCGGGCCGGGCCTTGCGGGCGCTCCACGGGCGACTACTGCTCCAGGACCCCCAGCTGATGGTCATGTCGGCCCTGCGCCAGGACAGCGGGGCGGCGGAGGACGAGTTCGTCCCCGTGCCCGGCCTCCCGCCGGCCCGTCGCGGCCCCTTCGGCTGACCGCCGGGCTTACGCCACCGCTACGGCATCGGCGCTAAAGTGCCCTGACCTGCACGAAAGCCCTCCGCGGGGGAGGGCTTCGGGGTGGTGCGGAAGAAGTGCCCCCGGCAGGACTCGAACCTGCGGCCAAGTGCTTAGAAGGCACCTGCTCTATCCACTGAGCTACGGGGGCCGGAAGGTGGCCGTGGTGGCCTGGAGCCCCTGGGCGGGGGTGGGGCTTTGGTCCGTGCCGGGTCAAGGATAGGGCTCCGGTTGCCTTGTCCCGGTTGCTTCACTCGCGTGCCACGATGTGGAGGTTCGGTGAAGCGGTCCCGATAATCGCAGGCAGGTGCGATTCTCGCACCGCTTTTGCGTCGTGGCGCCCCGGGTGTTGTGCACTCGTTATGCCTGCGCCCCACTCGTCCGCTGTGTCCGGGATGTGCCGCTGGAGTAGCGCTCGGCGCGCAGAGGACGTATAAGCTTCAAAAATGCTCCTAAATTGGGCATTCTTCGCATGTGGTGACCTTGGATGTTCGGCCTCAGCTGCTCGATGCCCTGTCCGCCCTGCGCGACCGGGTCGCGTCCGTGCGTCTGCCGCTGCCCCTGCCCGGCGCCCCTCGCGCCCGCCAGACCAGAGCGGAGCTGCTCGCGCAGCTCGACGACTATCTCGTACCCCGGCTGAAGGCGCCGGAGGCGCCGCTGCTCGCCGTCGTCGGCGGGTCCACCGGGGCCGGTAAGTCCACCCTCGTCAACTCCCTCGTGGGGCGCCAAGTGAGTGAAGCCGGCGTGCTCCGGCCCACGACGCGCACCCCCGTCCTCGTCTGCCATCCGGATGACCACCACTGGTTCGCCGGAGTGCGGGTACTGCCCGATCTGATGCGGGTCTGGGCACCCCAGGACGACGAGGACACCCCCGCGTCCGCCCGCAGGCCCCACCGGCCGGGCGGCCACCACGGGCACGGGTACCCGCCCGCCACCCGCGAGGTGCGGATCGAGACCGTCTCCACCCTGCCCCGCGGCCTCGCGATCCTCGACGCCCCCGACATCGACTCCCTCGTGGTCGACAACCGCACGCTCGCCGCCCAGCTCATCTGCGCCGCGGACGTCTGGGTGATGGTCACCACCGCCTCGCGGTACGCGGATGCCGTGCCCTGGCACCTGCTGCGCACCGCCAAGCAGTACAAGGCCACCCTCGTGACCGTCCTCGACCGGGTCCCGCACCAGGTGCTCGCCGAGGTCTCCCGTCAGTACGGGGCCCTGCTCACGCGGGCCGGGCTGGGCGAGGTGCCCCGGTTCACGGTTCCCGAGCTGCCCGAATCCGCCGGCGGGGGCGGGCTGCTGCCCGCCAGCGCCGTGGCCCCGCTGTTCGCCTGGCTCGCGCACCACGCGCAGGACCCGGCCGCCCGCCAGTACGCCGTCGGGCGCACCGCGCTCGGCGCGCTCGACTCCCTCGGGCGCCGGATGCCGGAGCTCGCGTCGGCCGTCGCGGCGCAGCACGCCGCCGCCGTACGGCTGACCTTCGCCGTCGAGGACGCCTACAAGCGGGAGGGCAAGCGGGTCCGGGGCCGCCTGGACCGGGGCGCCGTACTCGCCGGGGACGCGCTGACCCGCTGGCGCGGCTACCCGCTCGACACCAGCGCCGACGAACTGCTCGACTCCCTCGCGGAATCCCTCGCGGCGCTGCTCCAGTGCGCCGTCGCCGCCGCCGACGAACGCATCGCGGAGGCCTGGCGGCGCGAGCCCGCCGCCGGCGCCGTGTCCCTGCCCGCCCCCGACCGCGAGGCGGCGGAACGTATCGGCATGGCCGTACGCCGCTGGCGGCGCGTGCTGGAGGAACTCGCCGAGGAAGAGGTCGCGCGGCTCGACAAGCAGCCCGCGCCCGACCCCGACGGGGTCGCCGCCCTGCTCGTCGCGGCCCTCCTCGGCGGCAAGCGGGCCCGGCCGGCCGGGGAGAAGCTCGCCGAACGGATCGGAGTACAGGCCGCCGTACGCCTGCGAGACCGCGGCGGCGAGCTCGTCGCCGAACACCTCGACCAGGTGCTGCGCGCCGAACGTGACCGCCGGCTCGCCCCGATCGAAGCGCTCGAAGTGAGTCCCGAACCCCAGGCCGAGCTGATCGCCGCGCTGTCCGTACTGCAGAAGGAGAGGTGACGCGGTGACCGCCCTGACCGACCGCACCGACGACCGCTGGGACGACGGACTGATCGCCCGCTCGCGCCCCCGGACCAGCGAGGACGACTGGCCCGCGAGCGGTGACGAGGAGGGCGACGAAGCACTCGTACGGGCGGTTTCCGGCGCCGGAAGCGACGGCGGCAAGGCCCCCGCGCCCCCGCTCAGCCCCGAGGCGCAGGCCCTGCGCGTCCGCCTCGACGCGCTGCGCCAGCTCATCGGGCTGTCCCGGACCAGGATCCTCGACGGAAAGACCCTCGCCGAAGCCGGACGCGTCCTCGACGAGGCGGCCGCGCGTCGCGGGCTGTCGGCGCAGCACACCGTCGTCGCCATCGCCGGAGCCACCGGAAGCGGCAAGTCCACGCTCTTCAACTCGCTCGCCGGAGTGCAGATCTCCGAGACCGGGCTGCGCAGGCCGACGACCGCCGCACCCATCGCGTGCAGCTGGTCCGACGGCGCCGCGGGACTGCTGGACCGTCTGGAGATCCCGGGACGGCTGCGCCGCCGCCCCCGGGAGACCTCGGAGGCCGAGGTGCTGCGCGGCATGGTCCTCGTCGACCTGCCCGACCTGGACTCGGCCGTCGGAGCCCACCGCGACCACGTGGACCGGGTCCTGGCCCTGGTCGACGCGGTGGTGTGGGTGGTGGATCCGGAGAAGTACGCGGACGCCGTCCTGCACGAGCGGTACCTGCGCCCCCTGGCCGGGCACGCCGAGGTGACCTTCGTCGTGCTGAACCAGGTGGACCGGCTGCCCGGGGAATCCGCCGATCTCGTCCTGGACGACCTGCGCCGGCTCCTCGACGACGACGGGATCGCGCTCGGCGAGCACGGCGAGCCCGGAGCCACCGTCATCGGACTTTCCGCCCTTACGGGTGAAGGCGTCGGGGAACTGCGCGAGATGCTCGGACAGTTCACCCAGGAGAAGGGCGCCGCGACCCGCCGCATCTCCGCCGATGTCGACAGGGCCGCCGCCCGCCTGCGGCCGCTCTACGTGGCCGACGGCCACGCCGGGCCGGAGATCGGGGAGACCGCGCGCGCCGAGTTCGAGGACCGGCTCGCCGAAGCGGTCGGGGCGTACGCGGCCGGGCTCGCCGCCGAGCGGGCCTGGCGGCGCAACGCCGGAAAGGCCTGCGGCACCCCGTGGCTGCGCCTGTGGCGGTGGTACGAGAGCCGGCGCTCACCGCGCTCGCTGGCCGGACTCGCCGCCCTGGCGGCGCTCGGGCGTTCCCCGGTGGCCTCCGAGCCGCCGGTCGAGGAGGAGGTGACGGCCCGCCAGCGGGTGGAACAGGCCGTACGGACCGTCGCCGACGAGGCGGTACGGGGCCTGCCCGATCCCTGGGCGCAGGCCGTACGGGAGACCGCGGTCCGCGGCGCCGAAGGGCTGCCCCAGGCGCTGGACGAGATCGCCGTGACCCTCGGGCCGGCGGTCGCGGTGCCCAGCGCCCGTCCGCCGCGCCCCTCGTGGTGGCCGGCGGCGGTGCTGGCGCAGGCGGCCATGACGCTGCTCCAGATCTTCGGCGGGCTGTGGCTGGTCGGGCAGATCGTCGGGGTCCTGGAGCCGCGCCTGATGCCGCCGGTCCTGCTGATGGTGGCCGGAATCATCGGCGGACCGCTGGTGGAATGGGCCTGTTCGATCGGGGCCCGGGGTCCGGCACGGCGCTACGGGCAGGACGCGGAGCGGCGGCTGCGGCAGGCCGCGGCCGGCTGCGGGCGGGCCCGGGTACTGGAGCCGGTGGCGGCCGAGCTGCTGCGCTACCGGGAGGTGCGCGAGCAGTACGCGACGGTGGCGAAGTTGTCCACAAGCCGTCAGTAGTCCACAGGCTCCAGCGGGTTCCGGCGGCCCGGGCCAGCATGGTCGTACCTCGTGCGGATGGTCCGGACGGGTACGGAACGCGGGTCGGGGCGGTGCGTGGTCGAGCGCGCCGCCGGGCCCCGGAAGGGCGGCCGGGATGAACGACACCCAGGTGACGCTGGTGGGCTACGTGGCGACGCAGATCGACTACAAGGACACGGCGAGCGGACCGGCGGCCCGGTTCCGCTTCGCGGTCACCCCGAGGTACTACGACCGGAAGAAGGAGACCTGGGCGGACGCGCCCACGAGCTTCTACACGGTGTGGGCCCGGCGGGGCCTCGCCGTGAACCTCGCCGGATCCGTCTCCGTCGGTGAACCGCTCGTGGTCCACGGAAGGCTGCGGGTGCGGGAGGACCCGCCCGACGGGGAGGGCAACCGGTGGTTCTCGGCGAACATCGACGCGACGGCCATCGGGCACGACCTGAACCGCGGCACGGCCGCCTTCCGGCGGGTGGTCAGGACGGACGTGCCGCTGATGGGCACTCAGAAGGCGGCGGTGGTCTGAGTGTTCGAGGAGGCTAGGATTCCCCGGTACTCACGGGCACCTGGGCCTTCGGCCCGAAGGGGAAGACTGTGTCGATTGCCGTTCCCGCACCCTCCGTTCCTGTCGCCGTCGTTGGCGTTGCCCCTGTCGGCGCTCCGGGCGGTGTTCCCGTTCCCGCTGCCGGTCAGGCCTGCGGCGCACCGGCGACGCGCACCACGGTCGCCGCGGCCATACGGGGCTCCGTACGGCGGCCGATCGCGCTGGCCCTGCTCGCCGCCGCGCTGGCCGGGGCCCCGGGTGCGGTGGCGGCCGCCGACGCCGGCCCGGCCGCGCCCCGGACGCCGGAGGGAGCGAGCGCCGTCCTGGACGGGCTGAAGACCTACGGACAGGCCGTCCTGCACGGCACGGACGGAACCGTGCGGCAGATCCCGGCCGGGCTGTACGAGATGCGGGTCGACGGCGGCGGCATGCTCCAGACGTACGGAGTCGGCGTCACGGGCGACGCGCAGCCCCAGGCCCGGTTCACGGAGGCCGGATGGACCGGCACGCCGCTCGCCGCGAACGGCGAGGCGGGCCGGATCCGCTGGGTGCTGGAGCACTCCTACCCCCAGCTGAACGATCTGGCCGGGCTCGCCAAGGCGGCCGGAGCGGTGGCGCTCACCGCGGAGAGCGCCGCGGCCGGGACCCAGGTGGCCATCTGGCGGCTGGCCGAGGGCGTACGGGTGGAGGCCGTCGACCCGGAGGCGGAGAAGCTGGCCGACTACCTCCAGCGGGAGTCGCGGCGGCTGCCCGAACCGCCGGCGTCGCTCGCGGTGGATCCCGGTGAGGTGTCGGGGCCACTGGGCACCCGGATCGGGCCGGTCACCGTGCGGACGGGCGCGCAGAGCGTGAGCGTGACCCCGGACGCGGCGGCCCTGGCCATGGGGGTGCGCGTGGTGGACGCCCGGGGGCTGCCGGTCACCTCCGCCGTCAACGGCGCGAAGCTGTTCTTCGAGGTGCCGCAGGGGACCCCGGACGGCAGCGCCGAGGTCATCCTCCGCGGGTCCACCCGGGTGCCGGTCGGCCGGGTCTTCACCAGCGGGGTCCCGGCGCAGGTCCAGATCGTGGCCGGCTCCAGCCAGTCCGCCACGGTGGCCACGGCGACGGCGCAGTGGCCGTTGCTCCCCGCCGCCCAGCCGGTCGACGCAGTGGCGCAGAGCGGGGCGACGGCCGCGCTGGGGACCCTGGGCACGCTGTCGGAGTCTGCTGCGACCTCGGATGCGGACACCTCGGAGGAACGGCTCGCCGCCAGCGGCAGCTCGGCGGCCACCCCGGTGATCGCCTCCCTGGCGGTGGGCCTGGTCGTCCTGGGCGGCCTGGTCGTCCTCCTCCTGCGCAAGCGCCCCCTGGAGGACGGACCCGGCCCGCAGCGGTCGGCGGATCCGGAGTAGGGCACGAGCACGGACCCGGGCTCCTGCCCGGGGCCTGGTTCGGATCCGGGGGTTCGGGTAGAGGCAAGGGATGTCTGATCAAGAGCTGACCTGGCGGGGCGCGGTCGCACGAGGGGACCGCTGGCTGTTCGACGTGGTGGCCCGGCGGCACTGGCCGGGGGCCGACCGGGTGCTGCCGCGGCTCGGGCGGGCCGCGAACCACGGGCTGCTCTGGGGCGGCGCCGCCGTCGGGATCGCCGTCCTCGGTTCGGCCGGGGCCCGCAAGGCGGCCGTGCGCGGGGCCGCGTCGCTGGCGCTGGCCTCCGCGACCATCAACACCGTCGGCAAGTGGTCCGTACGCAGGCCCCGCCCGGTGCTGGACGGGGTGCCCGCCACGCGGCAGCTCGCCACGCAGCCGCGTACCACCTCGTTCCCCTCGGGGCACGCCGCGTCCGCGTTCGCCTTCACCGCCGGAGTGGCGCTGGAGTCCCCGCTCTGGGGCGCCGTACTGGCCCCGGTCGCCGCCTCCGTGGCGTTCTCACGGGTCTACACCGGCGTCCACTACCCCTCGGATGTGGCCGCGGGCGCCGCGCTGGGGGTGGCGGCCGGGTTCGTCGTCCGCCGGCTCACCCGGGACGCCGAGGTGGCCCGGATCGTGCCCGGCGACGAGCGGGCAGCCGTGGGGGCGCCCGCGCTGCCCGACGGGTCCGGGCTCACGGTGGTGGTCAACACCGGGTCGGGCACGGCCGCCACGACGGGGCTCGACGTACTGCTGCGGGAGCGGCTGCCGAAGGCCGAGCTCGTCGAGTGCCAGGGGCCGGAACTCACCGAGGAGCTGGCCGCGGCCGCCGAGCGGGCCACCGTGCTCGGCGTGTGCGGCGGCGACGGCACCATAAACGCCGCCGCCACCGCCGCACTGCGCGCCGGGATCCCCCTGGCGGTGTTCCCGGGCGGCACGCTCAACCACTTCGCGCTCGACCTCGGCCTCGCCGGGATCGAGGACACCTGCCGGGCCGTGGCGGCCGGCCACGCCGTCCACATCGGCGTCGGCCGCTTCACCCCGGGCCCCGGCCCGGACCCCGAGGACACCAGGGCCGGGTACTTCCTGAACAACTTCAGCATCGGGGCCTACCCCGAGCTGCTCGGCACCCGGCTCCGCTGGGCCCCCCGGATCGGCGGCGGCCCCGCCGCGCTCCTGGCGGCCTGGCGGGTGCTGCGCGCGGAGCGACCGGTACGGCTCAAGCTCGCCGGGAAGCCGCGCAGCGTCTGGCTGCTCTTCGCGGGCAACGGCACCTACCAGGGCACCGGCCCGGCGCCCCGCTACCGCAAGAGCCTGGGCGAGGGCCTCCTCGACGTCCGGCTCGTCCACGGCGGCGGCCGCCCCGGCCCCCGCCTCCTCGCCGCCGCCTTCGCGGGCCCGCTGACCCGTTCCCCGGTCCACGTGGCCACCCGGCTGCGCAGCCTGCGCGTGAGCGACATCCCGGCCGGCACCCCGCTCGCCTACGACGGCGAGTACGCCCGGGCCCCCGAGGCCCTGGTCCTCGAAGAGATCCCGGACGCCCTCACCGTCTACCGCCCGCGCTGAGGCGCGCCACCCCGGCCCGGCCACCCCCGCCGGAACCGCCGCCCCGCCCCGCCCCGGCGGGCGGGCGTCACGGACTCGGCGGCACGGCGGGCGGGGAGGGCGGGCCCGTCACCGGAGCGGCGTCCACGCCCAGATCGGTCCGCATCACGCCGCGCATGACGTCGGCGCGCGTCGTGAGCTCGGTGAGACGGGTGTGGATCTCCTCGAAGGAGCCGTCCGGGTGCGGGGAGCCCTCCGCCAGCCGCATCGTGCGGGCGTAGGCCCCCGCCATGCCCCGCGTCATGATGTCCAGCTGGGCGAGTACGGCCTCGGAGGCGATCATCTGGGCCTCCGCGAAGACGGTGTGATGGACGTTGCGGACCTCCTCCAGCACGGCCCGCTCCTCCGGGGTGACCTGCGACCTGTGGACGAGCCACAGGAAGGACATGAGGCCGATCCGGTAGCGCCGGTACGCGGCGTTCGCCGCCGCGTAGCACTCGCGCCGCCGGGCCAGCTCCGCCAGCTCCTGTTCCCGCAGCCACCGCGTGCGCTCCACCTGCTGCTCCCGATCGAACTGCGCCGCCTGCACCCGCGCCAGCATCCGCTGCGAAAGCACCGTCGCCAGCAAAGTTCCGGCCACGCCGACCACGGCGGCCCCGAGCGCGATCAGTCCGCTGTCCATACGTCCCCACGTCCCCCACCTCGGCCGCAGCCCCCGGCCGCGCCCCCGTCGATGGCATCCTGCCGTGCGGCACAAGGCCTCGGGGCGGTTTCACCGACCTCGGTCGGGTGGTCTCGGGGCCGAACGGGTTTCCCCCGAGGGATGGACGTCAGGCAAGATGGGGTGTTACTGGCCACCGGAACCCGGAAAACCGCCCCCCACCTGCGGCGGAACCGTGAGCGGGGGGCCGTCTCAAGCCGCCTGGGCCGTCTGTGGGCCGTCGTCTGCCTCACCGGGCCCCTTGAGGACGCTGTCGACCGCCTTCCGGGTCCGCCCCTCGCTGCTCGGCATGAGGTGCGTGTAGACCTTCAGGGTGAACCCGGGGTCGCTGTGCCCGAGGTAGGTGCTGAGCGCCTTGATGCTCTCCCCGGCGTCCAGGAGGACCGAGGCGTAGAAGTGCCTCAGGGCGTGCATCCCGTGCTCGCGCGCCGATGCGTACCGCTTGCCCTTCTCCGGCTCGGGGATGATGCCGGCGGCCGCGAGGGCGGGCTTCCAGGTCTGGTCGTTGAATGCGCTCCGCCACACCGCGTTGCCCGTCGTGCTCGTGAACAGGAGCGTCTTGGTCAACGGGGGCCCATCCGGCGTCAGCCACGGCAGGGTGACCTTGGCCGGAGGGAAACGGCGCATGTGCTCCGTGAGTGCGTGCGCGACGGTCTTGGGCAGGGGAACGTCACGGACCTTCCCGCGCTTCGGCGGAGCGAAGACGAGCGTCCCGTGTACACGCTTGACCTGGAAGCCGACATGCAGCCAGCCCGTGAGGAAGCCGACTTCGTCAACGGGCAGCCCGAAGATCTCGCCCTGCCGCAGCCCGCAGCCGCTCCCGAGGTCGGCCATTGCGCGGTAGCGCGCCGGCAGTCCGGCTCGCACCCCGAAGAGTTGCTCCGTCGTCCAGGGCTTGACCCGGGAGGGCACTGCCTGAGGCGACTTGACCGACGTGGCTCGGCACGGGTTCTGCCGGAGGATCCCGTCGTCCACCGCCGCGTTCAGGACCGAGGACGCATTCTCGAAGATCGCCCGCCGGTAGTTCGCGGACAGGGATGCCGCGGCCAACTCGCCGAGCCAGTCGCGAATGTGCGCAGGCTGGAAGGATCCGAGCGGGCGGGAGCCGATGTGGGGGTACGCGTGTAGGCGGAGCCGCGACTCGACCGCCGTACGGCTGACCTCGTCCGAGGTCAGCTTGGACACCCACTTCTCGGCAAACTGCTTGAACGTGATGCGGCCGGCACGCGGGTCGACGTACTGGCCGCGAGCCATGTCCGCCTCGACCTGGGCGAGCCACTGGTCCGCGAGGCGCTTCTCGCGGTCGCGGAAGGACTTGCTCTTCTCAGTGCCGTCGGGGCCGATGTACCGGGCGCGGTAGCGCAGGCCGGTGCCGTACCGGTCGGTCTTGATGCGGACGGGCTTGCCGTTGGCGTCGGGCTCGGTCTTGTACCAGCGGTCTTGGATGTGGCCTGCCACGTGGTGTGCCTTTCCGGGCGTACGAAGAGAGGGCGGGCCCGGTTGGGCCCGCCCTCGGCGGTTGTGGTGGGGCTCAGGCGGCCTGGCTGAGGTCCGCCCGCTTCTGTTCAGCGATCCACGCGTAGACCTCGGCGGGGTCGTACCGAACGTGCTTGCCGATCCGGAACCCGGGTGGCCCGGTGCGCTTCTTGCGCCATTGGTAGACGGTCTCCAGCGGAACGTCGAAGAGTTCGGCGATGTCGTCGGGGGTGAGGTAGCGGTCGGGGAGTCCGCCGCGCAGCGTGGCGCGGGGGTCGTGTTGATCGGCCACGGTGCTCTCCAGCGGGGTCCGTGTGTGTCCGAGGTGGGGATTTCTGCGTCACCGCGTCAGCTGTGTCACTTACCGGTCTGACCTGCGGCTTTCGGTGACGTAGCGGGTGTTCTGTGTGTCACCGGGCTGCGTCATCGTCACCGGGGTGACGCAGCCCGGTGACGTGGGTGACGCGTGATGACGCAGCCGTTGGTCGTCTGCGTCACCGGCCTACCGGCAGGTCACGGGCCGTTTGGAGGCAAGCAATGACGTAGGTGACGCAGCATCTCTTCTCTTAGGAAAAAAGAGGGGTTGCTGTTGTGTTGCGGTGCGTCTTCGAGCGTGAAGAAGGAGCCGCTGCGCGGCACGTCTCCTGCAGCGGCGGCAAGCCGCCGGAACAACAAGAGGAGCACGCACCGGCCGGGGGACGGGTGCTCCTCTTGCCTGTACCCAGCCGGTCGCGGCGGCGCGGGTTAGAACGCTGCCTCCTGCTGGCCGGGCGGTGGGGCTGCCGGGCGGGTCATCTCGATGTAGCGGGCGGTTTTGGTGCGGCCCCAGTCGACGAGGACGCCGCGGGCGGCAAGGGTGGGCTGGAGGCGCTTGAGGCGATCGGAGAAGACCTTGCCGGTAGTGGGCCAGCCCTTGGGCAACGTGCGGAAGTCGTCTCCGGTGTAGAGCTGGGTGAGAGCGTGCAGCCACTCGGTGGAGGTCATCTTGACTTCGGTGCCCGGTTCGAGGCCGGCGGCGTGCTTGAGGACGGTCTGTGCGAGGAGGTCGCCTTCGATGACGTCGTCGTTGAGTTCGTCCAGGGCGGCCCGGTAGGCGCTCAGCGCTCCTAGGCCGGTGGCCGTGTCGAGCTGGGCGCACAGGTGGGCGAAGTCGGCCATGCGCAGGTCGGCGGGGATGTCGGCCTGCGTGGCACGGACCTGGACGGTGAGGTCGAGGAAGGAGCCGAGGATGACCGGCAGGACCTCCGTGTACTCCGCCCACAGCTCCGCTTCGGTCCGTCGTACCCGGGGCCGTTCCAGGCGCAGGGGAAGGAGCCGTTCGGCGAGGTCGGGGCGGATGACGCCCACGTCGATGCCGGTCAGCAGCAGCGGGCGGCGGTAGCGGGAGAGGTAGACATCCCCGTCACTGAACAGAGCGCGCTTGACGCTCTCGGCCCCAGTAACGATGCAGCACATCAGGTCCGACAGGTCCGGCGGCAAGTGCGAGAGGTTGTCCAGCGCGGTGACCCAACCGGCGGCCACGGCCGTGATCAGGTTCTCCTCGTCCTTTGGCGCCCGACGCAGGTCACCCTTCATGCCCTCGATGATCCGCACCAGCATCCGCCCGCCGGTCGACTTGCCAGCGCCCTGGGGGCCAGTGAGGAACGGTGCGGGGACGGGTACGGACGGCTCCAGGCAGCCGATCACCCAGGCGATGGCCAGGCACTCGCTCTCGGCGCTGGCGTAGTTGCACAACCTGAGCAGCCGGTCGATGCCCTTGCCCTCGGTGTTCTTCTCGGGGAGGGGGAGTTCTCCGGTGAGCTGAGTGCGCCTCCAGGAGACCTCGCGCGGGTCGGGGATCAGGATGTCCCAGCCGGTGGGGTGGATGCGGACGGACTGGCCGTCGTCGCGGCCCAGGTCGAGCCAGGTCGCGCCGTCGAATCCCGGGGCGACCCGGATGTGGGTGGCCTGTACGTCCTGGCTGAGGGCGAGCGCTTCGATCAAGTCCAACGCCTCCTTCAACGCGGTGCCGTTGAACACGCCGAACCCGTCCCGGAAGAGACCGACCATGAGTTCCTGGCGGTGGCTGCCTGTCGTGCCCTGGGAGCGGATGGGGCGGGCTACGGGGTGGCCGTTCTTCTGCGCGTAGACGGTGCCTTCGGGGGTGCGGAAGTACCGGAAGTGGTCCTGCGCGTAGTCGGTGATGATCTGCCGGGCCGGGTTCTTCTCGTCCTCGGGCACGGTCACATCCCCAATGCGGTGCGGGCGTTGGTCCAGGCGACCTCGCAGTGCCGGGCAGATTCGCCCTTGCCCTGCGCGGCCGTGAACAGGCGCGCGGTGTGGGTCTCGGTCAGGCAGCCGCACCGGCCATGGGCCGACAGCACGGCGAGGAACGTGCGGTACACGGTCGTGTGGATGGCCTCGCGGGCCCCGGTGATGCGCTGTACGGCCATGGCGATGCCCCGTTCCAGGTAGGCGGGCGAGCGGTGCGGGCAGTGCCCGCCTCCTGCCGGCACTGCCGCGATGACGGGGCGGGTCTGCCGGACGGCGGGTTCCTTTACCACGAGCGCGCGTACGACGTTCGGCAGGGTGGCCATCGTTCCGGCGCCGGGGCCTCGCCAGCGGACGTAGGACATCGTGGACTTCACGTCTACCTCGGGGCGGACCCCGTTCTTCGACTGCATGGCGCCCCGGTAGATCCAGTGCTCGCCCCGCGTCGTCGGCACGACCGTGGTGGCGGGAAGGGTCTGGCGTGCCCAGGCGACGGCTTCGGCGTCGTCCAGGTCCACCACGGTCAGACCGGCACCGCCCGGGTGGTAGGCGACCGCTCCGGCCTGACGCCATGCGCGGTTCCAGGCCGGGCCGGTCAGGATGTCGGGGTCGGTGGTGGCGGCGCCCCAGGCGTGGCAGGGGGCCGGGCACTGGCAGGGGCCGGCGGCCTTCATGTGGGGCCGGTCCCCGCACGCCGAGTGGATGCAAGCCGGACAGTTTCCGAACGGCTCCTTGCCCTGCCTCAGGGGCAGGACGGGCAGGCCGATCCCGGCGAGCCAAAGCGCGGTCCGCAGGTGCCCGGTAGCGGCGCTCACGCGGCCACCGCCCCGGACAAGGTGCGGGCGAGGAAGGCGCGGCCGATCCACTCGGAGTAGGCGGGCGGGATGGCCTCGGTGAGTTCTTCGTGGACGTCGGTCCAGTCGATGCCCATGGCCTGCTGCATCTCGGGGACGGTGGCCTTGCCGCCGCCCTTGCCGTAGGCGGCGACGTACGGCCCGTCGTGGTACTTGCCGTGACGCCACCCGCGTACCCGGCCTCGGTGCTTTAGGTGCGTGGGCTTGGGGGTGCTCCAGCCTCCGAGTTCGAAGTTGCGGTGACGCAGGACGCCGAGGCCGAACATCTCGCCGCACAGGGTGATGTCCTTGCGGACGTCGGCCTTGCCGTCGGGCTGCTCGATCACGTACGGCAGTTCGGACGCGTCCAGGAGCTTGCGGGTGGGGGCGACGAGGTCGACGTGCCGGCCGCCCCAGCCGCGGGACTTGTTGGTGCCCACGGTCAGCGCGCACCGCTTCTGGCAGGGCGGGGAGGCATGGACGGCGGTGTAGCGGCGGATCTCGCCCGAGGCGATGAGTTTGGCGAGGACGGTGAGGGCGTTGCCCTGGATGAAGGTGAAGGGGTAGTTCGGACGGGGGCGGATATCGACGCCTTCGACGGCGAATCCGGCCCGTTCGTAGCCCCGGCCCGCGCCGCCGGCGCAGGAGTACAGGTCCAGCAGTAAGGGCCGGGGGCCGGTGTGGTCTCGCCGGATGTCGGTGGGTTGGGTCATGCTGGGTTCCTCCACAGGTCTGTTGATGGGTTGTGGATGAGGGCGGCCCCGCTTCATTGGCGTGAGAGGGGGCCGCCTTCGTTGTGTCTGTCGGGGCTCAGGTGCGGATCTGCCTGCGGACCTCGGCGACGAGGCGGAGGATTTCGTGCGCCATGTCGGTGATGGCCTGGAGCTGCTCTTCGACCTCCTCCGGGCCGGTGAAGGAGAAGGAGGGTTCGCGGTCGGGTCTGGGGTTGGTGAAGGAGAACGACACGGAAGGTTCCTGTCAGAGGGCGGCGGAGATGACGGTGATGACCAGGGCGGCGGCGCCGCCGATGACCAGGGCGGCGGTGGCGGAGGCCCACAGGGGGCGGCCCATGTCCGCGGTGTTGCGGAGGTCGGCGAGGGTGTCGCTGAGGCGGGCGTGCAGGGTGGCGAGCGGGCCAAGGGAGACGTACCAGCGGCCGAGGCGGTCTATCTCGCCGGCGTGCTCCCCGTCGGGGAAGTGACCGCCGTGCAGGGCCTTGCGGTGGCCTTCGGCCTCGGCGGCGAGGTCTTCGAGGTGAAAGGCCGTCGGGGACGTGGTCAGGCAGACGGAGCAGCGGTACCGGTAGCGGCGCACGGGTCTTGGTCTCCTGATGGTCGGAGTTGAGGCAGGGCAGGACAATGCGGCGCCCCGCCCGGAAGGGGTTCCGAGCGGGGCGTGGGGCTGAGCTGAGACGGGTGTCGGCAGGCCTGCCGGATGCCGCCGGTCAGATGTTCATGTGGTGGGCGCGCCGGATGGCGGTCTCCCACACGCTGCGGACCTGCGCTCCGGTGTGGGAGTCGTTCCAGGCCGGGATCGCCTCCCACCCCTTGCCGTGCTGCTGGCGGGCTTCGTCCAGGAGGAGGTTGCCCGCGTCGCGGTAGGCGTCGTTGCGGGCGCCGGCCGCTGCGCGCAGGGCGCCGATGGAGCAGCGGGCGCCTTCGGGGTGGATGAGCCTGCCCTTGGCCCAGCCGTGGTCGTCGAGGAAGGCCAGAGCGTCGGTGAGGGTCTTCTCGACGGCACCGGGCCGATGTACCGGCGGGGCGGCCAGGACGAAGGAGACCGGGGCCGGAGCGGCGGGGGCCGCCTGGGCGACGGGTTCCGGCGCGGGGTCAAGCAGCGCGAAGGCCTTCGCGTACAGGTCGGGGTCGATGTGGGTGAAGTCGGTATCGGTGCAGGTGTTCATGCTGCTGACCTCCACAGTCCGTTCTCGTTGGTGACTTCGTCCCGCTTCTTCAGCTCGGTCAGGCGGGGCTTGATGTGGTTCACGGGCGTGCCCAGCTTTCGGGCGATGGTCTCCACGGTCATGGGCATGTTCCCGTTCCGAAGGAGTGCGAGGATGCGCGGCTTGATCGGCTCCAGTCCTTCCGAGCCCGCAGGGCTTGCAGGGCCGGTGGAGCCCTGTTGGGGGCGCTGCTGGGGCTGCGCGGTCGGTCCCTGCTGTGTCCTGTGCAGGAGGTCGGTGAGGCTGCCGACGAGGTTCTTGCCGCGCTGGTCGACGAGCGGGGTCTGCGCGATCACCTCGCGATGACGCCAGGCTTCGCAGTCCTCGACGGCGACGGGGGTCAGGCCGGCGGCGAGGGCCACGGGCGCGACGTCCAGGTGCAGGGAGCGGAACTGGACGGCCTGGCTTCCGGGGGTGAGGAGGTAGCCGAGCCCGAACGTGCCGTCCTCCGGCCGGGCGGACGCTGTGGTGTCCAGGCCGCTCATGTCCCGGTCGGCGACCTTCTGGGCCTGGCCGGGCCAGGAGTCGGGGATCATCGACAGGTCGATGCCCTCCGCGCCCTGGACCGCGTTCGCGCCGACCAAAGAACCCTGGCCCTTCGCGCAGCGCAGGAACACGGCGCCGCCGCCGATCAGGAGCTGGGAGCGGATGATCGAGGAGTTGCCGAGGTCTTCGGCGAGCGGGGTCTGGGTGGCCAGGACCACGCCGATGCCCCGCTTCAGGGCCCGGCGGGTGAGCTGCTCGACGATCGCTTTGGCCTCCGCGTGGTACGGGGAGGAGACCGACAGCAGCATGTGGGCTTCGTCGATGATGAACGTGATCAGCGGGTCGGTGAAGGGGAAGGACGGGGAGCGGTAGCGGGCCTCGCGGTCGAGCATCATCGCGTAGGCCAGGCGCAGAGCGCCCATCGCCTCGTCCAGCCCGTCGCCGCAGTACGCGGTCAGACTGGCTCCGGCGATGGTGCCGGCCTGCGGGGAGGCCAGGATCACCGCGATGCGGGACTTGAGGGCGGAGAGCAGGATCTGCTCCAGGACTCCGGACTTCCCGGAGCGGGACCCGCCGACGAGGTACAGGTGGCGGGCGCCGGAGCCGGGCTGCGCGAGGGGGACCAGGGCGGCGTTGGCGTCGATGTAGGTGCCCAGGCGGACGTATCCGCGCGAGTCCATGGCCAGCTCGTCCACCACGTCGGAGAGCATCGTGCCGTGCATCAGCGCGTGCTCCTTCATCACGCGCACCCCCATCTGCGAGGGCCTGTCGGCGGGAGCTAGAGCGACCTGGATCGTCTCCAGGTTCAGGTTCCCCGCGAGGTCCTGCAGGTTGACGGTCCCGATTGCCTTGCGGTCGCGGGTGGCGATCCCTTCCCAGTCCAGCGGGCCGTCGTAGCGGGTCAGGGTCAGGGTGGTGCCGGGCATCGCGCCGTCCGGGATCGCGACGTACGTGGCCCACACCTGCTCGGGCGTCGTCGGGGCGCCGGCCGCGATCTCCGGCTGCGCCGCCGCCTTCATGAGGTGCACAAGGACGGGCAGCGCGTTGGGCGCGTAGTGCTTGGGGTCACCCATCTCCACCTGCGAGATGGGAACCCCGTAGACGGAGGCGATGTCGGCCGCCTTCACCCGGACCTGCTGCCCCTGGGGCAGCGTGATGACCCCGGTGAAGGCAACGTGGTCGTCCCCGACGTCGAGACTGAGCTGTGCGAGCTCGGCGCCGGCCTGGATGAGTTTGCGGCCCTCGGTCTGGGTCGGACCGGAGATGAACTCCTTCCAGTAGGCAGTGATGATCTGCGCCTGCGAACTCTGCCCCGCCGAGGTCGTCGTGGCGGGGAGCGCGGAGAGCTGGCCGGCGGTGTTGCGGTGGTGGGCCAGGGCGGCTGCTCCGGCCGGGACGGCGAGCCCGAGGGCGAACAGCGGGTTCATGCCCGCGGCGAGGACTTGGTGGGCGGCGATGCCGCAGCCGGTGCCGGTGAACCCGCACGCGATCAGGGAACGCAGAGCGGGAGCGGAGGTGTTGATGGCCCAGGCTCCCGCTCCGGCCGCTGCGGCGGCGAGTGCGGACCAGGGGCCGGCGGCGGCTGCTGCCAGCGCGAGGGCGGCGGGCGCGTACTGGATGAACTGTGCTCGGGTCGGCCCCATGGTCCGGTTCTCCTTACTGCTGGGCGTAGAAGGTCGCTTCGGCCATCTCGACGGGGGAGGTGTCCACGGCGTCCGCGATGCCTCCGTGGTCGGACTCGACGGTGGTCTTCGCGTCGTCGGCGGCCGCGGCCGCGCTGTCGGCCGCGGAGTTGTACTCGCCGGCCGCTTCCTTGGCGCCGGTCATGGTCAGGGCGGCGTCCGCGAACTCGGCGGTGGTCGCGTCGTCGACGGCGAGTGCCTTCATCGTTTCGGAGGCGTCCTGCATCTGTTCCGCGGTCTCGTCGACGTCGGCGGCGAGCTTGGTGACGGTCTCGCCGTGGACGTGGACCTGGTGGGTGAGCCAGGCGAGCTTGGTACGCAGCAGCGCGTAGGTGGCGGCGTCCTTGAGGGATTCGGTGGCAGACATGCGGTCTCCTATCGGGCGTTGTAGAAGTCGCGCTCGGCGGGCTTGGTCAGCGGGGAGTCGGCGACCGCGCGGAAGATGCCGCCGTGGCGGACCTCGGCGTTCTGGGAGGCGGTCCGGCAGGCTTCCTCGCCGCCCTGGATCTGGTCGTGGAACTTCTTGGCGGCGGCGGCCTGGAGGTCGAGCTGCTCCTTGAGGTGCTCGCACTTGCCGATGAGGTTCGCGCCGACTCCCTTCTCGGTGATCTCGGCGATCAGCACGTCGCAGTCCGCGGCGAGCTCCGTGGACTCGTCCACGAGCTCCAGGGCGGACTCCGCGCTGGACTGGCACAGGGTGGCGGCGCCTTCGGCGAGGTCGATGACCTGGGTGAGGTTGATGACCTCGCCGCTGCTGTAGGTGCGGGACTTTCCCGCGGCGGTGGTGACGTGGACGCCCTTGGTGTCGACGGTCGCGGTGTGCGGGGTGGGCGGGTTGGGCTGCATCGCGGGGTCCTTCCGGATGTGGTCGGGGAGCGTGACGGTCGGAGGCGGCGGCACGGTGCCGGGCGGCGGGATCGTCGGACCCGGCGCGGACGTCGGAGGAGCGGACGGCGGCGGCGGTGCCGGGGGCGTGGTCGGCTTCGGCGGCGTAGTGGCTGTGCTGGGCTTCGGCGGCGGGGCCGTCGCCGTCGGGGGCGTGGTGGGCTTCGGCGGGATGGTGGCCCCCGACAGGGGCCCAAAGGATCCCGAAGGAGCCGCACCGGAAGACGAACCGGAAGGAGTGGGTTTCGGCTTCTTCAGGTAGGCGGAGCGCCACCCGTCGCGCAGACCCCCGGCCCAGTGGGCTCCCGCGAGGAGCCCGTAATGCGTTTTCGCCGCCGCGTTGTAGGAGGCGTTTCGGAAGGTGTCCGGCGCCTTGGTCGGCTCCCATTTGGATTTCGACTTCGGCGAGGGTTTCTTGATTCCCGCCTTCTCGTATTTGTCGTGCGTGTTGTCGACGCCCACGAGGTACGTGATGGCGAGGAGTATGAGGAGTTCCACGAGCCTCCCTCGGTGACACTGCGTAGCTGTGAGCGGTTACCGGTTACCGGTTACAGCCCCTGTGGACGCCGGTTCGGGGCCCCTGGGTCGGGGTCGAGGTGGTGTCTGGGGCCTGTAACCGGTAACCGGTAACCGTGCGGCTGGTTGCCTAGCGTGACGTTCCGACGTTGCTGACGGTGGTGTTCGCGGTGTTGAAGACCGATTCGAGGGTGCCTCGGATCTCGTCGCTGAACGGCGTGTACGGCAGGAAGATCCCGGAGACGATCAGCATCACGCAGATCGCCATCTGCTTTCCCTTGGTCTTCTTGAAGGTGAAGAAGAGGGCCCAGCAGAACAGTGCGAGAGCGAAGAACTGGAGCGTCATTTCATGCACCCTTCTCGAAGGTGAATCCCTTGTTGTTCGCGGAGACGGCAGCGCTGGAACCGGAGGAAGCGGCGGACACGGAGAGCTTCTTGTAGGCGAAGAGGCCACCGCCGCCGACGAGGGCAACCCACAGCCAGGGGCTGGAGGTGATGTCGCCGCCGGACTCGGTGGTGGCCTCCTGCTTCTTGGGGGCCGCACCGCTGAGGGTCGGGGCGGCGCACGAGGCGATCCTTGAGACGTCGTAGGAGGAGGCCTTGGCTACCGCTGCCGCCCGGATCTTCATGCACTCCAGGTAGACGGTCATCTCCCGCTCGTAGAGCGTCTTCGCCGCCGCTTCCTCGGCCTGGGCCCGCTGCTTGTCGGCCTCGACCTCGACCAGGGCGTTCGTGGCCTTCTCCCGGGCACGGGCACTGTCCTGGGCGGCCTGGTCGCTCTGCATGCTGGTGACGGCCACGACCGTGCCGCACACGGCGAGGACGGCGATCGTGCCGCACACGGCGAGCGCGGCGGTGTTGCGGCGGACCCCGCCGAGCTTGACGGAGAACTTGGACGACGTGCTGGGCTTCTCAGCGGTCTCGGGGTTCATGCGGGTGAACTCCTCGTCCCAGTCGATTGCTGACACGGTGGTTCCTCCTTCCAGTGCTGTGTGGGTGTGGTCGGTGAAGCCCGCCCCCGGTAAGCCGGGGGCGGTTCAGGCGGCGTGCTGTTCATCGGGGTAGGCGCAGGGGACGCACATGCCGAGCGATGCCGGGATGACGTATCCGGCGTCACGCGAGCAGGCGGGGCAGGTCCGGCGGGCCGTGTTCGCCTTCGCCAGAGCGGCGGCCTTGGCCGGTGTCATCGGGCGGACCGGGCGGGCCAGCTCTATCCGGTAGAGGAAGGCGACTAGCGGGCCGCGCCGGTAGCGGGGGCGCTCCACCTGAGCGACGACGTCCTGCCCGCCGGGCCGGAGGCCGGCGGCGCGGAGCTGGCGGCGGGTGGCCAGGCCGTCCGGGGCCAGGCGCCAGGAGTAGATGGGCAGGGTCGCTGCCGCACTGAGCGGGGTCGGCCTCACGACGTGGCCACTTCAAGAGCCTGGACGGTGGGGCTGTTCGCGTCGCGCAGTTCCTGGTAGCGGCCGGAGGCCCAGCCGACGGACCAGCCAGTCAGCTCCGCGGCCACCCGCACGGGGAATCCCGCGTCGAACGCGGCCCGAACGGTGGCGAGGGCCTGGCCTTCCTTCAGCTTCTCGGCCGGGGGTCCGGCGGCGAGGAGAGCGGCACGTTCACGCTGGACCCGCTCCTGTTCACGGAGCTGTTCACG
Organism: Streptomyces sp. NBC_00335; assembly: GCF_036127095.1. GTDB lineage: Bacteria > Actinomycetota > Actinomycetes > Streptomycetales > Streptomycetaceae > Streptomyces. The sequence continues at coordinate 5,598,097 of NZ_CP108006.1, forward strand.
GCGTTCACGCTCAGCCCGGTCTCGGGCCTCCGCCTCGCGCTTCTGCGCAGCCCTGCGTTCAAGCTGTTCACGCTCGATCCGCTGCTGTTCACGCTCGTGTTCACGACGTTCACGGGCCTCGCGCTCCACCCGCTCGGCAGCTTCGGCCTGCGCCAGGTTCTCGCGGCGGATCTGGTCCTGCCGGTCGGCTTCCTCGCGGACCAACCGGGCTTCGTGTTCACGCTGTTCACGGGCGATCGCGGCTTCGTGCTCGCGCTGTTCACGCTCGGCCCGCAGCCGGTTCTCCTCCCGCTCCGCCGCGGCCCGGTCCCGGGCATCCTGCTCCGCCCGCTTGCGGGCTTCCACGGCGAGGACGGCGGCGGTCAGGGCCCGCCGGTAGGCGAGCCCTGCCTCCGCGGTGACGATAAGGAGGAGGGGTGCGACGGAGTGGACGGCGACCCCGACCATGTCCCCGGCCAGCGCGGATACGCCGATGTTCAGGGCGAGGGTCATGGTGCCGGTCATCCACCGCAGCGCGACGGGCCAGGCGCCGCCGTGCCCGCCGAGACGGGCCAGGACGGAGTCGAGGCGGACCACGATGACCACGGCCGCATCCACGACGAGCGGCAGGATCGGTGCCGTCCACCGCCACTCGGGCTGGGTGTGTGCGGCCATGAGCGGGGTGACAGTGAGGACGGAGTAGAGCATCGCTCCACCGACGATCAGCCACGTCCCGAACGAGAGCGCGCGCTCGGATGAACGGATCTGAACGCTGTTCACGATGCGGCCCCCACCCATGAACGCGCATCGTCGACCGTGGGGATCCTGGTGTAGCCGACCAGCTTCAGGCGTGCGCCGGCGTGGTCGACCTCCGTCTCCAGCCGGTGCGTACGGCCACCGTTCTGAACATCGTGGCTCACGCTCTCGGGGGCGATATCGAGAGCTTCGCGCCATGACTCGAAGGCGGCGAGGTCGTCGTGGAAGGCGAGCTCCAGTCGATCCGGCCAGATCGTGGTCACCCGTACGCAGGGGGCCGGCAGGTGAGGGAACTCGGCGGCGAAGATGCGCAGGACCCTCAGGGGTGCGTCCAGCGAGGCGAGGGTGGCGTTCATGCGGCACCGCCCGGCATGCTCGCGGCGGCGGCCTGGTTGGTCAGCGTCCGCCGCACGGTCAGCGCCTTGCGGCGGGCCCGGCGGATCCGCCGCTCGTCCAGCTCGGAAGGTGTACGGTCCAGCACGGCGATCTCCGCGTCGAGCAGGTCGACCTCCGCCAGGATCAGCGGCAACTCGAACTCGATCGAATCCAGCTCCGCGTCCGACGGCTCCAAGCCATCCGACCACGGGGTAACAACGTTGTGAAGTGCAGCGATGGACTTCATGGGTCTTGCTCCTTCTACCGAGGAACGGGACTCAGCAGCCCCCGGCGTTCGAGCGCCAGGGGCTGCACTTCGTTGGGGGTGGAGCGGTCGTGCTCGGCTCCCTGCGACCCCGCCCGTCCGACGCCGAAGCGCCGCATGGGCGGAGGAGGCAACCGGCCGTAGCGAACTACGGCGGTGCTGAGCTGTGGTGTCTCTTTCGGGGACGCGGCTGCCGGTTCAAGGAACAGCTCGCTAGGGCCCCGCTCTAGGCAGAGACCAGACCTTTCGGTCTGCCGTACGGACTGACCAGGGCCGCAAGCGGCTGTCCGCCATCCTCAGCCCGCTCTATCCCGGGCCCCTGTCCCCTGAGCTGCACCGATGCGAGGCACAGCTCTCCCGTTCAGCCTGACTTACTTGGCTAGCCCGGTGGGCATGAGGAAAACATAGCCAGCTTGGCTAGTCACGTCAACATGTGGCTATCCAGGCTGCTCAAATAGTCAGGTTGGCCGTAGCATCAGCTCATGACGTTTGCGCTTGAAGCCCTGGACCCGGACGACGACCGGCCCCCGTACGAGCAGGTGGCGCGCAGCCTCGGGGCTGCGATCAGGACGAGGAAGCTCGCACCAGGCGAGAAGCTCCCGTCTCACAAGATGCTGACCGATCACTACGGCTTCGCTCGGGCGACCATCCAGCGGGCGCTGCGCGACCTCGAAGACGAGGGCCTCGTTGTCTCGCGCAAGGGGAGCGGGGTCTTCGTCCGGAACCGGACCGAGCGGCCGGCGGGTCTGCGGCCCTACGTCGAGCAGGCCTTCGCCAGTCGGAACGTGACGATCGACTTCGCGGGCTTCTCTAGCGAGACGCTGCACGGCGCGCTGCAAGAGCCGCTGGATAAAATCCGCATCGGGCGCCTCACACCTGCGAGCATCCGGATGCGCATCCTCGTGCCCGACATGGCAGTGCCGCAGGCTGCTCCTGTGCGGCGAGAGGACTGCGGGGACGACCCCCGGATCCGTGCTCGCATGCACGACATCATGGTCGGCTACACGCGGAGCATCTCGGATGCCATAAGCGAACTCAGCCACCTTGGCCTCGTCCAGGAGAGCAGCGTCAGCGTCCGCGTCCACAGCGGGACGCAGTTCTTCAAGCTCTATGTGATCAACAACCAGGACGCCTTCTTCGGCTACTACCCGATCCGGCCCAACAAAGTGGTCGCTCAGGGTGAGCCCATCGAGATCTTCGACCTCGTGGGCAAGGACACGATCCTCTTCCACCACTCGCTCAATGACGGAGACTCCTCCGGCGGCGCGCAGCAGGTCGAACAGGCCCGTATGTGGTTCGACAGCATTTGGGACACGATCGCGAGGGACGCCGATGCAGGAACTCTCTGAGGCCCTGGCCGAGGTGCTCGCTGCCTCCCGTGCTGTCCTCTTCGACTTCGACGGACCGATCTGTGACGTGTTCCGTGGGCTGCCGGCTCCTGGTGTCGCAAAGGAGCTAGCGGACCTCGTAGCCCTTCACGACCCGCAGCTCGGGGAGCGGGCTCGCGGGACGGACGACCCCATGGAAGTGCACCGGATCTCCGTGGAGGGTGGGCCGTCGCTGCTCGGCGTCGTGGAGGACGCTCTCACCGCCGCAGAACTCCGGGCGGTCAAGGTGGCCGGCGCACCCGTGGCGGGGGCCGTCCAGGCGCTTCGGGCGGCTCGTGGCGCGAAATGGCGCGTCGCAGTGGTGAGCAACAACTCTGCCGAGTGCGTGAGGGCGTTTCTGGCGTCCAACGGCATCGCGGATGCAGTGGACGAGGTGATCGGGCGCCCCAGGCTCCGACCGGACCTCATGAAGCCGGCGCCTTACCCGCTCCTGACCGCGGCGAAGACCCTGGGTGTCGATCCCGCAGAAACGGTCCTCATCGGGGACGCGGTGACCGACGTCGCGGCCGCCAAGGCGGCCGCCGCACGGAGCATTGGCTTCGCCAACAAGCCGCCGAAGCGGTCGACCCTGGCTAACGCCGGGGCCGACGTCGTCGTTCTCGACATGTGGGTCGTGGCGGATGCCTTGGCCTTGAGGGGGCCCGAGGATCGCCAGGACTAGCTGGCGTCGTTCTCCGCGTGCACCCACGCCAGCTGCGCATCGCTAAGCGGGGGGGCGAACCCTTCGGGGAACATCAGCATGAGCGGCTGCGGCCACATGTTCTCCGGCCCGTGCTCCGCACAGTGCAGGGCGACCAGATGAGGTCCTTCCCCGCAGGACTCGTGCCAATAGGGCCGGTCATGCGCCTGGCAGAAGTACCCGAACCTCACACAGTCGTCCTCGTCGGTCGGCTCGTAGAAGCCGGGATCGCAGACGATGCTGGTCACCCGCTCCTGCCGGTTGAACCGGGGGATGGGCCGGGGGTCACACCACAGCAGTCGGGGAGGGAGCACGCGCCCCATCCTGCCCCGAGGTCGCCCCCTCGGGGCATCGGATTGTTGGCCACTCCCGAATCTTGGGGGCGCTCACCTGCAAGAACGGATCCCACGACGACTGCCGCCGGGCCGTCCCTGGGCCGTCGGAGGGGGCCCAGGGACGGCCAAGGACGACCAATGACGGCCACGACCGTCAGGTGCCCCTCCGGTCGGTGCCCAGGTCAGGGCGCCGGGACCATACGGGTTTCCCCCGAGGGATGGACGTCAGGCAAGATGGGGTGTATCTGCCCACCATCGATCTGCCGGACGGTTTCTCTTGGCTGAGTTCATCTACACCATGCGCAAGACGCGCAAGGCGCACGGCGACAAGGTGATTCTTGATGACGTCACCCTGAACTTCCTGCCCGGCGCGAAGATCGGTGTGGTCGGCCCGAACGGCGCCGGTAAGTCCACCGTCCTCAAGATCATGGCGGGGCTGGAGCAGCCGTCCAACGGCGAGGCCTACCTGTCTCCCGGCTTCACCGTCGGCATCCTCATGCAGGAGCCGAAGCTCGACGAGTCCAAGACGGTCCTGGAGAACGTCCAGGACGGCGCGGCCGACATCATGGCCAAGCTGAAGCGCTTCAACGAGGTCGCCGAGGAAATGGCGACCGACTACACCGACGCGCTGCTGGACGAGATGGGCAAGCTCCAGGAAGTCCTGGACCACGCCAACGCCTGGGACCTCGACGCCCAGCTGGAGCAGGCCATGGACGCCCTGGGCTGCCCGCCCGGCGACTGGCCCGTCACCAACCTCTCCGGTGGCGAGAAGCGCCGCGTCGCGCTCTGCAAGCTGCTGATCGAGGCCCCGGACCTGCTCCTCCTCGACGAGCCCACCAACCACCTCGACGCCGAGTCGGTGAACTGGCTGGAGCAGCACCTTTCGCAGTACAAGGGTGCCGTCGTCGCCGTCACCCACGACCGGTACTTCCTGAACAACGTCGCCGAGTGGATCCTCGAACTCGACCGCGGCCGCGCCCACCCGTACGAGGGCAACTACTCCACCTACCTGGAGAAGAAGGCCACCCGTCTCAAGGTCGAGGGCCGCAAGGACGAGAAGCGCCAGAAGCGCCTCAAGGAAGAGCTCGAGTGGGTGCGGTCCAACGCCAAGGGGCGTCAGACCAAGTCCAAGGCCCGCCTCGCCCGCTACGAGGAGATGGCCGCCGAGGCGGACAAGATGCGGAAGCTGGACTTCGAGGAGATCCAGATCCCGCCGGGCCCGCGTCTGGGCTCGATCGTGGTCGAGGTCAACAACCTCAACAAGGCGTTCGGTGACAAGGTCCTGGTCGACGACCTGTCCTTCACGCTGCCGCGCAACGGCATCGTCGGCATCATCGGCCCGAACGGCGCCGGCAAGACCACGCTCTTCAAGATGCTCCTGGGTCTGGAGGAGCCGGACTCCGGTTCCGTCAAGATCGGCGAGACCGTCAAGATCTCGTACGTCGACCAGAGCCGCGCCAACATCGACCCCAAGAAGTCCCTCTGGGCCGTCGTGTCGGACGAGCTGGACTACATCAACGTCGGCCAGGTCGAGATGCCGTCGCGCGCGTACGTCAGCGCCTTCGGCTTCAAGGGTCCGGACCAGCAGAAGGCCGCCGGCATCCTCTCCGGTGGTGAGCGCAACCGCCTGAACCTGGCGCTGACGCTCAAGGAGGGCGGCAACCTGCTGCTCCTCGACGAGCCCACCAACGACCTCGACGTCGAGACCCTGTCCTCGCTCGAGAACGCGCTCCTGGAGTTCCCGGGTGCGGCCGTGGTCATCTCGCACGACCGCTGGTTCCTGGACCGAGTCGCCACGCACATCCTGGCGTACGAGGGCGAGTCCAAGTGGTACTGGTTCGAGGGCAACTTCGAGTCGTACGAGAAGAACAAGGTCGAGCGGCTCGGCGCGGACGCGACCCGTCCGCACCGTGCCACCTACAAGAAGCTCACCCGAGGCTGAGGGCCGAGGAAACGGGCCATGGCCAGACACCACTACCGATGCCCCCTCCGCTGGGCGGACATGGATGCCTTCGGGCACGTCAACAACGTCGTCTTCCTCCGCTATCTGGAGGAGGCGCGGATCGACTTCATGTTCCGCCTCGCGCCGGGGGAGGGCAGTGAGTCCTTCACGGGCGGTTCCGTCGTGGCCCGTCACGAGATCGACTACAAGCTGCCCCTCGTGCACCGTCACGAGCCGGTGCTCATCGAGTCCTGGGTGACCCGGATAGGCGCCGCGTCCCTGACCATCCGCTACGAGGTCAAGGACGAGGCGACCGAGGACGGGCCCGAGACGGTGTACGTGCGCGCCGAGACCGTGGTCGTGCCCTACAACCTCGCTGAGGGGCGGCCCCGCCGCATCACGGCCGAGGAGAAGCTCTTCCTCCAGGAGTACCTGGACGAGCCGAAGGCACAGCCGAAGACCGGTGCCCCTGCCGGGGGCATCGCGGCATGAACGAGCAGCTGCACTTCGCCGACTCCGGGGAGGCGGCGGACCTCGCCGCCTTCCTGGGCCGGCTGGTGCACTACGACCGCGCCGCCGCCGTCCGCCTGCAGGCGCAGGCCGGCGGCGGTGCGCTCGCCGTCTTCGGACGGCCGCCGTCCTTCGACGTCCTGGCCGTCCGCACGGTGCGGCTCGCCGCGCCCCTCTCCGCTCCGCTCGACCTGACCGTCTCGGCCGGGGAGCTGCTGGAGTCCGTGGACGAGGGCGAGCGGGCCGGCGCCGCCGTCCCGGCGGCCGTCACCGGACCGCCCTGGGCGGGCGTGCTGCCGCCCCGCGGCGGCTGGACCCCGGTGGCCGGGCTGCCCGGCCCCGAGGCGATGGCCAAGGCCCTGGCCGCCGCCGTCGCCGAATTCCGGGCCCGCGACGAGGCCCTGCCCCCGCAGCACCGGACCCGCTCCGAGCGCGACCGCATCGGCCGCGAGATCTGGTCCCGCACGCTGGGGGACACCGAACTTCCGCTGCGCGCCGTGCACGCCGCGCAGTCCCTGGGCTTCCTGCGGCCCGTACGGTCCACCGTGCCCGCCGTGCCTGCCGGGACCGGCGCCCCCGAGCCCGTGGCCCTGTTCGCCTCCGGCGGCTGGCTGCGGCTTCGCACCCCGTACGGGTCCGTGGCCACGCGCCGCCCGGGCGGCCTCGGCACCCTGCTCGTCCGGCCGGTCTAGCCGGCCGCGCCGTACGGGGACCCGCGCGCGGGATCCCGTACGGGGCCGGGGGCTAGCCCGCGGTGTTGATCATCGACGCGGCGGCGTACGTCAGGTACCGCCACAGCTGCGCCTCGTGCTCCGGCGCGAGGGCGAGCTCGTCCACCGCCACCCGCATGTGCTTCAGCCACGCGTCGTGCGCGGCGGCGTCCACCTGGAAGGGCGCGTGCCGCATGCGCAGGCGCGGGTGGCCGCGGTTCTCGCTGTAGGTGTTCGGGCCGCCCCAGTACTGCATCAGGAACAGCGCGAACCGCTCCTCGGCGGGCCCGAGGTCCCCCTCCGGGTACATCGGGCGCAGCAACGGGTCCTCGGCGACGCCCTGGTAGAAGCGGTGGACCAGACGGCGGAAGGTGTCCTCGCCGCCCACCAGTTCGTAGAAGGTCTGCTCCTGGACCGTGCCCCGCGGAATCTCATTCACCCGACCATCGTCTCAGACGCCCGGACGGAGGACCCCGGTCCCAGGTCGTCCGGGTCCCGCGGACACCGCCCGGGTGTCCGCGGCGCGGTCGCACGCGGACGGTGTCCGCAGGACAGTGGAGACATGGGCGCACACGCCGAGGTACGCGACGTGCGGGAAACCGCGCACGCCGCCCAGGTACGGGAGCTGACCGCCGCCGGGGCGCTGGAGGATCCGCGCTGGCGGGCGGCCTTCACCGCCGTGCCCCGGCACGTGTTCGTCCCGTACTACTACACCGGCCGCGGCGCCGGACACGAGCGGCTGTGGGCCGAGGACCCGGACCCCGAGCTGCGGGCCCGCTGGCTGCGCGGGGTCTACACCGACGCCCCGCTCGCCACCCGGCTGCGCGACGGCGAGCTGGTCTCCTCCAGCAGTCAGCCCTCGCTGATGGCGAAGATGCTGGATGCCCTGGACGTGCGCGACGGGGACAACGTGCTGGAGATCGGCGCGGGCACCGGCTACAACGCGGCCCTGCTGTGCCACCGGCTCGGCGACGGGCTGGTCACCACCGTGGACCTGGACGAGGAGATCACCGAGTCGGCCCGCGCGCACCTGGACCGGCTCGGCTACCACCCGGCCGTGGTCACCGGCGACGGGGCGCGCGGCTGCCCCGCCCGCGCCCCCTTCGACCGGATCCTGGTGACCTGCACGATCCCGCTGATCCCGCCCGCCTGGCTGGGCCAGTGCCGGCCCGGGGCCCGGATCCTGGCCCCGCTGTCGACCGGGCTGATCGCGCTCACGGTGCGGGACGCCGGGTTCGCCGAGGGCCGCTTCCTGCACACCTCCGCCTACTTCGTGCCGCTGCGCGGGGCCACGGCCGCGCCGCCGGGCACGTACGGGATGCCGCAGGGGATCCCGTACGAGCTGGTGGAGAACGAGCGCTTCCAGTTCATGCTCGTGCTGACCTCGGGCGCGCTGCACCCGAGGGAGGCGCTGGACCTGTGGCGGCGCGAGGACCGGCCGGCGCGCGAGCGCTTCGGGGTGACGGTCGGCGAGGCGGGGCAGTGGTCCTGGCTCGACGATCCCCAGGGGCCCTACGTGTGGCCCCTGGGGGAGGCCGGAGCGACATAGGTCGGCTATCGACATATGTCGGCTGCCGAGTTATGGTCGGGGTGTGAATGATCAAGCTCTCCGCGAGCCGACCCTGCTGATCCTCACGGCGATCGCCGATGCCCCGCGGCACGGTTACGCGATCGCTCAGGAGGTCGAGAAGATTTCGGAAGGCCGCACCAAGATGCGCACCGGAACGCTCTACGGGGCCCTGGAGCGGCTCCTGGAACAAGAACTCATCGCCGTCCACGAGGAAGAGGTGGTCGACGGACGCAGGCGGCGCAGCTACGCGCTCGCCCCCCGCGGGCGGGAGATCCTGGCCGCAGAGGCGGCCCGGCTCGCACGCACCGCCCAGGAGGCGACCCGGCGGCTGGGACTCGGCGGGGCGGGCGCCTCCTTCGGCACCTCCCTCCGGGTCTCCGTCGGCGGCGCCCTCGGCGGCTCCTTCGGCATCGGCGGCGCGGTGGTGGGCTCATGACCACGCTGCTGAGGCTGTATCCCGCCGCCTACCGGCGGGAGTTCGGCGACGAGATCGCCTACGCGTACCACGAGGCCACGCGGGGGGCGGGGGCGCCCGCCCGAGTGCGAGAAGGCGCCGACGTCGCCGGACACGCCCTGCGGATGCGGCTCGGCCTGGGCTCCACGGGACGGCCCGGCCGCCTCCTGGCGGCGCTGGCGCCGTTCGCCCTGGTCGCCATCGGGGCGTGCGCGGCCGGCTGGATGGGACTGATGCGCTACGCCCTCTTCGGCGGGGGACCGGTCGGCGCCGGCTTCGTGCTGCTGGCGGCGGGATACCTGGTCATGCTGTTCGGCGCATTCCTCGCACTGGCGGGCCGCTGGTCGGCGGGCAGTTGGACCGTGCTGGCCGGAGTGGTCGTGGAGCTCGTCGCCACCACGATCCGGATGGGCATCGGCGGCATCGGGATCCAGGCGCTCTCCAGCACCCCGATGCTCGTCCTGGGTCCGGTCCTGCCCCTGGCCCTGGTGGCGGTGGCGTGCCCGCCCGACCTGCGGCCGGCCCCGCGGATCCGCACCCGGGCCGGGGTGGCCGCGGTGCTGGCGTGGACGCTGGTCCTGGCGGGCGCCGTGCTGACGGTCCCGCTGGTGTACCCGTTGACCTGGCTGCGCTTCGTCGTCCCGGTGGCCGCCGGACTGCTGCTGGCCGGACGCCCGGCGTTCGCCCGGCTGCGCACCGCACCGGCCGTCCTGCTCGCGGGACTGCCGTTCCTGTACTTCGGCGCCACGCCCGGGTCGCTGCCCCCGCTCACCCTCGCCGGCCTGCTCATCCTGCTGCCGGTCACCGCCGTGGTGGTGAGCGTGCGGCGCCGGCGGGGCGCGCGGGACCCCTTGGTCGGCGGCTGAGCCTTCCCGGCCCGAAAACGAAGCCCTCCGGTGTCACCGGAGGGCTTCGTCGCGTTCAGGACCCGCGGCCGCGCCGGGTCAGCCGTGCGGGGTCAGCCGCGCCGGACTGTGATCGTGGTCCAGGCACCGACGTGGACCCGGTCCCCGTCGGCGAGCGGAACCGGCACGTACGGCTGGATCGAGTCCTCGCCGTCGTTGATCGTGGTGCCGTTGGTGGAGTTCTGGTCCACCACGGCCCAGCTGCCGTCGGGCTGCTGGACGAGCACCGCGTGCTGGTGCGAGACGCCCGGGTCCTCCGGCGGCACCGACAGGTCGATGTCGGGGGACTCGCCCGTCGAGGCACGGCGGCGGCCGATGGTGATCTGGCCGCCGACGAGCGGGAGGTGCTGCTCGGGGGAGTACGCGGGCAGGTCGAGCCCCGCCGCTTCGGGGCCGCTGCGCTGCATCATCGCCATGAAGTACGTGCGGTCCGGACCGATGGTCGCGGTCCAGGAGCCGCCGCCCTGGGGCTGGTAGGGCTGCTGGTACGACTGCTGGGGCTGGGGCGCCTGGTGCTGCTGGTGCTGCTGGTGGTGCGGGGGCGGCTGCGGCGGCTGGTACTGCCCGGTCTGCGAGGGCTGCTGCTGGTACGGCGGCGGAGCCTGCTGCGCCTGCGGCTGCTGCTGGTGAGCCTGCGGGGGCGGCGGCTGGTGCGGCTGCTGGTGCTGCGGCGGCTGCTGGTGCTGGGGCTGCTGGTGCTGCCCGGGCGGCGGCTGCTGCTGGTACGGGGGCTGCTGGAAGTCCTGGCGCGCCGGAGGCGGCAGCATCCAGTCGTCCTCGCGCTGCAGCGGCTCGGCCGGGCGGTTGACCCGCGAGGGCCGAGAGCCCTGGTAGTCGAAGTGGTCCTGGGAGTACGCCGGCGGGGCCGCGGGCGCGCCCCGGGAGGGGGGCGGCGGCGGGGGCAGGTCCGGGGAGAGCGGTGTGTACGAGGTCGCCGCGCGCGTCAGGAAGTTGTACCGGCACTCCTCGCAGAACGGGGCCATGGCCTCGCGCGGGGTCCGGCACTGCGGGCAGAGCTCGGCCTGTGCGGTCGGCTCGCCGGTGGGAGGGTAGCCGTAGCCGTAGGAGGGCGCCCCGGGGGTGCCCGTAGGGGCGGCCATGCGGTGGCCGCAGACCTCGCACCAGTCGTCGGAGGCGGACTGGTGCCCGTTCGGGCAGGTCGGCATCGCGGCGCTTCCTCCTTCTTCCTGCGTCAACGAGGCAGGGTCTTCTTCTTCTGCTGCTTCTTCATCGCGTCTTCTTCGCGTCCGATCAGAGCGTCACGATCAGAGCGTCAAGCTTTACGTCAAGATTTTCGCACTCGAACGGTTTGAGTGGAACGCGTTTCTAGTGTCATCTCGTCCGCGTCGGCGACCTTTGCCTTCAGTCGCACAGTACCCGCCGCCGCATCGACGACATCCACCACCTTGGCGAGCAGCTTGGCGGTGTCGGCGTTGCCCGAGGAGCTCGCCAGCTGCACGGCCCGGCCGAGCTTGGCCGTGGCCCCGCCGACGTCTCCCAGTTTGCGGGCCTCCAGACCCTGCTGGATGGCCTGCGCGAGCTCCGCCTGCCCGGTGTAGTGGGCCACCTGCGGGTTGATGGCGGTGGACGCGGCGAGATCGTCCGTCCAGACGGCGCGGACCAGGCCTTGAGCCAGGACGGCCGGGTCCTCGCCGGGCGCCCCCGGCATGAGCAGGGCGGCGCGGGCGGCGAGCATCTCCTGGCCGACGGAGGCGCCCGGGACCCGTACGCACACGTGGTACTCGCGGGACTCGTCGCCCCAGGAACCCGTCGGATAGTCCCCGGCGCGCGGGGTCGCCTCCGTGCGGCGTCCGGTCAGGTCCTGCACGGCGGGAGCGACCTGCTTGACGTACAGGACCTCCGCGCCCACCGGGGTCCACAGGCGCAGTGAGACGTCCGCCACTTCCTTGCCCATGACCTTTTCCATCATGTGCGTGAAGTCCTCGGTCAGCCGGGCCGGATCGGCCACGATGTCGGCCGTGCCGAGCAGCGCGCTCGCGATGCCGGTGACCTCCTTGACCTCCCAGTCGGTTCCCACGCCGCGGGCGTCACAGGTGAAACGGCCCGCGCAGGCGTCGAGCGTGGCGCGCAGCACGGCCGGGTCCTCGTGCTCGTTGCGGCCGTCGGTGAGCAGGATCCCGTGCCGGATCGCCGCGGTGGACCCGCGCAGCAGGCCGTCGGCGAGGCGCAGCCAGGTGCCGATGGCGGTGCCGCCGCCGGAGGAGAGGCCGCGCAGGGCCTCCTTGGCCTGGGCGCGGGTGGTCGCGTCGGCGATGGCGAGGCGGCCCCGCCGCGGGAACACCTCCTTGGCGACGTGCGTCCCGGCGATCACGGCGAAGGCGGTGCCGTCGCGGAGGGTGTCGACGGCGGCCGCGGTCGCCTCGCGGGCGCCGCGCATCTTCTCGGGCGGGTACTCCATGGAGCCGGAACAGTCGACCATGATCACCACGGCGGCGCCGCCCGGGGCGACGCTTGTCCGGGTGGCCGTGGCCCCGCCGGTGGAGGTGACCGTGACGATGGCGTGGACGTCGCGGGCGCCCTCGGCGAGGAACTCGTTCTGGTACACCTCCACGCTGAAGCGCGGGGCGCTCGGCTTGGCGAAGTTCGCCATCGGTCGCTCCTCCTCGGGGACGGGTATCAGGCCTGGGCCTGCGGGGCGGCGGGGCCCGCGGCGCCCGCGGGCGGGGTCGGCGGGGTGGCCGCGAAGGGGACGACGGCCACGGTGACGTTGTCGTGCCCGCCGCCGTCGAGGGCGTGCCCCACCAAGACCTGCGCACTGTGCAGGGGCCGGACGGCGGCGTCGTGCGGAAGCACCTGGGCCATGTCGCGCGCGGACTCGGCGTAGTTCCACAGGCCGTCGGTGCAGACCACGACCACGCCGTCGTGATCGGGCTTGAAGGTGGCGGTGTGCGGTTCCAGGTCGTACGCGTCGGCCCCGAGCCAGCCGGTGATGGCGTGCGCGCGGACGTCCGCGTAGGCCTCGGCCTCGCCCATCAGGCCCGCCGCGACCATCTGGGCCGCCCAGGAGTCGTCCTCGGTGAGGCGCCGGGGCAGGGCGGCGCGGTCGTCGGGGACCCAGTAGGCGCGGCTGTCGCCGACCCAGCCGATGGTCAGCAGGCCACGGCTGACCACGGCGCCGACCAGGGTGCAGGCGGGGGCGTTCTGGGCGCCGGGCACCTCGGGGGCGAGGGCGTTCACCGCGGCGGCGGCGGCCAGGATCGCCTCGTGCATGGCCTCCTGGGGATGGGCGCCGCGGGGGAGGGCGTCGAGGAGGGCCTCGTTGGCGGCTCCGGCGGCGGCCGCGGAGGCCTCGTCGGGGCGGCTCGCGGAGGAGACGCCGTCGCAGACGATGGCCACGGTGGCGGCGGAGCCGTCGGGCAGCGCGGTGGCCGCCACGGCGAAGGAGTCCTCGTTGCGGTGGTGGCGCAGCCCGCGGTCGCTGACGGCGGCGACGCTCCCGAGCTCCTCTTCGAGGTGGTCCCGCTCGCGGGGCTGCGCGTGGCCGCAGTGCTCGCAGTACCCGTCGGTGTCCACCCGCCCGGCGCGGCAGGCCACACAGGTCTTCCCACCGGCCTCCCCCTGCGGGGCGGCGCCCTGGGGGGCTTCGCCCCCGGGGCCGTGGCCTTGTCCCGCGGGGCCGCTGCCGTACGGGGCTTCGCCCTCGGGGTTCCCGCCCTGGGGGGCGGGGCTGCCGTACGGGGCTTCGCCGGCGGGCGTGTCCCCCTGCGGGGCGGAACTGCCGTAGGGGGTGCCGCTCTCGGGGTTCCCGCCCTGCGGGGCTGAGCTGCCGTACGGGGCTTCGTGTCCCGGGCCGGGGCCCTGGGAGCCGCCGTACGGGGCTTCGCCGCCGGGGCGGTGCCCCTGCTGGGCGGGGTGGTCGTAGGGGGAGGCGTGCTCTCCCGGGCCCGGGGTGCCGTACGCGTCGTAGCCGTCGTAACCCGGTCCGCCCGCGGAACCCGGGCCTTGGGCGCCGGCCCCGTAGGGGGTGGTGTCCGCCGGGTGCCGGCCCTGAGGGGGTGCGGTGTACGGGCCCTCGGGGGCCGGAGGCGTGCCGTGGGGGTCGGACCAGCCGGAGGGGCCCGACACCAGGGTGGGGGCGGCGGTGGAGACGCTGCCCCAGCCGGGCGCGGCCTCGCCGGCGTACCCGGGGGCCGCCGGTTCGGCGTAGCCGCCGGAGTGCCGGGGTGCGGGGGCCTCGTCGGGCGACGGGCGCCCGCGCGTGGCGGGGATCCCGCCCGCCGGGGTGGCCTGGCCGGTCGCGCCCGCGTGAGCAGCTTCGGCGGCCGGGGCAGGGGCGGCCGGGGGCATGTGCGCCGCGCCCGCCGGGGCGAACGGCTCCGCCGGGCCGGCCGCGGCCGGGGTGCCCTGCTCAGCCGGATCCGCCGCGAACCGAGCGGGGGAGGGCGGAGCCGCCGGGGGCACGGCCGCGCCCGGACCGGCCGAGGGCGGGAAGCCCGCCGCGGCCGAGGGCGCGCCCGCCGGGGGCACGGATGCCGCGCCCAGCGGGGGCGTGGGTGGTGTCGCCCCTTGCGGGGCGCGGGGCTCCGAGGGGGCGGTGGTGGTGAGGGCGTAGCCGCAGAGGCCGCAGAAACGATCACCCTCCTCCAGCGGTTCCGCGCAGCTGGGGCAGCCCGACAGCCGATGCATCGACATCAATCACACCCACGTCCGGGGACGGAAACGGTTTGCCCGCTCCACCAGTTCGATCCTCTCCTCGCCCCGCTGCGCCAGCCGTGCCAGCACGCGGAACGAGCGCTCCAGGCCGAAGCGCAGCCCCCGCTCGTCCAGTTGGCAGCCGAGCAGCGAGGTAGGCCCGGGGTCGGAACCCCGGCTGCCCGACAGTACCCAGTCCAGCGCCGAGCCCAGAACTTCCGCCCTGAGCCGCTCGTGGCGCACCGAGTCCAGGCCGAACCGCCCCAGCCCCTCCACCTGCGCCGCTGCCGCCGTCAGATCGGGCAGCAGCGCCTCCTGCGGAGACCGGTCGCGCAGGCGTGCCCGTACGGCCGCCACCCGCGCGGCGGTGTGGTGGATCGACGCCTCCGGTACGGATTCCAGCGTGCGCACGGCTCCGGCCCGGTCCCCGGCGGCCAGTTGCACCCGGGCCAGCCCGAACGCCGCTCCGACGAACCCGGGGTCCGTGGCCCACACCAGCCGGTAGTACTCGGCGGCGTTGTCCAACTGCCCCAGCACCTCCGCGCAGAGGCCCAGCGCCAGCTTCGGTGCCGGTTCGCCCGGGAAGGCGTCGTAGATGGCGTCGAAGGACACGGCCGCCGTCTCGTCCTCCCCGACGGCCAGCGAGGAGATGCCCCGGGCCCACACCACGCGCCAGTCGTCGGGGTGCCGCGCTTCCAGCCGGGTCAGCGCTTCGGCGACGAGCGGCGCGTCGGCCCCGCCCAGTTCGAGCCGGGCCCGCAGCTCCCGCAGCCGCAGCTCCGCGGATTCGGCCGGCGCCGAGCCCAGCGCGGCCAGCAGGTCGGCCGGCGCGGAGGCCAGCAGGCCCGCCAGGAAACCGGCGTTGGGGTCCCCTGCGTCGACCAGCGGCACGGGCAGGGCCAGCGCGGCCTCACGGGCGTCGAGCGTGGACAGTTCCGGCCGCTGCGAGGCGGTGATCTCGACGGGCGGCAGCGGCGCGGCCGCCGGAGCCCGGCGCGGGGCCGGCACGGCGGGACCGGCGGCCCGGTGCGTCGCCGTGGTGACCAGACCGGTCGTGCCGTACCCGGTGATCGGCGAAGCCGACGGAGCCGGAGGGGCCGACGGGGCCGCGGCCCCGGCCTCCATCGCCGGAGCAGCCCCCGGAGCAGCCCCCGGAGCCGGGACGGCGGCCGTGACCCGGGCCGCAGCGGCGCCCCGGCCCGCCCGCCACCGCTTCACGGGCCGCTCGCCCAGCCGGGACACGTGCGCGCCCGACCTGTCGTCGATGAACAGCCGGTCGTCCGGGACCCGCAGCTCGGGCCCGAAGAGGGTGGAGACCTGGGGCCTGGGGCGGCCCGTCTGGAGCGCGACGACCTCTCGCAGCACCCCCGTCAGCTGGTCGGCCATCTCCTGCGCGGACGCGAACCGCCGTCCCGGATCCGGGTCGGTGGCCCGTACCAGCAGCCGGTAGAAGGACTCGTACCGCCCGAACACCTCGATGTGCTGCGGGTCCGGCAGCGAGTCCACGAACACGTTCGTGTAGCCCTGGAAGTCGAAGGTCAGCACGGCCAGCGTGCGCGCCACGGTGTAGAGGTCGGAGGCGACCGACGGGCCGAGCTCCGCGACCTCCGGCGCCTGGTAGCCGACGGTGCCGTAGATGGCCGACTCCTCGTCGTCCATCCGCCGGACCGCGCCCATGTCGATCAGCTTCAGCTGGTCGGCCTGCTGGATGGCGTTGTCGACCTTGAAGTCGCAGTACAGGAGGTTCCTGGAGTGCAGGTGACCGAGCGCCTCCAGCGCCTCGATGCCGTACGCGCACGCCTGCTCCACCGGCAGCGGGTCGCGGCGGCCGTCCGGCCGGCGCCTCTCGTTGGCGATCTCCTTGAGCGATTTGCCGCCCACGTACTCCATGACGATGTACCCGTCCAGCGAACCGGTCCGCTGGTCCAGGTGCTCCACGAAGTTGTAGATCCGCACGATGTTGGAGTGCTCGATCTCCGCGAGGAAGCGCCGCTCCGAGATCGCGGCCGCCATCGCGTCCTGGTCCCCGGTGTCCAGCAGGCCCTTGAGCACGACCCACCGGTCCGACACGGCCCGGTCCACCGCGAGGTAGACCCAGCCCAGCCCGCCGTGCGCCAGGCAGCCCGCGACCTCGTACTGCCCGTGGACGAGGTCGCCCGCGCGCAGCTTGGGCACGAAGGAGTACGGGTGCCCGCACTTGGTACAGAAACCTTCCGTCCGTCCCGGCCGCTCCCCTCGGGCCCGCCCCACGGGCGCCCCGCAGTCCGAGCGCGAGCAGAACCGCTTGCGCTCCGGGACCTCCGGATTCTCCAGCACCGCCGCCGAGGGGTCCGGACGAGGCACCTCCGGTACGTTCACCAGCCCGGCTCCCAGCCGGCTGCGGCCCGACCCCGAGGCGGCCGAACCCGAACTGCGCACCGACACCGACCGGGTGGACGCGGCACCGGAGAGCGCGCGGGAGAGCCGCCCGGACACGGAGCGCCGGGAGGAGGACGACCGCGACGACCGCGCCGAGCGGGAAGCCCGCGAGGAGGACGAGGAGGACGAGGACCGCCCGGACCCGTGCGAGCCCTGCGAGTCCCCGTGACGTGCCGCGCTCGTCATCGCCGTCGGCACCGACACCAGTTCCTCGGCGCCCGCCGCGACGGCGCCGGTCGGCGCCAGCCCGCAGGTGTCGCAGTAGACCTCGCCGCCGCCCATGTCCTCGTACGCCCCCGGGCAGCCGGGGCGCATGCACGCCGTTCCGATCAGACTCACGCGTCCCCCTCCCTCGGCCCGTCGGGCCACTCGCGCACCGGTCGGTGCCCCTGCTGGTCCTGCTGGTCCTGCTGCGGCGCCGGCAGCGCCTCGGCCGTCGCCCACTGGTAGCGCAGCACCGCCTGCTCGGCGGCCCGCAGATCGCAGGGCGCGCTCCACAGCATCCGCCGGGCGGTGTCGTACCGCTCCATCAGCAGCGGATCCTCCGCCATCCCGAGCCGGGCCACCTTGGCCTTGTAGGCGTCGAGCCGTCCGCGCAGCTCCGCCCGCACGGCCAGCGGAGCCGTCACCGCGGTCAACGATTCGCGGGCCCGCCGCAGTTCCTCCCCGGCCCGCTCCTCCAAGGACTCCAGCAGCGGCGACAGCCGGTGCCACTGGGCATTGCGCCGGTACTCGGCCGCCGCCGAGAGCTGCTCCTGCAGCGCCGTCGGCGGTCCGCTCACCGCGGGCACCTCGGACGCCGCGATCTTCGCCAGCACCTCACCGCGCGCCAGCCGGGCCTCCGCCAGGGTCCGGTCGGCCCGCGAGAGCAGGTCCCGCAGCCCGATCAGCCGCTGCTCTGCGTCCTGCCGGACGGCCAGCACCGCCTCGACCTCCCGGCGTACGTCCTCCAGCGCGAGCGCCGCCCGGTCGTAGCGCCCGGTGTCCGGACGGCCGCCGCCCGGCGCGGAGCTCCCGGCCACCGGGAACCAGAACGCCAGCGGGTCCTCGATCACCCGGGCCCGCAGGTCCGCCAGCTCGGCCGTGATGGCTTCCAGGTCGTCTCCCGAGGGGTGCTCTCCCGGCCGGACCCCCACCGAGTGGGCGAGGGCGCGGGTGCGGTGCAGTTCGGCGGAGAGCAGGTCGATCCGGGCGGGCAGCGCCGACCAGACGGAGTCCGCGGCGACCACCACGTCCAGGGAGCTCGCGTACAGCTCGTTCATGCGCGACACCAGCTCGGCGAGGGAGAACCGCTCCGCGAGCGGGGCCCCCTCCACCGCGGCGCCGGAGATCAGCACCCCGGGCCCGCGCAGCCGGTCCGTCAGCTCGACCAGGTCCTCGCGGCTCGGCCAGCGGCGCCGCTCGCGGATCTCCCGGGCGGCGCCGAGAGCGCCGCTGTAGGCGTCGAAGTACCGCCACAGCCGGGTGATGGCGGCGTCGGCCCCGGCCCACCGCTCCTTGGTGACCCCGGTCAGCCCGGCGCCCTCCAGGAGCCGCCGGCCGGAGTGGTCCTGGAGCGCGAGCAGCGAGGTCTCGACGGCCTCGTGCTCCGCGCCCAGCCGGGCCAGCGCACGGTCCACGCCGTCCCGGTCCATCACCGCCGGCTGCGCTCCCCAAGGCTGTGCCCCCGAAGGATGTGCCTCCACCGATCCTGCCTCCGGTCTCGTGACATCGGGCTCGGAATCCGCCACCGGCCTCAGTCCCGGTACTTGGGGGCGGGCGGGCCGCCCACACCGGGCAGCACGGGCTCCAGGTGGGCCTTGTACGCCGTCATCCAGGGGCTGTTGTCACCGCCCGCGCGGTAGTCCTCCAGCACCTTGTTGACCCGGCGCACCAGGTCGCCGGCGTCCTTGTTCATGGCCACCCCGTAGAACTCCTTGGTGAACGGGGAGCCGACCAGGCTGACCGAGGGGTCCTGCGCGGCCTGGCCGGCGGCGAGGGCGTTGTCGGTGATGATGCCGTCCACCTCGCCCAACTGCAGCCGGACCAGGCAGTCGAGCTGGTTGGGCACGCTGACCGGGACGGCGCCGTAGGACTGGGCGGTCAGTGCCGCCTCCGCCGTGGAGCCGGCCGCCGTGCAGATGCGGCGGCCCTTCAGCGAGGCGTCGTAGCCGGTGATCGTCGAGCCCTTGGGGGCCAGCACCTGCTGCCCGGCCTCGAAGTACGCCGTCGAGAAGGCGACCTCCTCCAGCCGCTTGCAATTGACGGTCATCGTGCGCACGACGATGTCGACGGTGCCGTCCTTGAGCGCGGGGATGCGCTGGCTGGTGGGGATGGCCCGGTAGATGACCTTGCCGTCCTCGCCGAATATGTCCTTCGCTATGGCCTTGACCAGCGCGATGTCGAAACCGTCGAGCTCCCCGGCCGGATTGCGGTAGCCCCATTTGAAGCTGTTCTGGTCCACGCCCGCGACGAGGTGGCCCGCGGCGCGGATCCGCTGGATGGCCGAGCCGTCCAGCCCGTTGGGGCGCAGGCTCGCCTCGGGGTTCTCGCAGGTGTCCCCGGGGGCCTGCGGAGCGACGGCCATCCTGGCCGGCTCGCGCACCAGCGAGGAGGGCCCCGGGCCGCCCGGGGCCGCATGGGCCAGGGGCAGCAGCACGGCCGCGGCCGTCGCCGCGCAGGCCACGGCCATCGCCCCGACCCCGCCCCAGCCGCGCAGCCGGCCCGTCAGCCGGCGCAGGCCGCGCGGCTCCTGGTTTTCCGGGGCGCCCTCCGCGGGGGCCGTGGCGGTCCCGGCCTCCTCGGAGCCCTCGCCCGTGCGCTTCATCCGTCCCGGCATCGCTCTCACCTGTACTCCGAAAGCCTGCGCCCGATGCCGAGCAGGGCGGCCACCGCGCCGACGACCGCGAGGGCCGCCGTGCCTGTCACCAAACCGTCGAGCGCCCCGAGACCGTCCCGCGCCGCCCGGGTGAACTCACGCTGCTCGTGGCCCACGGCCGCCTCCAGCGAGGCGTCCACCGTGTCGAAGGCGGTCCCCGTGGGCTCCTTGTGGTCCTTGTCCCCGATGACCTGCCCGACGGCGCCCTGGTAGTCGCCCTTCAAGTCGGTCTGCCGGGCCGCGGTGTGCAGTTCCTTCCACCGCTTCACGCCCTCCAGGGCGCGGGACACCGGGGTGCGGCCGGCCGGGTCGTCGGCCAGTTTCGCCGCCGTCGCCAGGCCCGCCTCCAGGTCCTTCATGTCGTTCGAGAAGTCCACGTCGTACTTGTCGGACTTCTTGTCCTCGGCCAGTACGGCGCCGCGCGAGACCAGGGTCAGGTTCTCGTTGGCCCGCGCCTGGAGCGAGGCGATCCGCGCGTCGTTGAGCACCTTGAGCGACTCCTGCCCGTCCGTGCGGGCCTCGCTCAGCCCCGACCGGGCGACCGTGTGCCCCGCGGCCAGCCACAGCAGCAGCACCAGCGAGGCGGTGGTCGCGGCGACGAGCCCGTGGTTGAAGACGCGGTTCGTACGCCGGTAGTTGCGACGCTGGGCCCAGACCAGGACGGCGAGCGCGAGCACACCCGCTCCGAGCGAGGTCAGGGGCAGCGCGCGGGCCTCGTCGTAGTCCGTGTAGAGACGGCCGGTCTCCGCCTCGTAGAGCCGCTGCGCGGCGGGCAGCAGCTGCGTGCTCATCTGCTCGTTCGCGTACCGGAGGTAGGCGCCGCCGAGCGGCAGGCCCTGCTTGTTGGTGGCCCGGGCCTGCTCGATCAGGCCGGTGTAGCGGGGGAGCTGCTCGCTGAGCAGGGTGATCTGCTTGCGGGAGTCCTCGCCGGCCGTGGTGCTGGCGGCCGCGTTCACCAGCAGCCGGGACGCGTTGGCTATGTCCTTCTCGTACCGGCTGCGGACCTCGCGGGGCTCTTCGCCGCCCGCGAGGAAGCCGCTGGAGGAGGCGGTGTCGGCGTCCGCGAGGGAGCGGTAGATGCTCGCCGCGTCGGCGCTCAGCGGCTGGCTGCGGCCCACGACGTCATCGGCCGCGGTGACCCGGCCGGAGATCTCCCAGACGGCCACCGCGCCGAACAGCAGGACCAGCGCGGCCAGGGCCGCGCCGACGATCCGCAGCCGGCCGGGCTCGGTGGTGGCGGCCGCGCGCAGCCGGTCCACACCCTCGGCCCAGGCGGTGCCCCGCCGGGGCAGCCCGTCGGGCGGCGGCGCCGGCGGCCCGGAGGGCGCCTGGACGCCGCCGGGCGCGGGCGCGCGTGATGTGATGGCCACCCTGACCTCCCCCTCGGTCCTTCGTGCTTCGCAGCAGTATGGCCTTAGTGGCGGTCCTCCACAGCACCCGGCCCGGGATCGGGCACGATCCGCCCCGATCCGTCCCCGGTACTGGTTACGCGCGGCGAGCCGCGATGGTTCCGGCTCGGGCAGGGTTCACCCGAAATGGGCACGCAGCTTCCCGTAGGCCTCGGGCCCCGCCCCGAGCGCGTCCAGGCCCAGCAGGCCGGCGCCCAGCACCGGCGGGGCCGTCACCACCGAGACCCGGGCGTACGGGGCCCGTTCGGCGAGCAGGGCCTCCACCCGGCCGTTCAGCTGCGGGTGCCGGGCGGCCAGGACGCTGCCGCCCAGCAGGACGGGTGCCTCCTCGGCCAGCAGCCCGAGCCGCTCCAGCGCCACCGAGGCCAGTGCGACGACCTCCTCGGCCTGCCGCTCGACGAGGGCCGCCGCGACCGGATCGCCGGCCGCGGCCACCGCGAACAGCACCGGCACCAGCTCGTGCATCCGTACGGACTCGACGATGCCCAGGTGCAGCGCCTCGATCAGCGAGTACACGGACTCCCGTGCGAAGTGCCCGGGCAGGGCCGCCGCGAGCTCGGTGGGACCGCCGCGCCCGTCCTCGGCGCGCGCCGCCCACCACATGGCTTCGGCGGCCAGCCCGCCGCCGCCGCCCCAGTCGCCGGAGATCTGCCCGAGCGCCGGGAACCGGGCCGTGCGCCCGTCGGGCAGCATGCCCACGCAGTTGATGCCCGCCCCGCAGACCACCGCGACCCCGCGCGGCCCCCCGGCGTCCTCGCCGAGGCCGGCCCGCAGGATCGCGAAGGTGTCGTTGCGGACCTCGGTGGCCGTGCCCCAGCCCCGCGCGCCGATGGCCTGCGCGAGCAGGGCCTCCTCCACCGGGAGGTCCGCGTTGGCCAGACAGGCCGAGACCTGCTCGGCGTACGGACCCGCGTACGGGGCTCCGGCCGCGGGTCCCGGCAGTCCGGCGGCCGCGGCGGCCTCGGCGACGGCCTGCCCGAGGACGTCCAGCGCCGCCTCGACACCGACGCGCGGGGGCTGGAAGCCGCCCGCCCGCCCGGTGCCGAGGACGCGGCCGTCCGCGGCGATCAGTGCCACGTCCGTCTTGCTGTTGCCCGCGTCGACGGCCAGGACGGCTGCCTGCGGGGGCCGGCTCACGCCCATGCCAGGTGCTGCTTGTTGTGCGCCAGGAGCCGGTCCGTCAGCCCCTCGGCGAGGTCGAACTGGCCCACCAGCGGGTGCGCCAGCAGCGCCTTGAAGACCCGCTCGCGGCCGCCCCGCAGCGCCGCGTCCAGCGCGAGGTCCTCGTACGCCGTGACGTGGGAGATGAGCCCCGCGTACAGGGGGTCCAGCCGGGGCACGGCCAGCGGCGAGGGCCCGGAGCGGTCCACCCGCGCCTGCACCTCGACGACCGCGTCGTCCGGGAGGAACGGCAGGGTGCCGTTGTTCAGCGTGTTGACCACCTGCACGGCGCTCCCGCCGTCGCCCAGCAGGGCCGCGGCCAGGTCCACGGCGGCCTCCGAGTAGAAGGCGCCGCCGCGCTTGGCGAGCAGTTCGGGCTTCTCGTCCAGCGCGGGATCCCCGTACAGGCCGAGCAGTTCCTTCTCCATCGCGGCGACCTCCGCGGCCCGCGAGGGCTTGGTGCCGAGCTCGCGGACCACCTCGTCGTGGGCGTAGAAGTAGCGCAGGTAGTACGACGGGACCACGCCGAGCCGGTCCAGCACGCTGCGGGGCAGGCGCAGGTCCGCGGCGATGGCGTCGCCGTGCCGGGCGATGAGCTGCGGCAGCAGGTTCTCGCCCTCCGGGCCGCCCTTGCGCACCCCCAGCTCCCAGGTGAGGTGGTTGAGGCCCACGTGGTCGAGGTGGATGTCGGCCGGAGTGAGGTCCAGCATCGCGGCGAACCTGCGCTGGAAGCCGATGGCCACGTTGCACAGCCCGACCGCCTTGTGCCCGGCCTGCAGCAGGGCGCGGGTGACGATCCCGACCGGGTTGGTGAAGTCGATGATCCACGCGTCCGGGTTGGAGCGCCGGACCCGCTCGGCGATGTCGAGGACCACCGGGACCGTGCGCAGCGCCTTGGCGAGGCCGCCGGCTCCGGTGGTCTCCTGGCCCACGCAGCCGCACTCCAGCGGCCAGGTCTCGTCCTGGAGCCGGGCCGCCTGCCCGCCGATGCGCAGCTGCAGCAGGACCGCGTCCGCGTCGGCCACGCCCGCGTCGAGGTCGGAGGTGGTGGTGATCAGGCCCGGGTGCCCCTGCTTGGCGAAGATCCGCCGGGCCAGGCCGCCGATCAGCTCCAGCCGGTCGGCGGCCGGGTCGATCAGCACCAGCTCGCTGATGGGCAGGGTGTCGCGCAGCCGGGCGAACCCGTCGATCAGCTCGGGGGTATAGGTGGAACCGCCGCCCACCACTGCGAGTTTCATGGTCACTAGCCTTTCACTCCGGTCAGGGTGACGCCTTCGACGAACGCCTTCTGGGCGAAGAAGAAGAGGACGATCACCGGGGCCATGACCAGCACGGTCGCCGCCATGGTCAGGTTCCAGTTGGTGTGGTGCGCGCCCTTGAAGGACTCCAGTCCGTAACTGAGGGTCCAGGCGGCCGGGTTGTCGGAGGCGTAGATCTGCGGGCCGAAGTAGTCGTTCCAGGCGCAGAAGAACTGGAACAGCGCCACGGCCGCGATCCCGGGCTTCGCCATCGGCAGCACCACGCGCAGCAGGGTGCGCAGCTCGCCGCAGCCGTCGACCTTCGCCGCGTCCAGGTACTCGTCCGGGATCGTCAGCAGGAACTGGCGCAGCAGGAAGATGGAGAAGGCGTCGCCGAAGGCCATCGGGATGATCAGCGGCCACAGGGTGCCGGACAGGTCCAGCTGCTTGGCCCAGAAGAGGTACATCGGGATGACGACCACCTGGGGCGGCAGCATCATCATGGCGATCACCAGCAGCAGCGACAGCCGCCGGCCGCGGAAGCGGAACTTGGCGAGCGCGTAGGCGACGGGCACCGAGGAGACCACGGTCAGCAGGGTGCCGAGGCCCGCGTACATCAGGGTGTTGCGCCACCAGGTCAGGAAGCCGGGGGTGTCCCACACCTTCGCGTAGTTGCCCCATTCCCAGGTGCGCGGCCACAGGTCGCGGGTCAGCGCCTGCTGGTCGCTCATCACCGAGGTCAGGAAGAGGAACACGAAGGGCAGGACGAAGAACAGGGCCGCCGCGACGCCGAGGGAGTGTACGGCCACCCAGTGCAGGGCGGCCCGCCGCCGCGCGGTGCGCACGGCATGCGCGGAATCCGGCGTACCGGAGGCGGTGGGGCGCGGGGGGCGCTCCGTGCCGCGGGTGATGGTCTGGCTCATGATCCTCAGTCACCTGCCTCGATCAGCCCGCCGCGCCGCCGCATCAGCAGCGCGGTGAAGGCCATGGAGAGGGCGAACAGCACCAGGGCGACCACGCAGGCGGTGCCGTAGTCGAAGCGCTGGAAGCCGACGTTGTAGATGACCTGGGGCAGGGTCAGCGTGGACTTGTCGGGGTACCCGGGCTCGAACTGGTCGCCCGAGCCGCCGATCACGCCGGACGCGACCTTTCCCGCCACCAGGGGCTGTGTGTAGAACTGCATCGCCTGGATGACCCCGGTGACCACCGCGAACAGGATGATCGGGGAGATGTTCGGCAGGGTGATGTGGCGGAAGCGCGCGAACGCCCCGGCCCCGTCCAGCTCGGCGGCCTCGTACTGCTCGCGCGGTACGTCGAGCAGCGCGGCCATGAAGATGACCATCAGGTCGCCGACCCCCCACACCGCGAGCGCGGTCAGCGCGGGCTTGGACCAGGCGGGGTCCGTGAACCAGCCGGGCGTGGGCAGTCCGACCGCGTCCAGCAGGGTGTTGACCGGGCCGCTGCCCGGGTTGAGCAGGAAGACGAAGGCCAGGGTCGCCGCCACCGGAGGGGCCAGGTAGGGCAGGTAGAACAGGGTGCGGAAGACGCCCGTACCCAGCTTGATCTTGGTGATGAGCAGGCCGATGCCCAGCCCGAAGGCGACCCGGCAGGCGACCATCACCACGACGAGCCACAGGGTGTTGCGCATGGCCGGCCAGAACATGGGGAGGTCGGAGAAGACGTAGGTCCAGTTGTCCAGCCCGTTGAAGACGGGCGGGCGGAAGCCGTCGTACTTGGTGAAGGAGAAGTAGACGGTGGAGACGAGCGGGTAGGCGAAGAAGACGCCGAACCCGATCAGCCAGGGCGACATGAAGGCCGCCGAGCGCATCGCCGACCTGCGGCGCCTGGCGCGCAGTTCGGGGGAGAAGGTGCCGTCCATCGGGCTACTTGGCCTTCGCGATGTCCGTGTCGATCTGCTGGTCGGTCTTGGCGAGACCGGCCGCGATGTCCGCTACCTCGCCCTTCTCGACCGCGTACGCGAAGTCCGTGAAGGTCAGCTGGTAGGTGCCGCCGTCCGCCTGCGCCGGGGTGGTGGTCGACTTCGGGTGCTTGGCGATGTCGATGAACGTCTTGAACTCAGGGCTCACCTGGAGCTTGGGGGAGTTCAGGGCGGCCAGCGTGGAGGGCACGTTGTGGATGGCGTTGGCGAACTCCACGACCGCCTCGGTGTCGGTCGTCATGTACTTCGTCAGCTCCCAGGCGGCGTTCTGCTTCTTGCTGCCCGAGGCGATGCCCATGATCGTGCCGGCGAGGTAGCCCTTGCCGTACTCGGCGATCCGGTCGTCCGGGACGGGCATCGGCGCGGTCCCGATCTCGAACTTCACCCCGGCCTCCTTCGCCATGGGGGCCCGCCACTCGCCGTCGATCTGCATGGCCACCAGGCCCAGGTGGAAGGGGTGCTCGGCACTCCACTCGTCACCGAAGGTGGTGCGGAACTTCTCCAGCTTCTCGTACCCGCCGAGCTTGCCCACCAGGTCCTTCTGCGCCGTCAGCATCTGCGCGAAGCCGGGGTCCTTGGCCAGGTTGGACTTGCCGTTCGCGTCGAAGTACGCCGGGCTCCACAGCGCGGCCAGGCGCTGGGGGGCGGTCTCGTAGCCGTGGAAGGTGGGCATGATGCCGAGCTGCTGGTACGAATCCCCCTTGGGGATCGTCAGCTTCTGCGCGGCGGCCTCGAACTGGCTCCAGGTCTTGGGGGGTTCGGTGATCCCGGCGGCTTCGAAGGCGGTCTTGTTGTAGACGAGGCCGTACGCGTCGTTCAGCAGCGGCAGCGTGCACTGGTTGCCGTTGAACTGGGTGTACTCCAGGAGGGTCTTGGGGAAGACCTTCTCCTTGTCGACCCCGGACTTCTTCAGGAAGGGGTTCAGGTCCGCGAAGGCGCCGGTGTTGCAGAACTTTCCGACGCTGTCGGTGGTGAAGGAGGAGACCACGTCGGGGGCCTTCTCCCCGCCGGCGCGCAGCGCCTGGTTGATCTTGTCGTCCGTCATGTTGCCCGTGATGTTCACCTTGATGTTCGGGTGGGCCTTGGTGAACCGGGCGATGTTGTCCTCGATGGCCTTGATCTCGCTGGGGGCGGACCAGCCGTGCCAGAAGTTGAGGGTGACGTCCTTCTTCGGGTCGTCGGCGGCCGAGTTGGAGGCGGAGCCCGTACACGCGGTGGCGAGTACGGATATCGCGGCCACTGCGGTGGCGGCGACGGTCAGGCGGCGGATTCCGGGCATGGCGGAGTCACTCTCTGCGCGGGGGGACTTCCTGGAGGGGTGAGGGAGGAGCCGTGGTGCGGTGTGGGCTCACGCGGGGGAGGTGCGGGGCAAGGGCAGGTGGTGCGGGCCTGCGGTACGGGGCTGCGTGCGCCCGGGGCTCGTGCGGGGGGTGCGGTGCGGACTCGTGCGGGAGGTGCAGGTGGTGCTGGTACTGGTGCAGGGCTGGTGGTGCGGTTCGGTGGCGGGAGCTGCCGGTGGTGCGGTTCAGCGGCGGGAGGTGTCGAAGACCTCGTCGCGGGTCGCGGCGAGGGCGCTCTCCAGTGCCCCGCGCAGTACGGGACGCTCCCGTACCTCGCCGGTCACCAGCACGGGCCGGGACGGGGCGAGGTCGGCGAGCTCGGCTTCGAGGAGCTCGCGCAGCGGCTCACCGCCCGCGATGGTCAGCGCCCCGGAGAGGATCACGATCTCCGGGTCCAGTACGGCGACCAGCGAGGCGAGACCGGTGGCGAGGGCGGTGGCGTACTCCCGCAGGAGTTCCAGGTGGGGCCCCTCGGGCGCGGCGGCGGCCTGGGCCAGCAGCGCGGCCGCGGCTTCGACCATGGCCCCGGACTCGGCCCCGTGCACGGCGCCGTGCACCGAGCCGGCCCCGGCCGCGGCGGCCGGCGGTGCGTCGACGCCGTGCCGGGCCGCCATCGCGGGCAGTACCTGTGCGCCGGCCAGCTCCTGGTAGCCGCCGGAGTTGACCCGGGTGACCTGGCGGACCAGCGGGTGCCCGGCGACCGGCAGGAAGCCGAT
This sequence comes from Streptomyces sp. NBC_00335, assembly GCF_036127095.1. GTDB lineage: Bacteria > Actinomycetota > Actinomycetes > Streptomycetales > Streptomycetaceae > Streptomyces. The sequence goes on from NZ_CP108006.1 coordinate 5,625,696, forward strand.
CTCCCCGGCTCCGCCGGTCCAGCCGCGGTGCAGCCGGCCGCCGAGCACGAGGGCGGCGCCGAGGCCCTCCTCGTTCCACAGCAGGACGAAGTCCTCGTGGCCGCGGGCGGCGCCGAGCCACTGTTCGGCGACGGCGGCGAGGTTCACGTCGTTCTCGTACTCGACCGGCATCGGCAGGGCCGCGGCGAGTTCGTCGAGGAGCGTGGGGGACTGCCAGCCCTCCAGATGGTCGGCGTAGCGCAGCACCCCGGTGCGGGGGTCGAAGGAGCCGGGGGTCGCGATGACCACCCGGTGGATGTCGGCGAGGTGCAGCCCGGCGTCCTTGACGGCCTCGCCGAGGGCGCGGGTGACCTGCTCGACCGGCCCGGTGCCCTCGGCGTACGGGAGCTCGTGGCTGCCGATTACCTCGCCGGTGAGGTCGGCCACGGAGGCGAGGATCCGGCCCGGGGTGACGTCGAGCCCCGCGACGTGGGCGGCCCGCTCGTTGACGGCGTAGAGCTGCGCGTTGGGGCCGGGGCGGCCGGTGGCGGTGCCGGTGGCGACGACGAGCCCGGCGGCCTCCAGCCGGGCCAGCAGCTGGGAGGCGGTGGGCTTCGAGAGGCCGGTGAGATGCCCGATCCGGGTCCGGGACAGGGGACCGTGCGTCAGCAGGAGCTCGAGCGCGGCCCGGTCGTTCAGGGCGCGCAACAGGCTGGGCGTACCGGGGGTGGCGGGCATGGGGTGACTTCTCTCTCACCGAGGTGAACTGTTAGGTAAGTTTCCTATTGGTGGGTCGCTCGTGTCAATGGTCAGTGCGTACACCACTGCCCCCGCAGGTCGGACCTACGGGGGCAGCGGTCGTACGGGTACGAGTGCGGCGGGCGCTACTTCGTGATGCGGGGGCCGGAGGCCGAGCCGCCCGCGGCCGGCTGCGGGATCTCCGCGGTGGCCAGGGACTGCGGGGAGGTCGGGTTCGCCAGCGCCGACGGCGCGGCGACGGCGGCCGAGGGGTCGGCAGGGGCCGCGTCCTCCTCGGGCGCCGGCAGGCCCCCGACGATCCCGATGCCGGCGGCGTCGAAGGCGTCCTTGATCCGCCAGCGCAGCTCGCGCTCCACGGCGAACTGCTGGCCCGGCATCGTCTTCGCCGACACCGAGACCGACATCGAGGCCAGCAGCACCTCGTCCAGGCCCAGCACCTCCACCGGACCCCACAGCCGCTCGTCCCACGGGGACTCCTTGGCCATGGTGTCGGCGATGTCCTTGATCACCTCGCGGATGCGGGAGAGGCTCTCGGTGGGCTTGACCTGCACCGCGACGCTCGCCGTGGCCCAGCCCTGGCTGAGGTTGCCGATCCGCTTGATCTCGCCGTTGCGGACGTACCAGATCTCTCCGTTGTCGCCGCGCAGCTTGGTGACGCGCAGGCCCACCTCGACGACCTCGCCCGAGGCCACCCCGGCATCGATCTTGTCGCCGACGCCGTACTGGTCCTCAAGGATCATGAACACGCCGGAGAGGAAGTCCGTGACCAGGTTGCGGGCGCCGAAACCGATGGCCACACCGGCCACACCGGCGCTCGCCAGCAGCGGCCCCAGGTTGATGTCGAGCGCGCCGAGCACCATCAGGGCCGCCGTGCCGAGGATCAGGAACGAGGCCACCGAGCGCAGTACGGAACCGATGGCCTCGGACCGCTGCCGGCGCCGCTCCGCATTGACCAGCAGCCCGCTCAGAGCCGTGCCCTCGACGGCGTCGGCGCCGCGGTTCATCCGGGTGATCAGCTTGGTCAGCGACTTGCGGACCACCGAGCGCAGGGCGAAGGCGATGACCAGGATCAGGAGGATCCGCAGGCCCAGGTACAGCCATCCGGCCCAGTTCTCTTCTATGAAACTGGCGGCGTTCGTGACGCTCTCGTGGGTTTCTCTGATCGTTTCGGCGGCGTCCGGGTTGTCGGCTGCGAGCGGGAGCAGTGCGGCGGCAGGCCAGGGCACGGCGGGAACCTCCAGATATGGCGTCCTGCCCGCGGAAGGGGTGGGGCGGGCAGACCATCCACCCTAACGGGGCACTTGCCCGGACTTGTTGCCGTGTTCGAGGGAGAGACCAGACTCACGCGGGGATGAAGCGTGTGTGGTCGAAAACACCTCGGACCCGTTACGGGCGCGTGGTGGCGCTTCGACCAGCCGTAAGGGGAGACTGGAAAGCAGATCGTCCCGGCGCGAGCCACGCGCCGCCGGCGTACAAGGAGGCAGTCCGTGCCGCACGTCCTGGTCCTCAACGCGTCGTACGAGCCCCTCGGCGTCGTACCGCTCCGTCGCGCGCTCGTCCTCGTCCTGGAGAACAAAGCCGTCTCCCTGGAGGAATCCGGCGCCTTTCTGCACAGCGCGACAAGGGCCGTCCCCGCTCCCAGCGTGGTTCGGCTCAAGCGCTTCGTGCGGGTCCCCTACCGGGGGCCCGTTCCACTCACCCGCCGCGCGCTGTTCGCCCGGGACGGCGGTCGCTGCATGTACTGCGGGGCCGTCGCCACCAGTGTCGACCACGTCGTCCCGCGCAGCCGGGGCGGGCAGCACGCCTGGGACAACGTCGTCGCCGCGTGCCGCCGCTGCAACCACGTCAAGGCCGACCGGCACCTCGTCGACCTGGGCTGGCGGCTGCGGCACCAGCCGGCTCCGCCGTCCGGGCTGGCCTGGCGGATCATCGGGACGGGGCACCGGGATCCGTGCTGGATGCCGTACCTCCAGCCGTACGGGGCGGACGATGCGCTGGATCGCATCGGGGTCCCGCTGGCCGCCGCGGCGGTCGCGTCATAGCCCCCTGAGCCGGGCCCCCTGGGGCTCCGCCCCGGACCCCGCGCCTCAAACGCCGGCGGGGCCGGATGTGCCGCTGCGCGGCAAACTCCAGCCCGCCCGGCGTTTGAGGGCACGGGCGCGCAGCGCACGTACGGGTCCGGGCGGAGCCCGGGGAACGGTGGAAGGGCGGGTAGGGGACAGCCCCGCAGGGTTCCCCGGTCCCCTACGGGGCCACCGCGAAGGCTTCGGCGCCCAGCAGGCTGCAGCCGTAGCGGGTGGCTCGGGTCTCGCAGGTGACGCGGACGAAGCGGGCTTCCGGAGCCGCCGGGTCCAGGTGGACGGAGTCCACCCCGCCGCGCGAGGCGACCGCCGCAGACGGATGCCAGGCGACACCGTCCGCCGAGGTCTCCACCCGGAACCGGGACGGGTACGCCTCCTGCCAGCGCAGCCGCAGCAGTCCGATCCGCGCCGGAGCCGCCAGCTCCGCCTGCCACCAGGCCCCGTCGACCGCGGGCGAGGACCACCGGGTGGCCGGGGAATCGTCCAGCGCCCCCGCCGCGGGGAACGCCGGGGTCTCGTCCGCCGAGGAGGAGGCCACGGCGGAGCGCAGCAGGTTCGGGCCGGCCGTGCGCGGATGGGCGCGGACCTTCAGCGTGTGCGTCTGGGAGCCGAAGGTGACCGGAACCTCGTAGGTGCCCGGCGCCGTGCCCGCGGCCACCGCGACCTGAACCGGGACGGTCGCCGTCGTACCGCGCGCGGCCGCCGCGCTCTCCGGCAGCGTTACGGAGATCCCCGCCGGCGGCTTCGCCGACAGGGGCCCGCGGACCTCGCCGGGACGCAGCGCGGACAGCTCCGCCGGGATCCGCTGCGGGGCCCCGCCGATCTCCGCGTCCACGCTGTCGGCCAGCTCGAAGCGGGCCTCCGGGCCGTCCTCCGTCCACGGGACCACGCCGTGCACGGCCGGAGCCGGGCCCGACCAGACCAGCCGGACCGCGTCGGCCCGTAGGCCGCCCACGTCCACCTGGGTCCAGCCCGACGCCGCCGCCTCCGCGACCTTGCGCCAGCCCTCTCCCGGTACGCGGGCCTCGATCACGGCGCCCCGGCTGCCGGGCGGCAGCGGGTCGGTCATCACGGTCACCACCGACACCGGCCGGGCCCCGGACAGCTCGACCGTCCACGCGTCGGCCTGCCGGGTCACCGTGCCCGGCTCGCGGGCCGCGCCGGTCCACGCGTCGGCCTCGGCCGCGGCCCGCGCCAGGAAGGGGTCCAGTACCGCCTTGTCGACCCGGGCGGCTTCCGCCCCGGACAGTGCCGCGCGGGCGCCTGTGAGGGCCTGTGAGGCCCGCCAGGCGGCCGCTCCGTCCCCGCGGGCCTGTGCCTGGAGGACGTCGAGCGCCAGCTCTCCGGCGGCCCCGTAGCGCGCGAGCCGCGACAGCCAGGGCCCCGCCTCCTGCGCGAGCGCGGGCAGCCGGTCCGGGGCCTCGCGCAGGACGCGGAAGGCGGCGCGCAGCCGATCGCCCGCCGCCGGGTCGCCGGAGCTCCGGGCCCGCCAGAACTCCTCCATGAGCGGGACCAGGTAGGCGGACTCGGGCTGGGCGAGGCCGGAGGAGGCGTTGTTCCCGGCCAGTGCGGCCAGCGCCTCCCGCGCCTTGGGGTCGGGTCCGGCGAGCGAGGCCACGGCCGCCGCCCAGGAGTCGGCGGCCCGGTAGCCGCGCGGGTTCCACGTGAAGTCGGCCGCGGTGAACAGCGGGATGCGCGACAGCGTGCCCTGGGGCATGGCGTTGGCCAGCACGGCCGCCGAACCGCCCGCGACCACCGGGTCCCGTCCCGCGTACGGGCCGAGGAAGATCCGGCCCGGATCCCAGTCGTTGACCGGGTAGTTGTCCATGGTGACCAGCGGGTGCTGCCCGAGGGCCGAGCGCGCCCCGTTCATCTCCTGCCCGGTGATGGTGCGCGGCACCACGCCGACGCCCGTCCAGGCCACTTCCACCCGGCCGTCCAGGGCCTCGGCCAGTGCGGTCCGGTAGGGCGTCGCGCCCTCCTGGTAGTACTCCGTGGGCAGCAGCGACAGCGCGGGCGCCCCCGGGTAGCGCCGGGCCAGGTGCGCGGCCAGCTCGCCCGCGACCTCCGCGTGCGCCTTCGCGGCCGCCGCCGGGCCCTTGCCGTACCGCTCCCGGTCGGTCCGGCAGCCCCACTCGGTGTAACTGACGTCCTGGAACTGCACCTGGAACGCCCGGAATCCCAGGTCCCACATGGCGTCCAGCTTGCGGGCGAGCGCCGCCCGGTCCGCCGAGGACGCCAGGCACATCGACTGCCCGGGCGCCACCGCCCAGCCGAGCACCACCTTGTTGGCGCGCGCCCGCTCGGCCAGCTCCCGCAGCTCCGCCGCCTGCGCCGCCGGGTAGTCGCGGCGCCACTCCGTGGTCCGGTACGGGTCGTCACCGGGCGCGAGCAGCAGCCGGTTCAGCTTGGTGCGGCCCATGAACTCCACCTGCGCGAGCCGCTGGGCGGCCGTCCACGGAGTCCCGTAGAACCCCTCCGTGATCCCGCGCACCGGGGCCGTCGGCCAGTCCCGTACGAGGACGCCGGGCACCTTCCCGCCGCCCTGGGCGAGCAGTTGACGCAGCGTCTGCGCCGCGTGGAACAGCCCGTCCTCGCCCACGCCCGCCAGCGCGACCGTGTCCCGCCCCTCGACGCGGCCCACCGCCAGCCGGTAGCCGCCGGCCGGCAGGTCGCCGGCCGCGTCCGCGCCCAGGGCCCGCAGCGCCTGCTCCGTGCTCTCGTCGTTCTCGTCGTGCGGCCCCTGGAGCCGTATGACGGGTCCCGCGCCGGGCAGCGGTTCCCCGCCGGCCCGCTCGTGCAGGGTCCGTACGCCCGCCCCGTGCAGGGCGTCGCGCACCAGCTGGGCGGCGTACGGGTCCACGTCCGCGGGCAGCACCAGGACGGCCTCGGCGCCCAGCGGCACCGCGCGCGCCGGGTCGACGGCCGCCGACTGCGGCCGGGGATACACCGCGGGCCCCTCGGCGGCGGCGCGCGCCGGATCGGAGCCGGGGTCGAGCACGGGGGCGGCGGGGAGGGGGCCCGGGTCGCGCAGCGCCGCGGGAGCCGCGGCGGTGCCCGGCGCGGGCGCGCCCGGTGCCTCCGGAGTGTCCGGCGCAGTGGGTGCGGCGAAGGCGGTGGGGGGACCCACCACCGCCGAGCCGCTCAGCAGGGCGCCGATGACGGCGACCGCCGCGGCGGTCGCCGTGGCCCGCTTGCTGCCCCTGATCTGCACGGAGCCACCCCGTCCCGAGTCGTCCCCCGCTCGTACGAACGAGCCAGAGCCCACCATCCGTACGGGTGGGGTGTCAACGTCCGCGGGTGATCTGACCTGGATCGGCCAGGAATGCGATGCCGCCGACTGGGTAGGGCTGTCATGTCCTCCGGGCCGCGCGCCGGAGGGTGTTCCCGACGATTCCGCACGCCAGGGCGAAGGTTTTCGGCGTGCGCCGGTCGCCGCGGAGCTCCGCAACACCTCCCGCGCACGGCCCGAACACAGGCACGTCTGTACGGATTCACGGATCGCACAGGAGAATTTCCTCTGTCGGTGGTGCGCGGACGGTGCGCGGACCGACACAGTGGGAGCCGTCCACGGGTCCTGACCGATCCTCACGTACGAAGGAGTGCCTGCCGGTGAACGCCAAGGCCGTGAAAACCGAGAACGTCATCACCTCCACCAGTTCCACCGTCTCCATATCCGCCGGATCCGCCCCGAAACGGCGTCCGCCGCTCGCCCACCTGCCGGCGCAGTCCGGACCGGACGAGCGGCCCCTCACCAGCGAGCCGTCGCTCGCCGACGCCGCGCACGCGCCGTTGACCAGTGAGCCCCCGCTCGCCTACGAGGCCCCGCTGACCAGCGAGCCGACCACCCATGCCGCGGCGGCCGCCGCGGGTGACTAGACGACAAGGAACCTGATGGACGACCTCGCCCGGCTCGCGGCCCTGTACGGAGTCGCCACCACCTACCAGCCCGCCGAGGACGTCACCCTCCGGGTCCCGGAGGCCACCGTCGCCGCCGTGCTGCGGCAGCTGGGGGTGAACACGGACACCCCGGAGTCCGTACGGGCGCACCTGGCCGCGGCCGAACACGACGCGGCCCACCGGCTGTTGCCGCGCGTGCTGGTGTGGTGGGCCGGGTCCCGGCCGCCCGTGGAGCTGGGCGCGCTCCCGCCGGGGACCCGGACGCGGCTGGAGGCGGAGGCCGAGGGGGACGGGCCGCCCGAGGCGGCGGGCCGCGCGGTCCCGCAGGAGCCGCCGGCGGCCTGGAGCGCGGCCGACGCGGGGGAGCCGCCGCTCGGCGTGCACCGGGTCCACGCCGAGGCCCCCGACGGCCGCACCGCCACCGCCACCCTGATCGTGGCCCCCGACCGGGCCCCGGCGGCGCCCGAGCGCACCCACGGGCTGCTCGTCCAGCTCTACTCCGTGCTCTCCGAACGCTCCTGGGGCATGGGCGACCTGGGCGACCTGGCGGAGCTGGCGCGCTGGGCGGGGCGCGTCCACGGAGCCGGCTTCGTCCAGGTCAACCCGCTGCACGCGGCCGTGCCCGGCACCCCGACCGACCCCTCCCCGTACCGGCCGTCCTCGCGCCGCTTCCCCGACCCGGTGCACCTGCGGATCGAGGACGTCCCCGAGTACGCCGACTGCCCGGACCGGGCCGCCCTCGCGGAACTCGCCGACCGGGGCGCCCGGTTGCGGCGCGAGGTGCTGGAGAAGGGGGCGCTGATCGACCGGGACGCCGTCTGGTCCCTCAAGCGGGCCGCCCTGGAGCTGCTGTACGCCGTCCCGCGCAGCCCCGAACGGGAGGCGGCCTACGAAAACTTCCGCGCCGAGCAGGGCGCGGAGCTGGACCTGCACGCCGCCTGGTGCGCCGGGCACGCGGGGGAGGATCCGAAGGCGCGGGCCGACTTCCACCGCTGGCTGGTCTGGCTGACGGACACCCAGCTCGCCGCCGCCCAGCGGGCCGCCAAGGACGCCGGGATGGCGATCGGCATCGTGCACGACCTGGCCGTCGGGGTGCATCCGCAGGGCTCGGACACCTTCGGGCTGCCCTTCTACGCCAAGGGCTGCTCCGTCGGCGCCCCGCCGGACGCCTTCAACGCGCGCGGCCAGGACTGGGGGCTGCCCCCGTGGCGGCCCGACCGGCTGGCCTCGGCCGGGTACGCGCCGCTGCGGGCCCTGCTGCGGGGGGTGTTCCGGTACGCCGGCGCCCTGCGCATCGACCACGTCATGGGACTGTTCCGGCTCTGGTGGATCCCGGAGGGGACCCCGCCCGCCGAAGGCGCGTACGTCTCGTACGACGGGGAGGCGATGCTCGCCCTGCTGGTCCTGGAGGCGCACCGGGCGGGAGCCCTGGTCATCGGAGAGGACCTCGGCACCGTGCAGCCGGGGGTCCGTCAGGCGCTGGCCCGGCGCGGGGTGCTGGGCACCTCGGTGCTCTGGTTCGAACGGGACTGGGGCGGGGACGGGGAGCCGCTGGAGCCGGAGCGCTGGCGGGCCGACTGCCTGGCCACCGTGACCACCCACGATCTGCCGCCCACGGCCGCCAAACTGGCCGGCTCCCACGTGGAACTGCGCGACCGGCTGGGCCTGCTGACCCGTCCGGCGGAGCGGGAGCGCGCCGAGGACGAGGCCGACACCGCGCGCTGGCTGGACGTACTGGAGGACCTCGGGCTCGACACCAAGGGCGAGGAGGCCGCCGTACGGTCCCTGTACGGGTTCCTGTTGCGCACCCCGGCCCGGCTGGTGGGGGTCTGGCTGCCCGACGCGGTGGGGGACCGGCGGCCGCAGAACCTGCCCGGCACCTGGGACCAGTACCCCAACTGGCGGCTCCCGGTCGCCGACGCGGAGGGCCGGCCGCTGACCCTGGAGGCACTGGCCGCCTCGCCGCGGGCGAACGCCCTGCTGGGGGCGGTGCGGGGGGCGGCGGGAACCCGTACGGCACCCCCGGGCGCGCGCGGCGTTTAGGTGTTCGCTACGTTTGCACCGTGGACAAGAAGAACGCTCTGCGCGCCGGCGCCGTCACGGCCGGAACGACGCTGATGATGCTGCTGATGACGTCTCCCGCCCTCGCGGTCACCCGTGACGACGGCGACGACCCGGGTCCGGGCCTGAGCGTCGCCGAGACGCTCGGCCTCTACGTGGCCGCGCCGATCGTGCTGTTCCTGCTCATCGCCGGTCTGGTGATGGTCGGCGACAAGTCGCGCAAGACGCAGAACGAGAGCTGACTCCAGCGAGCCCGACCCCTCCGGGGGTTCCTCGCTCGATCCGATTCTTCCGGGGCGCCGGGGGTCCATGAGGACCCCCGGCGTCTCGTCGTACCCGGGCCCGGTCGTGGCCCGGACCGCCGGCCCGGCTAAGGGACTCCTGCCATCACCTTGCGCAGCAGGCCGGTGAGCGCCTCGGTCTCCGCCGCGTCGAGCCCGGTGAGCGCTTCGTGCTGCACCTCCAGTCCCGCCTCGACCGCCTCGTCGATGAGCGCGAGGCCCCGGTCGGTGATCGTCACCCGCAGCCCCCGCCGGTCGTCCGGATCGGGGCTCCGGCGGAGCAGCCCGGCCTTCTCCAGCTTGTCCAGCCGTCCCGTCATCCCGCCCGTGGTCAGCATCAGCGTGGCCGAGAGCTGGCGGGGCGAGAGGGTGTACGGGCTTCCGCTCCGGCGCAGCGTGGCCACGACGTCGAACTCCCCGCGCGAGATTCCGTAGCGCGCGTAGGCCTTCTCCATTGCGTCGCCCATGGCTTTGGAGATCCGGTAGATCCGGCCGAAGACGGCCATCGGCGCGGTGTCCAGATCGGGGCGCACCGCGAACCACTGGTCGGCGATCGCGTCGACGGGGTCTTTGTCGGTCATAGGCGCAGTATCCGGCTTCCACTTATTCGTTGGCAAGGAAAGTTGCTTACAGGAAAGTAGCTTAGTGCTAAGCTACTTTCAAGTGAGCTACTCGCCGCAGCCGCTCGCTTGAGCTACTCGTCCCTGCCAGAGGAGTACCCGTCGTGAAGCGCCTCGCCGCCCTCGCACTGACCGCCCTCGCCCCCATCTCCTGGGGCTCCACCTACTTCGTGGCCTCCGAGCTGCTGCCGCCCGACCGGCCGCTGTTCACCGGGGTCATGCGGGCCCTGCCCGCCGGGCTGCTGCTCACCGCCCTCGCGCGGAAACTGCCCACGGGGCAGTGGTGGTGGAAGGCCGCGGTCCTCGGCGGGCTCAACATCGGCGCCTTCTTCCCGCTCCTCTTCCTCTCCGCCTACCGCCTGCCCGGCGGGGTCGCCGCCGTACTGGGCTCCGCGGGGCCGCTGTTCGTCGTGGGGCTCGCCGCCCTCCTCCTGGGCGAGCGGGCCCGGCTTCGGACCGTGCTCGCGGCCGTCGTGGCGGCCTTCGGCGTCGGCATGGTGGTGCTGACCGCGCAGGCGCAGCTCGACCCGGTCGGGCTGGTGGCCGGCGTCGTCTCCTCCGCCTCGATGGGTGCGGGCATCGTCATGACCAAGCGCTGGGGGCGGCCGGAGGGCGTCGGCCCGCTGGCCATGACCGGCTGGCAGCTCACCGCGGGCGGACTGATCATCATCCCGGTCGCCGCCCTGGTGGAAGGGGCGCCGCCGGTCCTCGACGGTGAGGCCTTCCTCGGCTACGGCTACATGATGCTGATCAACACCGGCATCGCGTACTGGCTCTGGTTCCGCGGCATCGGACAGCTCACCGCCACCTCGGTCACCCTCCTCGGCCCGCTCTCGCCGCTCACCGCGGCCGTCATCGGCTGGGCCGCCCTGGGGCAGGAGCTGTCGCCGGTGCAGGTGCTGGGCATGGTGATCGCCTTCGGTGCCACCGTCGCGGGGCAGCTCGCCGCGGGCGCGCCGCGACCGAAGACCGCACCGTTCAGTTCTGCTGAAGAAACCAATCGAAATGTTTCGATGGACCTGACGGGTGCCTCGGTGCGACGGTAGACCAACGAACCGACACTCCGAACCCCGAGGGGGAGACACACAGTGGCCGTCACGGACCGCGTCCGCACCGTCCCGCAGGAAGCCCGGCAGGAAGCCCACGAGGAAGTCCAGCAGGAAGCACTGCCCGGCAAGGCGAAGAAGGGAGCCGCCGGTCTCGGCGTCCTCCTCGCCCTGATCGCCACGGTCGTCTGGTCCGGCAGCTTCGTCGCCACCCGGGGCATGGCGGACAGCATCCCGCCCGTCCAGGCCGTCTTCTGGCGCTGGGTGATCGCCACCGTGGCCGTCGCCCCCTTCGCCGCCCGGCAGGCCTGGCAGCAGCGGGCCCTGATCCGCAAGCACTTCGGCTACATCGCCCTGGCCACCCTCTTCGGCGTCACCCTCTACAACACGCTCGTCCACCAGGCCGGACTGACCACCTCCGCATCCAACATGGGCATGATCATGGCCGCCTCGCCGGTCATCATGGCCCTGTACGCCCGGCTCGGCGGCGAGAAGCTCGGAGCCCGGCGCACCTTCGGACTGGCCCTCGCGGCCCTCGGCGTGCTCCTCCTGGTCGGCAAGGGGTCCATCCGCTTCGACTTCGCCGCCGGCGACCTGTGGATGTTCGGCGCCGCCCTGTCCTTCGCCACGTACAGCGCGCTCCTCAAGCGCAAGCCCGCCGAACTGGGCGGCCTCGCCTTCCTGCTCACCACCTTCGTGCTCGGCGCACTGATGCTCGCCCCCGTCTACGCCGTGTCCGTCGGCGTCCAGGGCGGCTTCCAGGTCACCCCCTCCACCGCCGGAATGCTCCTGTACGTCGGCGTCTTCTCCTCCGCCGTCGCCTTCTTCGCCTGGAACAAGGCCGTCGCGATGATCGGCGCCGCCCGCGCCGGAGTCGTCTACTACCTCCAGCCCGTCTGCGTCGCGGGCCTCGGCCTGCTGCTCCTCGGCGAGACCACCGGCCCGACGCAGCTCCTCTGCATGGCGCTGATCCTGGGCGGCGTGGGTCTGGGTGCCCGGCGGTAGGTTCGGTCCCATGATCGAGTGGGACATCAAGAAGCTGCGGATCCTGCGGACCCTCGCCGAACAGGGGACCGTGACCGCGACGGCCGAGGCGCTGCACATGACGCCCTCGGCCGTTTCGCAGCAGCTGACCAACCTCGCCAGGATGCTCGGGGTCCCGCTGCTGGAGGCCCAAGGCCGCCGGGTCCGCCTCACCGACGCCGCGCACCTCGTACTGCGGCACGCGGAGGCCGTGTTCGCGCAGCTGGAGCGGGCCGACGCGGAACTCACCGGATACCTCGCGGGGGAAGCGGGGGAGGTCCGGATCGGGGCCTTCTCCACCGCCGTACCGGTCCTCGTGGTCCCGGCGGTCGCGGCCCTCAGGCGCTCGCACCCCGGCGTGGAGGTCCGCGTACGGGAGACCGAGGCGGCCGAGTCCTACGAGCTGCTGTCCGCCGGAGTCGTCGACCTCGCGCTCTCCCTCGCGGCGCACGCCCCGACCGCCCGCGATCCCCGCTTCACCCGCCGGACCCTGCTGGAGGACCCCCTCGACGTGGCCCTGCCGCCGGAGCATCCGCTGGCCGGGGCGGGGGAGCTGCGGCTCGCGGACCTGTCCGGGGACCCGTGGATCTACGGGGGCTCCGGCCCCTGGTCGGAGATCACCCGCAATGCGTGCGAGGCGGCCGGGTTCGTGCCCGAACAGGCCCACTCGGCGTCCGGGTGGACCGCGATCCTGGCCATGGTCGAGGCGGGCATGGGGGTCGCGCTGGTTCCCCGCATGGTGGCGAGCCGCGCGGCCGGCGTCGCCGTCCGGGGCCTGCCCCACGACCGGCCCACCCGGCACGTCATCGCCGCCCTGCGGCGGGGCTCCGAATCCGCCCCGGCCGTGGCCCACGTCCTGGCGGCCCTGCGCTCCGTCGCCACCGCCCGGCCGTAGCGGTGGGGGCGGGGCCGCTGCGCGGGGCCATCCCCTACCCGCCCTTCCACCGTTCCCCGGGCTCCGCCCGGACCCGGTCCTCAAACGCCGGACGGGCTGGATGGGGCCGGCGCCGGCCCGCACGTGAACGCCGGCGAGGCTGGGAAATCCAGCCTCGCCGGCGTTTGAGGCGCGGGGTCCGGGGCGGAGCCCCGGGAGCGGACCCGCAGGGTCAGGCCTGGGCGTCCGCCGTCTGGGCGCGCAGCGCCCGCTCTACGCCGGCGCGGGACTCGGAGACGAGACGCCGCAGGGCCGCGTTCGGCTCGGCCGAGGCCAGCCAGGCGTCCGTCGCCGCGAGGGTCTCCGGGGAGACCTGGAGGGTCGGGTAGAGCCCCACCGCGATCTGCTGCGCGATCTCGTGGCTCCGGGTCTCCCAGACCCCCTTGACCGCCGCGAAGTACTTCGCCGTGTACGGGGCGAGGAGCTCGCGCTGGTCGGTCTGGACGAAGCCGCCGATCACCGCCTCCTGCACCGCGTTCGGGAGCGAGTCGCCCTCGACGACCGAAGCCCAGGCCTCGGCCTTGGCCTCCGCCGTCGGACGCGCCGCGCGGGCGGTCGCCGCGTGCCGCTCGCCCGCCGCGGTCTTGTCCCGCTCCAGCTCGGCCGCGATGGCCGCCTCGTCGGCGACGCCGGTGGCGACCAGGCGCTCCAGGAACGCCCAGCGCAGCTCGGTGTCCACGGCCAGACCCTTGACCTCCGCCGAGCCGTCCAGCAGCGCCGCCAGGTAGGTCAGCTGCTCCTCGGTACGGGCCGTCGCCGCGAAGGCGCGGGCCCACGCCAGCTGGTGGTCGCTGCCCGGCTCGGCCGCGCGCAGGTGCTCCAGCGAGGCCTCCGTCCAGGTGGCCAGGCCCTGGTCGCGCCACGCCGGGTCGGCGTACAGCTCGATGGCCAGCTTGACCTGGCGGTGCAGCGACTGGACGACGCCGATGTCCGATTCCTTGCCGATGCCCGACAGGACGAGGGCCAGGTAGTCGCGGGTGGCCAGTTCGCCGTCGCGGGTCATGTCCCAGGCCGAGGCCCAGCACAGCGCGCGCGGCAGCGATTCGGTGAAGTCGCCCAGGTGCGCGGTGACGTTGGCGAGGGACACCTCGTCGAGGCGGACCTTGGCGTACGACAGGTCGTCGTCGTTCAGCAGGACCACGGCCGGACGGGTCCGGCCGATCAGCTCCGGCACGGCGGTGAGGTCGCCGTCGATGTCCAGCTCGATCCGCTCGCCGCGCACCAGCTTGCCGTCGGCCAGGTCGTACAGGCCGACCGCGATGCGGTGCGGGCGCAGGACCGGCTCGCCCTTGGCACCGGCGGGCAGCGCCGGGGCCTCCTGGCGGACGGCGAAGGCGGTGATGGAGCCGTTCTCGTCCGTCTCGATCTCGGGGCGCAGGATGTTGATGCCGGCCGTCTCCAGCCACGCCTTCGACCAGGCGGTCAGATCGCGGCCGGAGGTCTCCTCCAGGGCGCCCAGCAGGTCCGACAGCCGCGTGTTCCCGAAGGCGTGCGCCTTGAAGTACGCCTGCACACCCTTGAAGAAGGCGTCCTGGCCGACGTAGGCCACGAGCTGCTTGAGGACCGAGGCGCCCTTGGCGTACGTGATGCCGTCGAAGTTGACCAGGACGTCGTCCAGGTCACGGATGTCGGCCATGATCGGGTGCGTGGAGGGCAGCTGGTCCTGCCGGTACGCCCAGGTCTTCATGGAGTTGGCGAAGGAGGTCCAGGCGTGCGGCCACTTCGAGCCCTCCGCGTACGCCTGGCAGGCGATGGAGGTGTAGGTGGCGAACGACTCGTTCAGCCACAGGTCGTTCCACCACTCCATGGTGACGAGGTCGCCGAACCACATGTGCGCGAGCTCGTGCAGGATCGTCTCGGCGCGCGTCTCGTACGCCGCGTCCGTCACCTTCGAGCGGAAGACGTACTGGTCGCGGATGGTGACCGCGCCCGCGTTCTCCATCGCGCCCGCGTTGAACTCCGGCACGAAGAGCTGGTCGTACTTCGCGAACGGGTAGTCGTACGCGAACTTCTCCTGGAACCAGGTGAAGCCCTGCCGGGTCACGTCGAAGATCTCGTCGGCGTCGAGGAACTCGGCGAGCGAGGGACGGCAGTAGATGCCGAGCGGGACGGACTGCCCGTCCGCGCCCTCGTAGGAGCTGTGCACCGCGTGGTACGGGCCCACGATCAGGGCCGTGATGTACGTGGAGATGCGCGGGGTGGGCTCGAAGCGCCAGACGTTGTCGGCGGGAGCATCCGGTGTCGGGGAGTTCGAGATGACCGTCCAGCCCGCGGGGGCCGTCACGGTGAACCGGAACGTCGCCTTCAGGTCGGGCTGCTCGAAGCTCGCGAACACGCGGCGCGCGTCCGGCACCTCGAACTGGGTGTACAGGTACGCCTGCTCGTCGACCGGGTCGACGAAGCGGTGCAGACCCTCACCGGTGTTCGTGTACGCGCAGTCGGCGACGACGCGGAGCTCGTTGGCCCCGGCGGCCAGGTGCGCGAGCGCGATCCGGGAATCCCGGAAGACGGCCGCCACGTCGAGGGACTTGCCGTTGAGGACGACCTCGTGCACGGCCGGAGCGACCAGGTCGATGAAGGTCTCGGCGCCGGCCTCGGCGGACTGGAAGCGCACGGTGGTCACGGAGGGGTAGGTGCCACCCTCCTGCGCGCCGCTGAGATCGAGTTCGATCTCGTACGAGTCGACACTGAGCAGCTTCGCGCGCTGCTGAGCCTCTTCACGGGTCAGATTCGTGCCTGGCACGCGGTCATCTCCTTCGATGGTGACGTTCCGGCCCATCCTTCCACGCGGGCCGGGCCACTGGGCCGGAGTAATCCACGGGCGAAACTCGACGTCCGATTTCCGCCAGCTCCGACCGGTCCGCCGGCAGCACCCTGGACCCCATGACCACCCACACCGCGCTCGCCATCGCCCCACCCGTCCTCGCGCTCCTGCGCACCCTCGACGACGCCGGACGGCCCTGCACGCCCTACGAGGACCCGGAGGGCGGCGCCCCGCTGCGCTGCTGCCTGCGCCGCAGCGCCCCCGGCGAGCGGATCGCCCTCGTCGTGTACGCCCCGCTGCGCCGCTGGGCCGCCGCGACCGGCGTCGACCCGGGGGCCTACGACGAGCAGGGCCCGGTCTTCATCCACGCCGCAGACTGCGGCGGACCGGCGCCGGAGACCGGCCTCCCCTTCGCCCACCCCGGCGCCCTGCGCACGGCCCGCCGCTACGACGCGGCGGGCCACATCCTCGGCGGACGGGTGCTCGACCTCGCCGAGGACCCGGACGCGGTGATCGGGCGCGCGCTGACGGAGGCCTTCGAGGACCCGCGGACCGCGCTCGTCCACGTCCGCGCGGCCGAGTACGGCTGCTACCTCTTCGAGGTCCGCAGGGTGTAGCCGGGACCGCCGACGGGCGGAACGCCGAAGGGCGGCACCGTCACGGTGCCGCCCTCCGGCCGTACGAGCCGTGCGCGCGGGATCAGCCGCGCAGCTCCTCCGCGACCAGCTCCGCGATCTGGACCGCGTTCAGCGCGGCGCCCTTGCGGAGGTTGTCGTTGGAGAGGAACAGCGCGAGGCCGTTCTCGGTGGTCTCGTCGACGCGGATGCGGCCCACGTACGAGGCGTCCTTGCCGGCGGCCTGCAGCGGGGTCGGGATCTCCGAGAGCTCGACGCCCGGGGCGTCCTTCAGCAGCTCGTAGGCGCGCTCGACGCTCAGCGGACGGGTGAAGCGGACGTTGACCTGGAGGGAGTGGCCGGCGAAGACCGGCACGCGCACGCAGGTGCCCGAGACCTTGAGCTCCGGGATCTCCAGGATCTTGCGGGACTCGTTGCGGAGCTTCTGCTCCTCGTCGGTCTCGAAGGAGCCGTCGTCGACGATCGAGCCCGCGAGGGGGATCACGTTGTAGGCGATCGGACGCTTGTAGACGGCGGGCTCGGGGAACTCCACCGCGTCGCCGTCGAAGGTCAGCTGGTCGGCGGCCTCGGAGACCGCGCAGGCCTGGCCCTTGAGCTCGGCGACGCCCGCCAGGCCCGAGCCGGACACGGCCTGGTAGGTGGTGGCGATCAGCGCGGTCAGACCGGCCTCGTCGTGCAGCGGGCGCAGCACCGGCATCGCGGCCATCGTGGTGCAGTTCGGGTTCGCGATGATGCCCTTGGGGCGGTTCCGGATCGCGTGCGGGTTGACCTCGGAGACCACGAGGGGGACCTCGGGGTCGCGGCGCCAGGCGGAGGAGTTGTCGATCACGACGGCGCCCTGGGAGGCGACCTTCTCGGCGAGGGCCTTGGAGGTGGCGCCGCCCGCGGAGAAGAGCACGATGTCCAGGCCGGAGTAGTCGGCCGTGGAGGCGTCCTCGATGGTGATCTCGCGGCCCTCCCATTCGAGGGTGGAGCCGGCCGAACGGGCCGAGGCGAACAGCCGCAGCTCGTCCACCGGGAACTTGCGCTCGGCCAGGATGCCGCGCATGACTCCGCCGACCTGTCCGGTGGCTCCGACGATTCCGACCCTCACGGTGACTCCTCTTGGTACGTACGACGCGGGCGCGCGTGAAGCCATCATGCGTTCGACCCCACGAGCCTTGTCCAATCCATTGTCCGAGGAGCGGACGGTGTTCTCCGTGTGAACCCCCGTGACAACTCCGTGGCGGCCGTGTTGCACCGCCGCCCGGTGGGCGTTTCGCCTGGTCGCGGCCGATTACGGTCCCGTCTGTCGCGTCCGAAATCCGGACGGGCGTTCCGTCATCCGAACTCGGGGAGATTCACCGTGCGTGCCATCCGCCACCGCCGCCGGTCCATACCGGCGCTCGCCGCCCTCGCGGCCGCCGCCGTCGCCGCACCCGTCCTGCTCGCCGCCACCCCGGCGGCCGCCCACCCGCGCGAGGGCCGGCTGGCCAAGGAGCTGGTGGAGGAGGTCACCGCCCGCGGCGCCTACCGCCACCTGGCGAAGTTCCAGCAGATCGCCGACGCCAACGGCGGCAACCGCGCCGCCGGCACGCCCGGCCACGCGGCCTCCGCCGCCTACGTCCACGACACGCTGAAGAAGGCCGGGTACCAGGTCTCGTACCAGGACTTCGACATCCACGAGGCGCACACGAGGACGGAGAAGACCACCGTCCTCGGCGCGGAGTCCCGTGAGCTGGCCACCGCCGCCTTCACCTTCACCAAGTCCACCCCGGCCGGCGGCCTGACCGCCGCGCTCGCCCTCGCCCGGGTCGACGAGAGCCCCGGCTGCGACGCCGCCGACTACCAGGCCGGCGCCTTCACCGGGAAGATCGCCCTGGTCAAGCGAGGCACCTGCACCTTCGTCGAGAAGCAGCGGGCCGCCGCCGCGGCGGGCGCGATCGGCGTGATCGTCTACAACCACAGCGGGACCACCCCGGTCCGCGGCAGCTTCTCCTCGCCCGCCGAGGGGATCATCCCGAGCGCCGGCATCACCCTCGCCGACGGGGAGGCGCTGACCGCGGCCGCCGCCAAGGGGGAGGTGAGCGTGCGGCTGGAGCTCGACCAGGAGCACGTGAAGAAGACCACGCGCAACGTGATCGCCGAGACCCGCGGCGGCCGCGCGGACCGCGTGGTCACCGTCGGCGCCCACCTGGACTCGGTCCCCGAGGGCCCGGGCATCAACGACAACGGGTCCGGCTCGGCCGGTCTGCTGGAGGTGGCCCTCAAGCTCGCGGACGAGGGCGCCAACAAGAAGGGCAAGGGCAAGCAGACCGCCAACAAGGTCCGCTTCGCCTGGTGGTCGGCGGAGGAGCTCGGCCTGCTGGGCTCCGAGCACTACGTCGCGCAGCTGTCGGAGCGGCAGAAGAAGGACATCGCCCTGTACCTGAACTTCGACATGATCGCCTCGCCGAACCCGGTGCAGTTCGTCTACGACGGCGACGACTCGGACAAGACGGGCGAGGGCGCGGGCCCGGCCGGCTCCGCGCAGATCGAGGCGCTGATCAACGGCTTCCTCGACAAGAAGGGCAAGCCGCACGAGGGCAGCGACTTCGACGGCCGCTCCGACTACGGCCCCTTCATCGCGAACGGCATCCCGGCCGGCGGCACCTTCACCGGCGCCGAGGGCATCAAGACGCCGGAGCAGGCCGCGCGGTACGGCGGCACGGCCGGGGCCCCGTACGACCCGAACTACCACGGGGCCGGGGACAACCTGAAGAACATCGACCTGAAGGCCTTCGACACCAACCTGGACGTGATCGCCCACGCGGTGGGCACGTACGCGCAGGACCTGGGCTCGCTGGGGAAGTAGCCCGCACCCGAGGGGGAAGCCGGAGGGGGAACCGGCGGGGAAACAGGCGGGGGCGGTGCTCTGACGAGCACCGCCCCCGCTGTGTTCAGGCTCCTACCGGGTTACGGCAGGACCTTCTCGATCTGCACGCTGCCGGTGCCGGCGGCGGTGCCGCGGGCGTTGAGCAGCTTGACTTCGCCGAAGAACTGGCGGCCTTCCGGAGCGGCGCTGTTGACCAGCACGTTCGCGGAGACGGTTGCCGAGGCACCGTTGGCGAGGTTGACCGCGGCGGCCTCGTCGACCTGGACGGTGCCCAGGGCGGCCGAGTAGTAGACGTCGCGGTAGTCGTACGTGGTGGAGCCGGACGGGATCGCGTAGCCGAACACCTCGATGGTGTAGGTGCCCGCGGCCGGGTTGACGAGGCTCACGGCCTCCTCGGAGTCGCCGTCGGCGGAGGTGCCGACCTTGACGCCGTCCTTGTACACGTCCAGGTCGAGGTCGGCGGCGGCGTCGGAGACGTTGCCGATCGCGATGTCGAGGCGGGAGACGCCCTCGCCGATCGTGACCTCGGTGGTGTGGGTCTCACCGGCGGCGATGGTCGGCTTGGCGACCTTCGCGGAGCCGAGCGAACCACCCTGGAGCTTGCCGCCCGTGATGGCGGCCCCGTCGTTCTTCACCGTCCACTGGACCGGCGCCGGGGTGCCCAGCTTGACCTCGGGCAGGACCTTGACCGCGGGGTCGAAGGCCGCGCCGAGCACGGAGACGTCCAGCTTGTACGGGTTGTCGAGCAGCGGCGACGTACGACGCGACTCGACCTCGATCTCCCAGACGCCCGGCTGCGGGTTCGGGTACGAACGCAGGTCGGGGCGGCACTGGTTGGCCGGGTTGTCGTAGTTCGGGTAGCACTGGGTCGTCGCGCTGTCCTCGACGCCCACGCCGTACGGGTGGATCGAGATGAAGCGCGTCTGGCTGCCCGCGTTCAGACCGCCGAGGGCGACCTCGAGGGTCTTCGCGCCCGCCGGGACGGTCACGAAGTACGACTTGTGGCTGTTGCGCTGCACGGAGGAGGTGTCCGAGTAGCTGAACGAGGGCTTCGCCAGCGGGGTCGAGACGACGACCGTGGAGAGGATCTGCTTGTCGATGCCCTCGGTGAAGGGGTCGTCGAGCTGCAGGATGCCGCTGTGGACGCCGGCCGTCGTGGCCTTGGCCTCGACCTTGATGGTGACCGGCTTGTTCAGGGGCAGGGTGACGTAGTCGTAGCCGCCGATGACCTTGAACGTGCCGTCGTTGTTGCGCCAGCTCAGCTCGTGCGGGGTGCCGTACTTGACGCCCGTGGTGCGGGTGACGACGACGTCGTAGACCTTCTTCTGGCCGACCTTCAGGCCGCCCTCACGGTCGTAGACGCCGGTGCCGAAGCCCGGGGTCTTCAGGAACTGGTCGATCGCGGTGTCGACCGGCGCCTTGACGGTGAACTCGTTGGCCTTCGCGCCGCGCTGGATGGACTCCCACGCGCCGGGGATGTTGATCAGGCCCGCGCCCTGGGCGTGCGCCGGAACGTCCGCGATCTTCTTCGCGCTGCTGGTGAGCGCGATGCGCAGGTTCGCCGGGGTGAGGGCGATCTTGTGCTGCTTGGCGGCCGAGATCAGCAGGGCGCTGGCGCCCGCCGCCTGCGGCGAGGACATCGAGGTGCCCTGGAGCATGCCGTAACCGGCCGGCAGGGTGTAGCCGGCCTCCTTCACCGGTGCACCGGGCAGCCAGGTCTGGATGGTGTTGATCGACGCGCCGGGGGCGGTGATCGTCGGCGTGAAGCCGCCGTCCTCACGCGGACCGCGCGAGGAGAAGGGGAACATGTTGTACTTCTTGGCCACGCCGGAGCCGTAGTTGGCCGCCCAGGTCTCCTTGGAGACCGCCGCACCCACGGAGATGACCTTGTCCGCGAGACCGGGGTCGCCGATGGTGTTGATGCCGGGGCCCTCGTTGCCCGCCGAGATGACGAGCTGGACACCGTAGGTGTCGATGAGGTTCTTGTAGAGCTCGGAGCGCGCGTTGTTGCCGTCGTTCAGGGCCGGCAGGCCGCCGATCGACATGTTGACGATGTCCACGCCGCGGTTGACGACGAGGTCGATCATGCCCTCGGTCAGCGCGATGTTGGTGCAGCCGCCGGACCAGGAGCAGGCGCGCGAGGAGACGAGCTTGGCGCCGGGCGCCTCGCCGTTCATCGCGCCGCCGAACAGGCCGTTGGCGGCGGTGATGCCCGCGACGTGCGTGCCGTGCTCGGACTCGATGATGCCGACGTTGACGAAGTCGGCCTTCTTGCCGACCCAGTCACCGCCCAGCGGGTCCATCGGGACGTCCTTGCGGATCTCGATCACGAACGGGATGCGCTCGGCGACCTCGGTCGCCGGGTTGTCCGTGCCGAAGTAGCCGATCTGGTAGCCGTCCTTGTACGGCTTCATCGGCTCGTTGTTCGTGAAGTCGTTGTCCTGGTCGGTGTCGACGCGGACGGTCCCGGCGACCGGGTCGTAGAGCAGGCCGAACCGGTCGGTGGTGTCCCCGTCCCGGTTGACGTCGCCCTTCATGTCACCGTTGGCGGTGATCGACTCGGTGAAACGGCTCCACTGGAAGGAGCCCTCCGGAGCCTTCCAGCTGCCGCCGCCCGCGGTGAAGGTGCCACCGGCGACCGGGGTGATCTGCGCCCGCCAGGTGGCGTCGCTGTCGGTGATCGGGTCGGTCGCGGTGACCCAGTCGACGATCTTGCGCTCGCCGGTGGTGGTCTTCTGGAGCGCCGGGTGGCCGAGGTCGACGCCCGAGTCCATGATGCCGATGGTCACACCGCGGCCGTCGGCCTTCGGGTTGCTCTTGAGGAAGTCCAGCGCACCGGTCTCGAAGGACGGGTTGTACGGGTTCTTCGCCGGGGTGTTCTTGCCCGGCCCGGGGTAGGTCTCGGCGGCGGTCCGCTTCACCGTCCCCGTCTCGCGGTCCGCGTCCGGACGGGGGTCCGGGAGCTGGATCTCGTGCCGCAGGTCGATGCCGTGCACGGAGGACAGCTTGGCGGCCGCCTTCAGCGCGGCCTCCGCCTTGTCGGTCGGCAGCGTGGCGCGCACGTAGCCGAGCTTGTCGTACGTCTGGCCCACCGAGGCGCCCTGGACGTCGTCGAGCTGCTTGGCCACCTGCTGGGTCTCGCCGGGGGCCGTCGCGACCATGACCGTGACGGTCTTCTCGCCCTTGGTCTTGGCTTCCTGGAGCAGTTCGGCGTCGGCCGAGCCGAGCTTCTGGTCGGCCGACTTCACCGCGGGGCTGGGCGCGGGGGTATTCGTGCCGGTCGCCGCGAAGACGGGCATGGCACCGGTGGCCGCGAGGGCGGCCACCAGGCCGGCCGCGGCCGCGACGCGCGCGGCGCGTCGGGTCGCGGGTATGGCGCCGTCTTTGGAACGAGCGGGGGAGTCGAGGGTCATCAGCATCCCTGGCTAAGTGAAAGGTACGGTCCGGATTTCGGTGCCGGATGACCGGTCAGCCTCGCCTAAGTGACAGCTCTTTGGGGAGAGTTGTCACGGACCGATACCTGCCATGGCGGACTCCCGCCATCTCGGGGCATACGCCAGAAGGCCCGTACCGGAGCGAACCGGTGCGAACCTTCGGGGTGGAACATGGATTTGTAGACTTCCCGACCGTGCGTCAGGGGTGATGCCGGTCCCCGTCTCAGATCAGGTGTGACAACTTCCCGGCATTCAGCGCTCGCGCGTGCGCGCGTAGTGGCGGGATGCTTTCGCCCGGTTTCCGCAGGCCGACATCGAGCACCAGCGCCGGGTGCCGTTGCGCGAGGTGTCGTGGAAGCGCAGCACGCAGGTCTCGGAGGCGCACTTGCGGATCCGCCCGGGGTCGGAGCCCAGCAGCTCCAGGTAGTCGCGGGCGGCCGTCCAGGCCGGACCCCAGGTCGGATCGTCGAACTCGGTCCGCTCGCCCGGCCCTTCGGCGGTCAGGGTCGCCCGGATCCGCCCGTGCTCCAGGACGGCGTCGACCAGGGTGCGGGCGCTCTCGTCCGCCGGGTCCGCGACCGCGCGGGCCAGTGCCTCGCGGGCGGTGAGCAGGTGGACCAGGGTCGCGGCGTCGGCGCGGAAGCGGCCGGCCAGCCCCGTGCTCTCCAGCCAGAGGGCGAGCCCTTCGACGCGGGTGAGCCCGAAGGCCCCTGCGAAGAGGTCGACGCCTTCGCCGTCCTGGACCCATCGGGTGTTGACCAGGTCCAGGGCCACCGGTTCCCCGGTCAGGGGTCGTGGGTCCGCCGTCGTCATGTCCGCCTCCTCGTGGCACTAACCCCTCAAGAGTACGTGAGCGGTTGACTCCCCTGGTTCTAACCATTAATCTCGATTTAGAAGGTTAGGAATTTGGGTAGTTCTGGGGAAGGAACCGTTGTGACGACCGTCATCAGCAAGCTGCGCACCGGCCACGTGGGCCTGAACGTCACGGATCTCGCCCGGTCGCTGGTCTTCTACCGCGACGGCCTCGGCTTCGAGCTGCTCGGCGAGGGCAAGGAAGAGGACCGGCGCTTCGCCTTCCTCGGCCAGGACGGCGAGCTCGTGCTGACCTTGTGGCAGCAGGCCGAGGGGGCCTACGCGCCCGGCGCGGCCGGACTGCACCACCTCGCGCTCTCCGCGGACGCCGTCGAGGAGGTCAGGGAGTACGAGGAGCGGCTGCGCGGCCTGGGCGTCGATTTCGCCTACGAAGGGGTCGTCCCCCACGGCGAGGGGGCCGCCTCCGGCGGCATCTTCTTCCACGACCTCGACGGGACCCGTCTGGAGATCTCCGTGCCGAGCGGCGCCGAAGGCGCCGAGGCTCCCACCACAGGGGCCCCGACCTGCGGGTTCTTCTAATGTCCGGGTATCACTGGGGCTCGCTGGCCGTCCAGGAGCGGGTCGGCGTCCGGGAGCACGCCGTGCACGTCGGCCAGTCCATCACCCCGCACATCAAGGACGTCGCGGCGGCCTTCCTGGGGCTGCAGCCGCACCTCGTCGTCGGCGCGGCCGATCCCGGAGGCCTGCTCTGGGCCTCACTGCTGACCGGCGCCCCCGGCTTCGTACGGGCCACCGGGCCGGACCGGATCACGGTCAGGGGAGGGATCCCCGAGGGCGATCCGCTGGCCGAGGCGCTCGCCACCGCCGGCACCCGGGTCGGGACCATCTCCCTCGACCCGCGCACCCGGCGCCGGATGCGGCTGGGCGGAACCCTGGAGGTGACCGCCGGCGGGTTCGCGCTGGCGGCCGAGCGGGTCTTCGCCAACTGTCCCAAGTACCTCCAGAAGCGGCAGCCTGTCCAGCTCGTCGCCGAAGGAGCCGGTGTCGTGCGGCGCGGGGACGCGCTCACCCCCGACCAGGAACGGGCCGTCCGCGCCGCCGACACCTTCTTCGTCGCCACCTCCGCGGGGGCGGACGGGGCCGACGCGAGCCACCGGGGCGGAATGCCGGGCTTCGTCGAGGTGCTGTCCCCGACGGAACTGGCCTGGCCGGACTACGCGGGCAACGCGATGTTCCTGACCCTGGGGAACCTGCTCGCGGACCCGCGGGCCGGGCTGCTGTTCCCGGACTGGGAGAGCGGGGCGCTGCTCCAGCTCAGCGGGCGGGCGGAGCCCGAGTTCGGGGCGGGCGGGGAGCGGCGGGTCCGCTTCCGGATCGAGTCGGTGGTTCAGAGCCTGCACCCGGGGCGGCTGCTGTGGAGCGCCCCGGAGTACTCGCCGGCCAATCCGGCGCTGCCCGCGCCGCCTTGGCAGCCTGCGGGGTAGGGCCCTCACCTGGGCAGGACGACGAGGTAGGCGGCGGGCTCGCGGTCGTCGGACGCCGTCAGGGCGGTCCGTACGACCGCCGCCTGCTGCTCGGGCCAGTCGCGGAGCTTGCGCGGGGTGATGTGTAGGACGGTGATTCCGCACCGCTCCAGGGTCTCCCGCTTGCGGACGGACTCCGACCACGCCTCGTCCTCGCCCTGGCGCGGGGCCCGGGTGTCGATCTCCACGGCCACCGCCTGCTCCGGCCAGTACGCGTCGACCCCGCCCAGGTGCGGGCCGCCGGGCAGCCGCAGGTCCACGTTCCAGACGGGCTCGGGGAGCTCGTAGCCCCGTACGAGCTGGTACAGCCGGTCCTCGGCGATGGCCCGGCCCTCGGCGAGCAGCGACTCGACGGCGTCCACCACGTGCGGGCGGTTCAGCAGCCGGGCCACCGTCAGCTCCCGCACCACGGCGGCCGGTTCGCAGTGCCCGCCGCGGACGGCTTCGCTGAGCAGGCGGCGGACCGTACCGGCGTCGGAGAGGTGGGCGACGGCGTCGGCGACGGCGCGGGCCACGGGGGCGACGGGCAGGCCCGTGACCTCCACCGGCCGGGGCGGGGTGTGCGTCCGGACGATGCGGACCTGTCCGGCGGAGCGCAGCCGACGGGTGTTCGGGACGAGCACGTCGATCTGGGGGAGGCCGAGCAGGGCGGGGGCGGAGGAGAACCGGTACAGCGCGAGGGCGGCCAGCCCGGTGATCATGACCTCGTCCCCGCGGCGTCCGGCGTAGAGGAGCGCCGCGTGCAGCCGCTCCTCGCTCGTCGCGGTACCGGCGTGGAGCAGGAACACCCCCGGCAGGATCTGCTGCCAGGACCGCTCGGCGGCGTCGGAGGCGGAGACCCCGTGCTCGCGGAGCTGGGCCAGCGACAGCACGCGGGGGCGGTTGTCGGTGAGGTGGGCGAGGGGGAGGGGTGCGTTGTGGTTCATGACGCTGAGATTCCCTCAGGCCATGGCCTCGCTAACCCCTGTTACACATCCGTCGGCAAATCGGGACAAGACGGGGCTAAAGTACGGACGTTCGACTGCCGATGGGCTGCGCGGCGCACCCCCGATTTCCTGGGACGCAAACGCCGGCGGGCTGGAAAATCCAGCCCCGCCGGCGTTTGAGGCGCGGGGTCTGGGGCGGAGCCCCAGGGAACGGTGGAAGGGCGGGTAGGGGACAGCCCCGCAGGGCTAGCCCGCCGCCACGTCGCAGGCCTGCGCGCGCAGCGCCCGCGCCAGGTCGTCACGGGACTCCAGGACGAGCCGTCGCAGCGCCGGCGCAGCCGACTCGTGCGCCGACAGCCACGCGTCAGTCGCGTCCAGCGTCTCCTGGGAGTCCTGGAGGGACGGGTACAGCCCCCGCACCACGTCCATGCCGATCTGGATCGACCGGTCGGCCCAGATCCGCTCGATCACGGCGAAGTAGGGCTCCGCGTAAGGCGCCAGCAGCCCCCGCTGCGAAGACTGCTGCATCCCCGCGATCGTCGCCTCGACCAACGCGTTCGACAGCGTGTCCGACTCCACCACCGCGGCCCACGCCTGGTCCTTGACCGCCGCGGACGGCCGCGCCGCCATGCACCGCACCTGGTGCCGCTTGCCCGACGCCGTGTCGTCCCGCGCCAGTTCCGCCGCGAGGACCTCCTCGCCGATCGCCCCGTGCGCGGCCAGCGGCAGCAGGAAGTCCCAGCGCAGCTCCTGGTCCACCTCCAGCCCGTCGATCCGCGCCGATCCCTCCAGCAGCCCCAGCAGCAGCTGGAAGTCGCCCTCGGTCGCCGCACCCGCCGCGAAGAAGCGGGCCCAGGTGAGCTGGTGCTCCGACCCCGGCTCGGCGAACCGCAGTTCCTGCAGCGCGCACGCCGCCAGCACCTTGCCGCCCTGCTCCCGCCAGTCGGGCGCCGCGTAGTGGTTGACCGCGGTCAGGGCCTGCGCGTGCAGCATCTGCAGGACGCCGACGTCCGTCTCCCGGCCCGCGTGGGCCAGTACGAGCGAGACGAAGTCCCGCGCCGGCATCAGCCCGTCACGCGTCAGGTTCCACAGCGCCGACCAGCACAGCGCGCGGCTGAGCGGGTCCGCCACCGAGCCCAGGTGCGAGCGCAGCGTGGCCAGCGACGACTCGTCGAAGCGGATCTTGCAGTAGGTCAGGTCCTCGTCGTTGACGAGCACCAGGGCGGGCTTCTCCTGCCCC
The DNA here is from genome assembly GCF_036127095.1 of Streptomyces sp. NBC_00335. Lineage (GTDB taxonomy): Bacteria > Actinomycetota > Actinomycetes > Streptomycetales > Streptomycetaceae > Streptomyces. Next base: position 5,652,569 of record NZ_CP108006.1, read on the forward strand.
GCCAGCTCGCCGACGACCGTCCGGGCCCCCGCGACGTCCGCCTCGGCCCGTGCGTAGCGCACCAGCGCGCCGTCCGGGTCCAGCCGGTACAGGCCCACCGCGACCCGGTGCGGGCGCAGCTCGGCGCCGTCCTGGACCACCGCCAGCTCGGTCACCCGGCCGCCCGCGTCGCAGGTCACCACCGGGGTCAGCGCGTTCACGCCGGCCGTCTGCAGCCAGGCCCGCGACCATTCGGCCATGTCCCGGCCGGAGACGTCCGCGAGTACCGACAGCAGGTCGTCCAGGGTGGTGTTCCCGTAGGCGTTCGCCTTGAAGTAGCGCCGCGCGCCCTCCAGGAAGGCGTCCCGGCCCACGTAGGCCACGAGCTGCTTGAGCACCGCCGCGCCCTTGGCGTAGGTGATGCCGTCGAAGTTCAGCTTGGCGTCCTCCAGGTCACGGATGTCGGCCGTGATCGGGTGGGTGGACGGCAGCTGGTCGGCCCGGTAGGCCCACGCCTTGCGGCTGTTGGCGAAGGTGACCCACGCCTGGTCGAAGCGGGTGGCCTCGACCAGTGCGAAGGAGCCCATGAAGTCCGCGAAGGACTCCTTCAGCCACAGGTCGTCCCACCACTTCATGGTGACCAGGTCGCCGAACCACATGTGCGCCATCTCGTGCAGGATCGTGTTCGCGCGCCGCTCGTACGAGGCCTGCGTGACCTTCCCGCGGAAGATGTACTCCTCCCGGAAGGTCACCATCCCCGGGTTCTCCATCGCGCCCAGGTTGTACTCCGGCACGAAGGCCTGGTCGTACTTCCCGAAGGGGTACGGGTAGTCGAAGATCTCGTGGAAGAGATCGAAGCCCTGCTTCGTGACGAGGAACACCTCGTCCGCGTCGAAGTGCTTCGCCAGCCCCTTGCGGCAGATCGCGCCGAGCGGGATCGTCAGGTCCCCGCGCGTGTAGGAGTCCGTGACGTAGTGGTACGGCCCCGCCACCACGCAGGTGATGTACGTGGAGATCGGCGCGGTCTCGGCGAACCGCCGGGTCTGCCCCTCGCGGGACTCCTCGACCCCGTTGCTCCAGACCTGCCAGCCCTCGGGCGCCGTCACCTCGAAGCGGTACGGGGCCTTGAGGTCGGGCTGCTCGAAGTTCGCGTACACCCGCCGGGCGTCGGCCGGTTCGTACTGGGTGTAGAGGTAGACCTCGCCGTCCTCCGGGTCCACGAAGCGGTGCATGCCCTCGCCGGTCCGGCTGTACGCGCAGTCGGCGTCGACCACGAGCACGTTCTCGGAGGCCAGGTCGTCCAGGGCGATCCGCGCGCCGTCGAAGACGACGGCCGGGTCCAGCTCGCGCCCGTTGAGGCTCACGCTGTTCACCGCGGGCGCGATGAGGTCCGCGAAGCTCGATGCCCCCGGAGCGGCGGCGCGGAAGCGGACGGTGGTCACCGAGCGGAAGGTCCTGGGGCCGTCGGCCGGTTCGGCCTCGTCCACCGCGGACCTCAGGTCGAGGACCACCTCGTACCCGTCGACGGACAGCAGCTCGGCCCGCTCGCGGGCCTCGTCACGGGACAGATTCTCTCCGGGCACGTGCACTCCTTCGTGCGTGATCGCGATACCTGACCGAATCCTCCCACGGGGGAATGCGTGTGCGGTCGGAGCGGTTGGGCAGGGAGGAACGTTCCGATCTGAGGAGAGACATGGCTGACACCCAGGTGCGCGAGAAGACCGCCGTCGACTTCTGGTTCGACCCGCTCTGCCCCTGGGCCTGGATGACGTCCCGCTGGATGCTGGAGGTCGAGAAGGTCCGTGACGTAGAGGTCCGCTGGCACGTGATGAGCCTCGCGGTCCTCAACGAGAACAAGCTCGACGAACTGCCCGAGCAGTACCGCGAGCTGCTCGGCCCCAAGGGCTGGGCTCCCGTGCGCGTGGTCGTCGCCGCCCAGCAGAAGTTCGGCGACGAGGTGACCGGCAAGCTCTACACCGCGCTGGGCACCCGCTTCCACAACGGGGGAACGGGCCCGACCCGCGAGGCCATCGCCGAGGCCCTGAACGAGGTGGGCCTGCCCGCCGAGCTGCTCCACTACGCGGACTCCGACGAGTACGACGAGGTCCTGCGCGACTCCCACAACGACGGCATCAACCGCGTCGGCCAGGAGGTCGGCACCCCGGTCATCTCCGTGCCCGGCGCCGACGGCGAAGAGGTCGCCTTCTTCGGCCCGGTCGTCACCCCCGCCCCGCGCGGCGAGGCCGCGGCCCGCCTCTGGGACGGCACCCTGCTCGTCGCCTCCACCCCGGGCTTCTACGAGATCAAGCGCACCCGCACGCAGGGCCCGATCTTCGACTAGTCGCGGCTCCCGGGAGGCGGGCGTCCCCTTCCTCCCTTAACGTCCCCCTATGGGGACCAGCTCGACGCACGACAGTACGCGCGGGGAACCGCTCGGCCGCAGCGGCGGCCGGGCGGAGCCCGCGATACCGAACGGCAACGCCGCGCACGCCGCCCTGCCCGCACGCCCCCGAGACCGGGTGCTGCGGGCAGCTTGCGTCGTGGTGCCCCCGCTGTGGACGGCCCTCGGGGTCCACCAGGCCGCCGGCACCCTGCGCCACTACCTCCGCGGCACGGGCCGCCCGTACCGGGTCGACGCGCGGGCCCTGCTCGCCGTGCCCGCCGTACGGCAGGACGTGGACCGGCGCCTGGCCGAGTGGCGCCGGGACGCGCGGGCGCTCGGCGAGCCCGGCGCGTACGCGGCGGACAGCGGCTGGCGCGGGGTGCTGATCAGCCGGCGCGCCCGCGAGGGAGGCAGCGCGGACTGGTGGCTGGCGCTGCGCGGGGCCCAGTACCGGATCAGCGGCACGGTACGGGTCCACGAGGACGGCTCCGTGGTGAGCGACTACCGGTTCCAGGTGCACAAGAGCTGGAACTTCGACCGGGGCGAGTCGGAGTTCGGCGTCCCCTTCACCCCGTTCGCCCGGCTCCACGAGACCGGGCTGGCGCGGGAGTTCACGGTGGTCGGGGAGGTGGACGGACTGGTCGACCAGGCGGCCGGCGCGGGAAGCGCAGAAGGCCCCCGCGAGTCACGTCCTCACGGGGGCCTTCTGGTGGACACGCCCGCGAGTGAAGGTTGAGAAGACGATCACGAGGCGGACGGGCTGGGTGGCGCTGATCAGCCCTTGACGGGGATCAGCAGCGGGGTGTTCGCCTTGGCGTCTGCGTAGCGCTTGGCCACGTCCTGCCAGTTGACGACGTTCCACATCGCCTCGATGAAGTCCACCTTCTGGTTCTTGTACTGAAGGTAGAAGGCGTGCTCCCAGGCGTCGAACACGAGGACCGGGGTGCTGGCCACGCCGACGTTGCCCTGGTGGTCGTAGATCTGCTCGACGATCAGGCGGCCGCTGACGGGCTCGTACGCGAGCACGCCCCAGCCGGAGCCCTGGGTCGCGGAGGACGCGAAGGTCAGCTGCTTCCTGAACTTCGCGAAGGAGCCGAAGGATTCGGTGATCGCGTCGGCCAGCTCGCCCAGGCCGTCGGCCGCGGTGGGCTCGCCGCCGCCCTCGCCGGTCTTCGGGCTGGCCATGTTGTGCCAGTAGATGCTGTGCAGGATGTGGCCGGAGAGGTGGAAGGCCAGGTTCTTCTCCAGGCCGTTCAGCGCACCCCAGTTCTCCTTGTCGCGCGCCTCCGCCAGCTGCTCCAGCGTGTTGTTGGCGCCCGTGACGTAGGCCGCGTGGTGCTTGTCGTGGTGCAGCTCGATGATCTGCGGGTTGATCACCGGTTCGAGAGCCGCGTAGTCGTAAGGAAGCTCAGGAAGCGTGTAAATGGCCATGCGTGTATCCGGTCCCCTCGGCGTGCCAACTGCTTATTGCAATCAATGCGCAACTGCACGCTAGCAGTATCTATTCCTCAGTTCTCATAAGGGTCACCTCACTTGACCGGACCTCCACAACGCCGAAGGCCGGGCCCATGCGATCGCATGAGCCCGGCCTTCGGGACGGCTGTACGGCGGGGTTACGCGGCTTCGCGCGCCGCCGCCCGGCGCTGGATGACGTAGCCGGTGGCGGCCAGGGCCACGGTCAGGCCGCCGGTGAAGACGAGCTGGATCCGGGTGTCGTCGCCCATCGCCATCAGGACCAGGACCCCGACGAGCCCGGCCAGCGCGACCCAGGTCAGATACGGGAAGCCCCACATCTTCACGACCAGCTTCTCGGGGGCCTCGCGCTCCGTGCGGCGCCGCAGCACGAACTGCGAGACGGCGATGAAGCCCCAGACCACGAGGATGACCCCGCCGACCATGTTCAGCAGCCAGGCGAAGAGGGTGTCCGGGTACCAGTACGACAGCAGCACGGTGACGAAGCCGAAACCGGAGGAGGCCAGCACCGCCCGGCGCGGCACCCGGCCGGAGAGCTTGCCCAGTGCCTTGGGGCCCTGGCCGCGGGCGACCAGGGAGTAGGCCATGCGGGAGGAGCCGTAGATGTTCGCGTTCATCGCGGACAGCAGGGCGATCAGGATGACCACGTTCATGACCTGCCCGGCGTGCGGGATGCCCAGGTGGTCCAGGGTGGCCGCGTACGGGCCCTCGGTGGTGACCGCCGGGTCGTTCCACGGCAGCAGCGTGACGATGACCAGCATCGAGCCGACGTAGACGATCGCGATCCGCCACATGGTGGTCTTCACGGCCTTGGCGACGCCCCGGACCGGGTTGTCGGACTCGGCGGCCGCGATGGTCACCGTCTCCAGACCGCCGTACGCGACCACGGAGGCGAGCAGGCCGACCAGCAGCCCGTCCACGCCATTGGGCAGGAAGCCGCCGTCGTGCAGCAGGTTGGCGGTGCCGGGGGAGCCGGTGCCGGGCAGCATGCCGAGGACGGCCAGCACGCCCAGGCCCAGGAAGAGGCCGATCGCGCCGATCTTCAGGGCGGCGAACCAGAACTCGAACTCGCCGAAGTGGGAGACGGCGGCCAGGTTGGAGCCGCAGAACATCGCCATGAAGACCAGCACCCACATCCACGAGGGGGTGCCCGGGAACCAGCCCGTCATGATGTGCGCCGCGCCGATGGCCTCGATGGCCACGCCCACGCACAGCAGGGTCCAGAACATCCAGCCGGCGGTGAAACCGGCCCACGGGCCGATGGCCCGCTCCGCGTGCACCGAGAAGGAGCCGGAGGCGGGGTTCGCGGCGGACATCTCGCCGAGCATCCGCATCACGAACATCACGAGCAGCCCGGAAGCGGCGTACGCGAGCACGATCGAGGGCCCGGCCGCCGCGATGCCGGCGCCGGAGCCGACGAAGAGACCCGCGCCGATGACCCCGCCGAGGGCGATCATCGAAAGGTGGCGCTGCTTGAGTCCGTTGCCGAGGGGCGATCCGGCTTCGGGCCGGTTCGCGGCCTCTTGCTCGGGCGGGGTCAGGGTGCTCTGGCTCATGGGGAGGTGCCTGTCCGGTGTGCGGTGGGACGGGAGGGAGTGCCCCAGTCTCGCCCGTGTCCGCTCCCCGGACCTTATGTGTCCGTTATCCGGACAGGCGGATGACCGGGTGTGATCATCCCCGTACGCTGGCGCATCGGACCGGAGCGCACGACGGAGGGCCGAATGGACCACGGAATAAGGGAATTGGCCGCGACGGGCCGGGGCGTGCTCGTCACCGGAGCCTCGCGGGGCATCGGACGGGCGATCGCCACGGCGTTCGCCGAGCAGGGCGACCGGGTCGCGGTGCACTGCACGGTCCGCGGGCCCGACGCCGAGCGGACCCTCGCGGAGCTGCCGGGCGAGGGGCACGTCCTCGTCGCCGGCGACCTCGCCGACCCGGCGCGCGTGGAAGCCCTCGCCGCCGAGGCCCAGAAGGCGCTCGGCGGGATCGACGTCCTCGTGAACAATGCCGCCGTGATGGTCGCGCATCCGCTGCCCACCACCTCGTACGCCGACTGGCAGGCCGCCTGGCAGCACACTGCCGCGGTCAACCTCTTCGGCGCCGCCAACCTGGCCTACTGCGCGGCCCGCCACATGATCGACGGCGGCCGCGAGGGGCGCATCGTCAACATCGGCTCGCGCGGTGCCTTCCGGGGCGAGCCCGACCACCCCGCCTACGGCGCCACCAAGGCCGCGCTGCACGCGCTGGGCCAGTCCCTCGCCGTCTCCCTCGCCCCGCACGGCATCGCGGTGGCCGCCGTCGCACCCGGTTTCGTCGCCACCGAGCGGGTCGCCGGCCGGCTGGAGGGGGAGGAAGGCGAGCGGATCCGGGCGCAGAGCCCCTTCGGCCGGGTGGGAACCCCGCAGGAGATCGCCGCCGCCGTGCTCCACCTGGCCTCGCCCGCGGCGCGCTGGAGCTCGGGCGCCGTCCTCGACGTCAACGGGGCCTCGTACCTGCGCACCTGATGCCTCTGGGGCCTGATGCACCTGGCACCTGACGCCTCGCGCACCTGACGCGCGAAGGCCCCCGCGCGGGGTGCGCGGGGGCCTTCGCGGGGGACCGGCCGGTGGTCAGGCCTTCGCGGCCCGGAGCTCGCGGACCCATGCCACCAGCAGCACCGCGGCCGCGGCACCCGAGGACCACAGCAACTGCGGCCGCGCCGAATCGTCGAACAGCATCAGGACCAGCACCGTGGCCATCCCGATCAGCGCCGCCCACGTCGCGTACGGGAACAGCCACATCGGCAGCGTCAGCCGCTCCGGCATGTCCCGCTCGATCTTCCTGCGCAGCTTCAGCTGCGAGACCGCGATCAGGGCCCACACGAAGATCAGCACCGCGCCGACCGCGTTGAGCATGTAGAGGAAGATCGTGTCCGGCCACAGCAGGTTCAGCACCACCGAGACGAACCCGAAGGCCACCGACGCGAAGACCGCCCGGCGCGGCACCCCGCCGCCCGACACCTTCAGCAGGGACTTCGGCGCCTCGCCCCGCTCCGCCAGCGAGAACACCATGCGCGAGGACCCGTACAGGTTCGCGTTGAGCGCCGACAGCAGGGCCACGAAGATCACGACGTCCATGATCTGGCCGGCGTGCGCGATGCCGATCGAGTCGAGGACGGCCACGTACGGGCTCTGGCCCGGCGTCAGCGAGTCCCACGGCAGCAGGGTCACGATGACCAGCATCGAGCCGACGTAGAAGAAGAGGATGCGCCACACGGCGCTGCGCACCGCGCGGGACACGGACCGGGCGGGGTCGTCCGACTCGGCGGCCGCGATGGTGACGACCTCCAGGCCGCCGAAGGCGAAGACGACGGCCAGCATGCCGGCGACCACACCGCTCGCGCCGTTCGGGAAGAAGCCGCCCTGGCCGGTCAGGTTGGCCATCCCGACCGGATCCGTGTCCGGCAGCAGGCCGAAGACGGCCAGCGCGCCGAGGACCAGGAACAGCACGATCGCGCCGACCTTGAGCGCCGCGAACCAGAACTCGAACTCGCCGAAGTTCCGCACGGCGGCCAGGTTGCTCACGGTGAAGACCACCATGAAGACGAGCACCCAGACCCACTGGTCCACCGAGGGCAGCCAGCCGTTCGCGATCTTCGCCGCGGCGGTCGCCTCCACGGCCAGCACCACGACCAGCAGGAACCAGTACAGCCAGCCGGCCGAGAAACCGGCCCAGCGGCCGAGCGCCTTCTCCGCGTAGACCGAGAAGGAGCCGGAGGCGGGCATCGCCGCCGACATCTCCCCGAGCGCCCGCATCACCAGCATCGCGAGGATGCCCGCGAGCAGGTACGAGCAGATGATCGCGGGACCGGCGATGGTGATGCCGGCGCCGGAGCCGACGAACAGCCCGGCGCCGATCACGCCGCCGAGGCCCAGCATGGTCAGGTGGCGCTGTTTGAGGCTGTGGCTCAGGGGCTCGGGTGGGAGCTCGTCCGTGGTGCCGGGAGGGGCGGACGGGAGGTCGCGCATGAAGGGTGCTCGTACTCTCTAAGGCCTCGCGGCGGTGGGGGCTCCGCGACAGTTGGAGGGACCCTACAGTCTCTCCGGAGAGCACCCATCCGCGCAAAACGGACGTGTTGTCGTTCATTGCCCGTGATGCGGATCACTGCACCCGGGGCGCGGAGTGGGGTCTTTGTGTACTCCCCACCAAACCGGGGAGTACGGCTTTGTCCCGGGCAGCCCTGATGCGGCCCCGGACCCGGAACTAACGTCGGTGATCGTCCCTGTCGACCCCACCTCCCGCGGAGTCCCCGATGAGCACCGCTTCCGTTCCCTTCCGCCCCGGCGCCGTCCTCGCCGACCTGCTGCCCGCGAGCCGCGTCCGCGATATCGCGCTCGTGGCCGGCGGAGCCGCGCTCACCGGCCTGGCCGCGCAGATCGCCGTCCACGTCGACGGCCTGGCCGCCCCGATCACCGGGCAGACCTTCGCCGCGCTGCTCGTGGGCACCGCGCTGGGCGCCGGCCGCGGCTTCCTCTCGCTGGCCCTCTACACCCTGGTCGGCATGGCCGGCGTGCCGTGGTTCGCGGGCGGCGCTTCCGGCGCGGGCGGCGCGACCTTCGGGTACGTCCTCGGCATGCTGCTGGCCTCCACCCTCGTCGGCGCCCTCGCGCGGCGCGGCGCCGACCGCTCGGTGCTGCGTACGGCGGGCGCGATGGTGCTGGGCTCCGCGGTCGTCTACGCCGTCGGTGTCCCCTACCTCGCGCTGTCCACCGGGATGTCCCTCGGCGCGGCCGTCGCGGGCGGGCTGACGCCCTTCCTGATCGGCGACGCGCTCAAGGCCGCGCTGGCGATGGGCCTGCTGCCGGCCGCCTGGAAGCTCCTCGGCCGCGCGTGAGCGCTCGTACTCCACACGGCAGCCCCGGACCGCACTGCGCGGTCCGGGGCTGCCGTCGTTTCCGGAGCTGTTACGCGGAGGCCTTCAGGGCGGCCTTGCGGCGCAGCTGTCGTGCCACGCCGATCGCGATCACCACGGCCGCGACCAGCAGCGACAGCAGGACGGTCTCGCGGTTGTCCTTGTCGTAGACCATGTAGCCGAGGACGAAGGTGATCATCGCGGCGGTGGCCCAGGTCAGGTACGGGAAGAACCACATCTTCACCGTCACCTTCTCCGGGGCCTCGCGCATGAGGATCCCGCGCATCCGCAGCTGGGTCAGGCAGATGACCAGCCACACGAACAGCGCGATCGCGCCCGAGGCGTTCAGCAGGAAGCTGAAGACGGTGTCCTTGAAGGCGTAGTTGAAGTAGACGGCGGCGAAGCCGAAGACGACCGAGCCGAGGATGGCGGCCATCGGCACGCCCCGCTTGTTCACCTTGGCGAAGGACTTCGGGGCGTCACCGCGCTCGCCCAGCGAGAAGGCCATGCGGGAGGCGGTGTACAGGCCGGAGTTCAGGCAGGACAGCACGGCCGTCAGGACGATGACGTTCATGATCTGGCCGGCGTGCGCGATGCCGATCGAGTCCAGGGCCGCGACGTACGAGCCCTTCTCCACGATCGAGGCGTCGTTCCACGGCAGCAGGGTCAGCACGATGAAGATCGAGCCCAAGTAGAAGACGCCGATGCGCCAGATCACCGAGTTGGTGGCCTTGGTGACCGCGCGCCGCGGGTCCTCGGACTCGCCGGCGGCCAGCGTGACGATCTCGCTGCCCATGAAGGAGAAGACGACCATCAGCACACCGGTGAGGACTGAGCCCCAGCCGTTCGGCATGAAGCCGCCCGTGTCGGTGAGGTGGGCGAAGCCCGCGCCCGGGTTGTCCGAGCCCGGCAGCACGCCGAAGACGGCCAGCAGGCCGATGATCACGAAGCCGCCGATGGCGACCACCTTGATGCCGGCGAACCAGAACTCGAACTCGCCGTACGAGGCGACCGAGCCGAGGTTGGTGACCGTCAGCACGGCCATCACGATCAGCGCCCAGGCCCACTGCGGGACGGCCGGGACCCAGCTTTCGAGGATGACGGCGCCGGCGGTGGCCTCCACGGCCAGGACGACGACCCAGAAGAACCAGTACAGCCAGCCGATGGAGAAGCCGGCCCAGCGGCCGAGCGCCCGGTCGGCGTACGCGGAGAAGGAGCCGGAGTTCGGGCTGGCGGCGGCCATCTCGCCCAGCATCCGCATGACGAAGACGACCATCGCGCCGACCAGCGCGTAGGACAGCAGGATGGCGGGACCGGTCTTGGCGATACCGCCGCCGGAACCGACGAAGAGCCCGGCGCCGATCACGCCGCCGATGGCGATCATGGACAGGTGGCGGTTCTTGAGACCGGCCTTCAGGCCGTCGGAGGGCTTGCCTTCACCGGGATCGCCGGTGGGGGAGCCTTCCTTCTGAAGGGTCGTCGTGGAGCTCATGAACGGATCCTTAGGTTCTCGGGTGGCGAGCCCCGGCATTCAAACCTGAGATGAACGCAGGGCGGAAGACCCCAATCCGGATCGTTGCTTCGGGACGAACGACCAGGACCTGGGTCCCGCGGTGTCCCATCTGCGTTCTTTGGGTTTACTTGAGCTTTAGAAGTGACTTACGCGACACCCCGCGGCGGGTCCCCGGGCCGGCGCGTGCCACACTCGAACCATGCGCGTGTACCTCGGATCCGACCATGCCGGCTTTGAGCTCAAGAACCACCTGGTGGACTGGCTCAAGAACAACGGCCACGAGCCCGTCGACTGCGGGCCCCACATCTACGACGCGGTGGACGACTACCCGCCGTTCTGCCTGCGGGCAGCCGAAGGGACCGCCGCGGACGCCGACTCCCTCGGCATCGTGATCGGCGGCTCCGGCAACGGCGAGCAGATCGCCGCGAACAAGGTCAAGGGCATCCGCGCCATCCTCGCGTGGAGCGTCCAGACCGCCGAGCTCGGCCGCGAGCACAACAACGCCAACGTCATCTCCATCGGCGGCCGGATGCACACCCAGGACGAGGTCGTCAGCTTCATCGACGCCTTCCTGAAGACCCCGTACTCCGGCGAAGAGCGCCACACCCGCCGGATCGACATGCTCTCCGCCTACGAGACCACCGGCGAGCTCCCCCCGATCCCGGCCCACCACCCGCAGGGCTGATCCCGCTTCCGGCCGCGACGCCCTCCGGGGCGGCGCGGCCGGTTTTTCATTTCCGGCCCGCTTTCCGGTCGGCTTCCCGGCCCGCTTCCCCGCCGGCTTCCCCGCCCGCGTCTCCGCCCGCTTCTCCGAGGAGTACCGCCGTGCCCGAGGGGCATACGATCCACCGCCTCGCCGAGGACCACACCGAGCGCTTCGCCGCCCGCCCGGTCCGCGTGAGCAGCCCGCAGGGCCGGTTCGCCGAGAGCGCGGCCCTCCTCGACGGACGCGAGCTGGAATCCGCCGAGGCGCACGGCAAGCACCTGTTCCTCGAACTCGGCGACGCCTGGATCCACATCCACCTCGGCCTCTTCGGAAAGCTCGGCTTCGGCCCCGCCCCGGCCCCGCCGGCCACCGACACGGTCCGCCTCCGGCTGCTGAACGAGGACCACTACGCCGACCTGCGCGGACCCACCGCCTGCGCGCTCATCGGCGAGGGCGAGAAGAAGGCGATACACGACCGGCTCGGCCCGGACCCGCTGCGCCCCACCGACGACCCCGACCGCGCCTGGGCCCGGATCTCCCGCTCCCGCACCACCGTGGCCGCCCTGCTCATGGACCAGAAGGTCGTCTCGGGCGTCGGCAACGTCTACCGCGCCGAGGTCCTCTTCCGGCACGGCATCGACCCCTACCGCCCGGGCAAGGACCTCACCCGCCGCGAATGGGACGCGATCTGGGCCGACCTCGTCCTCCTCATGCGCGAGGGCGTGCGCAACAACCGCATCGACACGGTCCGCGACGAGCACCTGCCCGAGGCCATGGGCCGCCCGCCGAGGGTGGACGACCACGGCGGCGAGGTGTACGTCTACCGCAGGGCCAACATGCCCTGCCACATCTGCGGCGGCGAGATCCGCACCGCCGGTCTCGCCGCCCGCAACCTCTTCTGGTGCCCGGGGTGCCAGGGCCGCTAGGGCCTGTCGTCAAATTCCCGCCTGCCCCGCGGCGTCTGGCACGCGCTCTCGCCGCACCGGGCGAAAGCCCGAGTACGTCCAGTACTCGGACTTCCGCCCGGCACGACGAGAGCACGCACCAGACGCCGCGGGGCCGCCCTTCGGGCGACGACGGGAATTTGACGACAGGCCCTAGGGCCGCCCCTTCCGGGGCGCCCCCGCTAGAAGCCGTGCGGCAGCCACGGGGCCACGTCTCCCGCGAAGGCTCGGGAGGTACGGGCCAGCGCGCCCGGCCGCACCTCGCGCACCAGGCCGGCCGCGCCCAGCGAGTTCAGGGTGACCCCGCCCAGGTACGCCGCGCCCAGCTCCCGTACCGACAGCTCCAGGTCGGCCGGGTCATCCGTCCGGGTACAGACCGCGGCCCCGTCCGCCCCGACGGCCAGCCGCCAGCGCCCCGCGTTCCACGGGCAGAAGGCGTCCTCCACCTCCAGCACCACGTCCGGCGCGGCCCCGTACGCCCGCGCGGCCAGCGCCGCCGGCAGGTCCACGAGCCGTACGTGCAACGCGTCGCGCAGCCGCACCTGCGTCCGCCGGACATCGGTGACCAGGTGCAGCAGCGCATCGTCCGCCGGCCGCTTGACGGCCCGTACGGTCCAGGTCAGGTCGATGGAGCACACGTACCGCCACAGCGCCGCGTACGCCGCCGGATCGAGCGCGTCGAGGTCCGCCACGTCCACCCGGCCGTCCGAACCGGTCAGGTCCCACTCGGGCTTGACCCGGTAGCGGGCGTACCCGACCACCTCGCCGTCCGCCCGCTCGGCGACCACGCACTTCAGCGGCGACCCGCCGTGCCGCGTCGCCTCCGGATCGAGCAGCGCCTGCAGCTCCCAGCCGGGCTGCCGGGCCGGCATCCCGGGACGGCCCGCGACCAGCGCCGCGTAGACCCGCTCGCAGTCGGCCAGGGCCTTGCGCGGATCGACCAGCCGCAGCCGTACGTCGTCGGTCCCCGGCGGCACGGAGAGCCGTACGCGGGTCTTGTCGATCTCCACGGACATCGAGTACGCGGCGGTGCCGTAGCCGAAGCGCCCGTAGATCGCCGGATCCGAGGCCGTCAGCACGGCGATCGGCTCACCACCCGCCCGGACCTCGTCCAGTTGGCGGCGCATCAGCGAGGTCAGCACGCCCCGCCTGCGGTGCGTGGGGGAGACCCCCACCATCGTGACCCCGGCGGCGGGCACGAGCGCCCCGCCCGGCACCGAGAGCCGGAAGGAGAAGGCCCCCGCCGTGCCGACGCAGGTCCCGTCGTCCCAGACTCCGAGGGACCGCTCCGTCTCCGTCAGCGACCGGTAGAGTTCCCGCTCCTCGGGGGATTCGGGCACTCCACCGAACGCCAGTTCCAGCTGGTCGTACCAGACATCCCACTCATCAGCCAGCAATACGCGCGTCTCAAGAGGCATACGGCCATCCCTATCAGGGCAATCCGTCCCGGTCGATCTCTTTTCGGGTCGCCGATGGGCCCATCTCAGGGGGTACCCCTGCGCGCGCACAGCCAGGATGGATAGGGTCCCGAAGCAATGGCCGGAGCACACGTGGAGTCCCTCCTGGCCCGGACCCGCATGACGTGGCACCGGGCGCGCACCGCGCTGCGCAAATCCGCCGTCGACTACTTCCGCGGCGACGCCTCCGACTGGCTGGCCTTCGGCGGCCTGATCCTGACCATCCCGGCCATCGCCTGCGGCACGCTGATGCTGCCCGTGTGGTTCTCGCCCGCCGCGCTCGTCCTGCCGATCGTGGCCGGGGGCCTGCTGCTGCGCCCCGCCAGTCTTCTCGCCCTGTACGCGGCCTCCGCGGCCGCCCTCATCGTCGAGGCCCTCGTCCTCGGCCCGTACACCCAGGGCCCGGCGCGGGTCACTCCCGGCACTGTCCTCGTCGTCGCCGCCTGCGGCTTCTTCGGCCTGGTCATCGCCCAGTTCCGCAGCCGCGTGGGCGTGCCCTGGCGGCGCGGCGGCACCATGCTCTTCGACCTGCGCGAACGCATCCGGGTCCAGAGCAAACTGCCCGCCCTGCCGCGCGGCTGGCACCGGGAGATGGCCCTGCGGCCGGCCGGCGGCCAGTCCTTCTCCGGCGACTTCGTCGTCGCCGCCCGCACCAACGGCGGCCGCACCCTGGAGATCGTCCTCACCGACGTCTCCGGCAAGGGCATGGAGGCGGGCTCCCGCGCCCTCCTCCTCTCGGGCGCCTTCGGCGGCCTCCTCGGAGCGCTCCCCCCGCACGGCTTCCTGCCCGCCGCCAACGGCTACCTGCTCCGCCAGGACTGGGACGAGGGCTTCGCCACCTCCATCCACCTCGTCCTGGACCTGGAGACCGGCGACTACGAACTCCTCTCCGCCGGCCACCTGCCCGCCCTCCAGCTCTCCGCCGGCACCGGCCGCTGGCAGGAGATGACCGGCGAAGGCCCGCTCCTCGGCGTCTACGACGGCGCGGACTTCACCCCCGCCCGGGGCAACCTCCGCCCCGGCGACGTCCTGATGCTCTTCACCGACGGCCTGGTCGAAACGGCCGAGCGCGACATCAGCGAGGGCATCGACCGCCTCACCGGCGAGGCCGACCGCTACGTCGCCGCCGGCTGGGAGGGCGCGACCTGGCACCTCATCGAAAAGGTGGCCAAGGACGTCAACGACGACAGAGCCCTCCTCCTGATCCGCCGCGCCCCTTTTTAACGCGTCCCTCGCACCGCGCACCTTTCTTACGCGTCCCTCGCACGGTCCGGCCCTGGCGGGCCTCCCCGGCTTCGGCCCGCTGCGCCGGACTCCGTCCGGCGGTGGCTGGTCGGGGGTGCCGCCGCTGCCGTCGCGGCGTGGGGCCGGTGGGCGGGTGCGGCTGGATTGGCCCTGCGGGGCGAGTTCCCCTACCCGCCCTTCGCCCGTTCCCCGGGCTCCGCCCGGACCCTTGCCGGGTGCGGCGACGTCGCCGGGGGCCAGCCCCCGGACCCCCGCGCCTCAAACGCCGGCGAGGCTGGATGCGGCCTCCGGCAAGCCGGCCCAGGACGTGCTGCGTTGCGTGCTGCGCCGACAATCCAGCGCAAGCCGTGTTGCGCAAGCCGTGCTGCCCGAGAGGTGCTGTGCAAGCCGTGCTGCGCAAGCCGTGCTGCCCAAGTGGTGCTGTGCGAGCTGTACTGCGCGCACGTCCAATCCAGCGCGGGCCAAATCCAGCCTCGCCGGCGTTTGAGGCGCGGGGTCTGGGGCGGAGCCCCAGGAGCACTTCAGCCCGTCCGGCGCTTGAGGACCGGGTCAGGGCGGAGCCCTGGGAACGGTGGAAGGGCGGGTAGGGGACTTCGCCCCGCAGGGCAACCCTCGCCGCGGCCGCCGCAGCGCACCCCCCGACCGATGCTCGGGTTACCCCCACCCCCGGTCCGCCAGCTCCCGTCATGGCCCCGCCCACCGCCCCCTCCGTAGCGTCGGAGACACGATCACCACCGGGCGATCGACCGGCACGGAAGGCGGCACACCATGGGGCTCCGGCGCAGCAAGCGACAGGCCGACCAGCAGACGCAGCAGACGCAGCACGGGCACCCGGGCCAGGCCAGCCAGGCCGAGGCGTCCCACGACGCCAGCGCCAGCGCCACCGCCCCCGCCGTCGAACTCCGCTCCGTCCGCCGCCAATACGGCCGCGGCGCCACCGCCGTACACGCCCTGCGCGGCATCGACCTCAGCCTCCCCCGCGGCAGCTTCACCGCGGTGATGGGCCCCTCCGGCTCCGGAAAGTCCACCTTCCTCCAGTGCGCCGCCGGGCTGGACCTCCCCACCGAGGGTTCCGTCCGCCTGGGCGGCACCGAGATCACCGGCATGAACGAGAACCAGCTCACCGAACTCCGCCGCAGCCGCCTCGGCTTCGTCTTCCAGGCCTTCAACCTCCTCCCCTCCCTCACCGTCGAGCAGAACGTCCTGCTCCCCATGCGCCTGGCCGGCAGCCGCGGCCCCACCGCCACCCAGGGCCGGGCCCGCGCCGCAGACCTGCTCGCCCGCGTCGGCCTGGAAGGCAAGGGCCGCCGCCGCCCCGCCGAACTCTCCGGCGGCCAGCAGCAGCGCGTGGCCATCGCCCGCGCCCTGGTCACCCGCCCCGACGTGGTCTTCGCCGACGAGCCCACCGGCGCCCTCGACACCACCACCGCCGCCGAGGTCCTCGGCCTGCTCCGCGATGCCGTGGACACCCTCGGCGCCACCGTCGTCATGGTCACCCACGACCCGGCCGCCGCCGCCCACGCCGACCAGGTGCTCTTCCTCGCCGACGGCCTCATCACCGACCGGCTCCCGCGCAGCTCCGCCGCCACGATCGCCTCCCGCATGACGGCCCTGACCGCGCGAGCGTCCGCCGTGTCCGCCGCGCCTGCTGCCCCGTCCACCGCTCCCCGGTACGCAGGAGCAGCCGCCTGATGTCGCTCCGCCCCCGTGCCAACGGCCTGGCCCGCGCCGTGCTCCGGTTCCGGCCCGCCGCCTTCGCCGGCACCTTCGTCGCCCTGTTCCTGGCCGTCGCCATCGTCTCCGCCTGCGGGATCCTGCTGGAGACCGGGGCCCGCGCGAACACCCCGCCGACGCGGTACGCCGCAGCTCCCGTCGTCGTCGCCGCCGATCAGCAGGCCCGCATGCGGATGGGCCGCGGCGACGGCGCCTACGAGGTCTCCGCGCCGCTCCCGGACCGGGCCAGGGTGGACGCCGCGCTGCTGGAGCGACTGGCCCCGCTGGGGCGGGCGGTGCCGGACGTGGTGTTCCCCGTACGGGACGGAGCGGGCGGCACGCTCGACGCCTCCGGCTGGGGCTCCACCGCCTTCAGCCCGGCGGAGCTCCGCGCGGGCAGCCCCCCGGCCGGCCCGGGCGAAGTCGTCCTGGGCGGGGCCGGCGGCCCCGACCGGGTCACGCTCGACACCCCCGCCGGGCCGCGGGAGTTCCGCGTGGTGGGGCGCGCGGACCGGCCCGGAGCCTGGTTCGCCGACACCGAGGCCCGCACCCTGTCGGGACACCCCGACGCCCTCGACGCCATCGTGCTGTTCGGGGCCGACGCGGCGCGGGCCCGGGCCGCCGTCGACGGCCGCGCCCAGGTACTGACCGGTGACGCCCGCGCCCTGGACGCACGGCTCGCGGGGGCCCAGGAGGTCCTGACCGGCCTCGGCGGCTCCTTCGGCGGGATCGCCACGCTCGTCGCCGTCTTCACCGCAGCCGGCACCGTCGCCCTCTCCGTCGGGCAGCGCTCCCGCGAGTTCGCCCTGCTGCGCGCCGTCGGAGCCACCCCGCGCCAGATCCGCCGTACGGTCGCCACCGAAGCCCTGCTCGTCGCGCCGGTCGCGGGCGCGCTGGGCTGCCTACCCGGCATCGCGCTCGCGGCCTGGTGGTTCGGGCAGCTCAAGGCGAAGGGCGCCGTTCCGGCCGGGATCGACCTCGTCGTCTCCTGGATCCCCCTGGTCAGCGCGGTCGGTCTCGCACTGGCCGCCGCCCTGGTCGCCGGCTGGGCCGCATCCCGCCGTCCCGCCCGCATCCGGCCCGGCCTGGCCCTCGCCTCGGCCGCCGTGGAACGGCTGCGACCCGGGTGGATCCGTACCCCGCTCGGCCTCGCCGCCCTGGCCGGCGGAACGGCCTGCGCGACCCTGGCTGCCACCAGCAGCGGCCCGGACGCCGCCAACGCCGCCCTCGGCGTCGTCATGCTCTTCATGCTCGCCGTCGCCCTGCTCGGCCCCCTGATCGCCCGCGCCTGCACCGCCGTCTTCGGGCTCCCGCTGCGCGCGGGCGGCGCACCCGGCGAGCTGGCCGCCGCCAACTCCCGTACGCACGCCCGCCGTCTCGCGTCCGCCATCACCCCGATCGTGCTCGCCATGGCCTTCTCCTCCACCCTGGTCTTCCTCCACACCAGCGAGGACCGGGCCGTACGGCAGCAGCAGGAGGCCGGACTGCTGGCCGACCACATCGTGTCCCTCGGCGGGTCCGACCCGCACGGCGACACGGACGGGACGGCCGTCCACGGCACGGCCGTCGACCGCGCGGCCGTCGACCGGGCGGTCGCGGCCGGGGCCGTCGCCCTCACCCGTACCTCCGTCCTCACCGTCGTCGGCTCCGGCGGCGACCGGACCTTCCACACCGCCTCCGCGCAGGGCGTCACCGGGGACCTGACCAAGGTCCAGGACCTGGGCGTCCGTTCGGGGGACCTCGCCCGGCTCGCCCCCGGCACGGTCGCCATCGACCGCACCCTGGCCGAGGCCACCCACACCGGGACCGGCGACCGCGTCGACCTGCGCCTGCCCGACGGAACCCGTGCCGCCCCCGAGATCGTGGCCGTCTACACCCGCGGCCTCGGCCTCGGCGAGGTCACCCTCCCCGCCGCCGACCTGGCCGGCCACACCACCGCCGGCCGCCCCACGGAACTCCTGTTCCGCGGCCCGGCCCCCGAAGGCCTCGGCCCGGTGCTGTCGGCCGCCGCCTGGACTTCCGAGCAGAGCGTGGACCGGCAGCTCAACGCCTGGGCCAACACCACCATGGCCGCCGTCCTCGGCGGCTTCGCGGCCGTCGCCGCCGCCAACACCCTGGTCATGACCGTCCTGGACCGCCGCCGCGAACTCCACATGCTCCGCCTGATCGGCTCCACCCGCCGCCAGATCCTGCGGATGCTCTCCTGGGAAGCCCTCCTGGTCAGTGGCACGGGCATCGGCCTCGGCTCGGCGATAGCCCTGGCCACGCTGACCCCCCTGACGAAGGCGATGACGGGCACCGGCCCGTACGTCCCGCCCCTCGTCTACGGCTCCTTCGTGGCGGCCGCCATCGCCCTGACCCTGGCGGCCACGACCCTCCCGGCCCGCCGCGCCCTGCGCCTCAGCCGAACCTGATGTCCCGCACGCCGACCAGCGCCAACGCCGGCCCCTCAGATCCCACACCCGTCCCGACGCGACGTGCCTCTCGCCGCAGCCCCGCCGACGTTCGAGGGCCGGGGTCCGGCCCTCCCCGCCGCCGGGCTGCTGGGATGACCGGTGCCCGGTCATCCCAGCAGCCCGCAGCCCAAGGCCCCGGGCCCGGCGTTTGCACCCCGAAGTCCGGGCCCTTCCAGCCGCCCGGGGTTTGCCCCCCGGGGTCTGGGCACTTCCAGTTGTCCGGACCCCGGGTTCTGGGCCCTTCCAGCTGTCCGGCGTTTACACCCTGGGGTCCGGGCCCTTCCAGCCGTCCGGCGTTTGCCCCCGGGGTCTGGGCACCTTCAGCCGTCCGGCGTTTGAGGACCGGGGTCTGGGGCGGAGCCCCAGAGGGGTCCGGGCACAGCCCGGCACCCCTCCCCAGCCCGTCCGGCGCTTGAGGACCGGGTCAGGGCCGGCCCTGGGAACGGTGGAAGGGTGGGTAGGGGACTTCGCCCCGCAGGGCCGCCCCCACGCGCAGCGACGCCGCGTACCTGCTCCGGCCCGAGGGGCACCACCGTGGTTCCGGGAAGGCCCCGGGCAGCAGCACAGCCCAGACGGCGGCCCAGCCAAGACGGCGGCACGGCCCCGGGCAGCGGCCCCCCCAGACGGCGGCACACCCAGGGCAGCGGCCCACCCCAGGCGGCGCCACCCCGCAGCGCCACACCCGCGCCCCCGACCACTCGCTCAGGATTGGCCCGCCCGCCGCCCCGAGGCGACACATACCGTGCCCCCATGGACCGCACCCTCGCCGCCGACCTGTCCCGCCTCCCCGAGCTCCTCGACGCCACCCGCGACGCCGCCGCCGCGACACTCGCAACGCTGGACACGCGTCCCGTCGTACCACTACGAGCCCCCGCGGACCCGACCCAGCCGACCCAGCCGACCCAGCCGACCCAGCCGACCCATCCGACCCATCCGACCCAGCCGACCCCGACCCCACCGCTCCCCGAACACGGCACCGGCACCAAGGCCGCCCTCGCAGCCTTCGCGGAGCGCTGGGCACCCCGCCTGTCGGCCTCCGCCGGCCCCCGCTACCTCGGCTTCGTCACCGGCGGCGCCACCCCCGCCGCCCTCGCGGGCGACTGGCTCACCGCGGCCCACGACCAGAACTCCAACTCCGCCCTGGACGGCGGAGGTCAGGACCTCGAACGCGAAACCATCACCTGGCTCCGCGAGCTGTTCCACCTCTCCGCCGCCCACACCGGCACCTTCGTCAGCGGCGCCACCATGTCCAACACCACCGGCCTCGCCATCGCCCGCGAATGGCTCGGCGAACGCCTCGGCGTCTCCCCGGCCGAGGACGGCGCCGCCGCCCTCGGCCCGGTCCGCGTCCTCTCCGGAGCCCCGCACTCCTCCATCGCGAAGGCGCTCTCCGTCCTCGGCCTCGGCCGCAGTTCCCTCGTCCCCGTCCCCACCCTGCCCGGCCGCGAGGCCGTCGACCCGGCCGCCCTGGACCGCGCCCTCGCCGACACGCCCGGCCGGCCCGCCGTGGTCGTCGCCAACGCCGGCACCGTCAACACTGTGGACTTCGACGACCTCCGCGCCATCGCCGCACTCCGCGAACGCCACGACTTCTGGCTGCACACGGACGCCGCCTTCGGCGCGTTCGCGGCGCTCTCGCCGGCCCACGCCCACCTCACCGACGGCCTCGACGCCTCCGACTCGATCTGCGTCGACCTGCACAAATGGCTCAACGTCCCCTATGACAGTGCCGTTCAGTTCACCCGCCGCCGCGATCTCCAGGCCCGCGTCTTCCAGAACGCCGCCACCTACCTCGGCCCGCTCTCAGAAGAACCCGACCTGGTCCACCTCACCCCGGAGAACTCCCACCGGCTGCGCGCCCTCGCCGCCTGGTTCACGCTGCGCGCCTACGGCCGCGAGGGCCACCGCGAGATCGTGGAACGGGACATCGCCTGCGCCCGCTCCCTCGGCGAATCCCTCACACAGGACCCGCACTTCACGGTCCTCGCCCCCGTCCGCCTGAACGTCGTCTGCTTCACCCTCGCCGACGCTCCCACCCGGGCCCGCCTGACAGCCCTGCGCGAAGCCGCCGGACCGGAGGTGTTCGTCACCCCCACGACCTACGCGGGAACCCCGGCCCTGCGCGCCGCGTTCTCCAACTGGCGCACCACACAAGCAGACGTACGCCGAATCGCGCAGGCCCTCCACAAGGCGGCGAAGGAGCTCGGATGACGCACAGCCCACTCACCCTCATCGAGGTCGAGGCCCTCGCCCGCACCGCGCACGAGGGCCAGACCGACAAGGCCGGCAGGCCGTACGCGGAACACCTCGCCGCCGTCGCCGAGGGCGTCCGCGCCCGCGGCGGCACCGCCGAACAGCAGGCGGCGGCCTGGCTCCACGACGCGATCGAGGACGAAGCCCTCACCCCGGCCTGGCTGGAATCGGCCGAACTGCCCCAGTCCGTCAAGGACATGATCTTGGCCGTCACCAAACGCCCCGGCGAACCGGTCGAGGCGTACACGGCCCGCATCCTCGCCACCCCCGGCGCCCTCCTGGTCAAGGAGGCCGACCTGGCCCACAACGCGGACCCCGCCCGCCTCGCGGTCCTCGACGCCCCCACCCGCGACAGGCTGTCCGGGAAGTACGCCTATGTCCGCTCCCTCCTGGGCCTCACCACCCCCTGACGCAAAAGCGTCACCGTCTCTTCGCCACGGGACGGATAGCCGGGGCCCGTTGGTGGGAGGATGGAGCATGTGGGGGTGCGCACGGCCGCGCCCCGGGCCGACCAGGGGACGACCGAAGGTGTGATCAGAAGTGGCCATTTCGCTGTCAGTGGTAGTCCTGTTGGCGATCATCCTCGTGGTGCTCGTCCGCGGAGGCCACCTCAAGGCCGGCCCCGCGATCGTCGCGGTCCTCTTCGGCTTCTTCCTCGCCTCCAGCTCCATCGCCCCGGACGTAAACCGCTTCCTGAACTCCCTCGCGGACACCATCGCGGGCATCAAGCTCTGACCCGTCCCGCCCGGTGACCGCGGTCAATTGGCCGACTGCAGACGCTCGGTGACGGCTGCCAGCGACCCGCTGCACTGGTCGCCCGCGAGGGAGCCGAGGGCGGCACCGGCCATGACGAACGCGTCGAGGAAGCGGGAGCCGCCCGAGGCGTGGAGGTTGCCCAGCTTGTGGGCCATGTACGCCGTTCCGCCGGCGCAGGCCGCCTTGTAGATGCTCTCCAAGTTCGGCGAGAGATCGGTCGTCAGGGCGGACGGTGCCGTGGTGCGCGCGGAGGTGCCCGCCGCGGCGGTGGTGTTCATCGCAGCGTCGATCATGCGGTTCGCGGCGTTGTCCACGGCTGCCGGGTTCTTGACCTCGCAGTGCCGGAACACCAATCCGATGGCCTCCGGGATGAGGGGGGCGTGCGCCGTCTGGAAGCCGGGCAGCCGCTCCAGCAGCCGGTCCGCGGCGGCGGTGCCCCTCGTATCGCTGCTCGCAGGACAGACCCCGCAGGACAGGCGACGAACCCAGCGGGAACGACGAAGGGCCAGGTCGAGGAAACATCCTCTGACCTGGCCCTTTGCGTCTCTGAGCGGGTGACGGGAATCGAACCCGCGTAGCTAGTTTGGAAGATCGCGTACCCGCCCCTGGCCCGACCAGCCAAGACGCTGACCAGCTCGTTCCTGGGATCCTCGCCGCCGTTCCCCTTCACTCCCCGCTCGCCGCCGCCCAACCAGACACGCGAAAGACACGACTTCTACGAGGTCTCTGAAGGACGCGAGTGAACGGGGACCTCCGTCACCGACCTCTTCGCTGCCGTGTTCCGGGCGTGAGCCTCGCGTCGAAGACGTCGCTCATAGTCCGCGATCTGACGCGCCACGGACTCACTGGTAGCGGTTCGGATCACCCGCTCGTTCTCGCGATCCACCAAGAACGGCCCGTTGCCCCCAGGCCGAGGGCGCTGCCCACTCCGCCCCTCACCGACTGCTCCCCAGTAGAAGAGCCATCCGAACGCGAGCTGCTGCACCCGGAGAATCCCAAGCTCATACTCCACACACTCCCGCACTTGCACGATCTCGGCGAGCACCAGCCGGCGGGCGTCCTCCTCAGTCAACATCGTTCGATGGTGCCACGCGTCATCCACCCATGTTGATGTCAGCGCTGGATGTCAGACCCTCGTCCTGCGACTGCTCCAGACCTTCCAGGAACGCGTTGTGGAAGTCGCGCTCGACAGCTCGGCAGGGCGCGCTGAAGAACATGCGCTGGGCATCACCGAGCCCGCATCCCACCACCTGCATGGTGACCCTGACGGCGTCCACCCCGTCGCAGCCCCGCTCCTTCAAGAACTCCTGCAGGGCGTTCCCGTCGCGCCTCGCCGCCCAGACGGGTCCCGCGACTGCGGTCATATCTGCGATCCGAGCCATACGTACGGCATCCACTACGCTTCCCCCTGCTCCTGGACCCGACAGGCCAGACGGCGCCACCCGCGCTAGCGGCTGATCGGAACCTCGTAGACGATCTCGCACAACGCGACGGGAATGACAATGTCCGCCGTCTCCACGGGCTGCCCCTGGTCGCTGTAGTAGGTCCTCCGAATGTGCGTGACCAGAGCGGCCTTCTGAATCCCGAGGAACGATGCTTCCTCGGCGGTCGCCTGCCGCGGCTCCGGCTGCTCTACGGCGTGGCTGACCGTGATCCCAATGACGGCCATCCGGTTCACAACACCAACGCCGGCGTGCGGCCCACCCTCCGGCAGGACCACGAGCGTGCCGGCGGTGAGCTCGTACGGCTCCCAACTCGTCGACAGCTGCACAGGCCTGCCATCGGCAAGGAACTCGTACACAGTGCGCACGCACAGCTCCCCAACCGGGATCCCGAGACGCGCGGCGATCTCGACCGGCGCGGGAACCTTCGCCTCGGTCCGACTCTCCCAGTTGCCCTGCCTACCCAAGGCCTGCATGTCCGCACGGAAAGGCGAACTGCCCGGCTGCTCACGAGCCGACGACCGGACAACCCGCACACGCTGCCGCGGCTCCGCGACATACGTACCCGAGCCCGCTCGTCCCTCCAGCACACCCTGAGAGATCAAGAGCTCCTGCGCCCGGCGCACCACGTTCTCGCCGACACCACACTCCTCGGCGATCTGCGTCCGCGAGGGGAGCCGGTCACCAACGTTCCAGTCATGCTCCGCGATCCGCTGCCGCAGTACGTCGGCGATACGGAGATAAGGCGGCTGCTCAGGCATGTAGAAAATCTAGTCCACTAGCTCTAATCTAGTTAACTAGCTTCACTCAACGTGTTCACTCGGCGACGGAGGCCCTCGGTGCCCGCTTCGGATTCAAGAGCCGAGAGCATCGCCGCCCGACTGTCCGCCATGGGCCTGACCACACGAGTGGAGGAGCACGCCCGCTACACGTCGATCGAAGCGGAGGTACCAGAAGCGCTGCCCGCCTCCACCTGGAGGGAGGTCCTGGAAGTGGCAGCGGAGGCCGACCGCTTCGGACTCCTAGCCAGCAGCTTGACCGGCCGCACCCTCTGGGCCGCCGTACGTAAAGCGGTCCCCGCGACGGGCGACGTCCGGGGACCTGGCCGACAGCAGTAGGAGCTGATCAGCATGTCGAACCGTATGGTCCCCACAACCGCCCGCACCAGGGGGCGCCCCCTCCGGCCGGCATTACCGCCCGCCGCGGACCCCACCCCCTACCGGTCGAGCGCGTGCACGATCGGAACCCACCACGAGTGCGCGCAGTCGTCCCCCGCCACGGGTCCGGTAGGCGTCCCCGTGATCTACGAGGCCTGCGACTGCCCCTGCCACACCCCAAACGACCGGCCCGAACCGCGGCAGGTGACCCAGTGAGCGGATGGACCCCTAGCGGCGCCCTCGCCGCAAACGTCGAGATCACCTCGACCACCGTCCAACGCGGCGACGTAATCCAGATCGGTGGCCAACCGTGCCGCGTCATCGACCTGATCCAACTCCCCGCCAGCGCGAAGCGACTCTGCTTCGAGTCGGGCGAACTCCTGACCATGCACGCCCGAACCCGCTTCATCGCCCTCCGAATGCGGAGGAACTGGTGACCCAACCCGCCCCGTCCCGCCGCCACGCCATCGCCGAGGACCTCCGTAACCAGATCTCGAAGGGTCACTTGAAGGCCGGCGAACGCCTCCCCTCTGAAGCCCGCCTGGCCGCCCACTACGAGGTCAGCACACCCACGCTCCGGAGCGCCCTCGCGCTCCTCCAGGGCGAAGGCCTAGTAGAGAAGATCCACGGCAGCGGCAACTTCGTCCGCCACCCACTCCGCAGGACCACGTACATCGGCGGCGGACACACGCCGAGCGCACCGACCCAGGCCGAGGAGGCTCTCCACACCACAGTCCGCGCCACCAACCTCCGAGCGCACGGCCATCTGACCGTCCTCCTCAAGGTCTCGCCCCGCAGCCCGTTGACTGAGTTCCTCTGCCTTAGCCACGAGGGGAAGACACCGCACAGCCTTGCCCGCATCTACGTCCCCCGAGACCTGGCGCCGACCAGCGTCCCGGAAGGACTGCTCACCGCACGAGTGCCAGACCAGCGCCCACCACTGTCCGTGGTCCAGGAAACGGTCAGCACCCGCCTCCCAACTCCAGTCGAAGCGACAACCCTTCGCATCAGCCCGACCCTGGCCATCCTCTCGATCACACGCGTGGCAAGCGACACGACCGGCCGCGTGGTCGAGGCGGCCCTCCTGACCCTCCCAGGCGACCGCGCCGATGCCGTCTTCACCACGCACCACACGACCGAAGACAGGAGGGCGGAACGATGACACCCCACAACGAGCTGCGACTCCTGCCGTGGTCGGGCCCCGACGGCAAGCCCTGTTTCCTAAGCGCCGACGACACCCCCGGCTACCTGTCCCGGATCGCTGACAATGCCGAGGCGATGCAACTCGACTTGGGCACCGAGCTCATGGACCACGCACTCGACGTACTCGCCGGTAAGGAAGCTGACCCGGACGAAATCCGCGTCCTGGCGGCAGACCTGACCAGAGCACTGCGAGACACAGTCCGCGTAGCAATCAGCCGCGGCCACCGCCTAGAGACATCGGCAGCATCCGCTCGCGGAGAACGCGAAGTCGCACCTCGTCCGCCAACAGCCGTGGGCTAGCGCGACCCCCAACGACAGCAAGCCTCCAGACGAGCGCTGGGGGCTTCGCTGTGTGCGTTGCGACTTTCCAAGCCAGTTGCTGTTCCATGGCCTCGTGTACGAGGCTGTCCACCTGCGTTCACGCCCTGGCGGCATCTCAGTTGAGTTCGGTTGCCGTCCCGCCCTGAGGGCCGTGAACCGAACTGAACGGGACGGAAACTGAGATGGGGGCTCCGGTGGAACGAGTAGAGGCTGAGCTGTTCACCTACGGCGGGAACGACGCCGTGGTGCGCCTCCAGGGCCGCAAGTTTCCTGGTGTCCTGATCCAAGGGGACACCCTCAGCAGCCTCCAAGGGGATGTGGCCGAGCTGATCGAGTTGTGTACCGCGGGCGACCTGGAAGAGGCCAAGTACGTGGCGGGCCTCATCCATGCCGACCTGCGGGAGAAGCTCAAGCGCTACACCGAAGCGCTGGAGGCCCACGGGATCTCCCGCCCTTTCTGATCTGTAGCTGCAGCCAGACTGGTCAGCGATGGCCACACCGGCCCCTTCGAGGCTGCGGAGAGCCACTAGGTGTGCATCCGCCGCCGTTGATGGCCGGCCGCCCTCACTCGTCGTCGCAGCGCTCCAGGATCAACCCGAGGGACCCGTCCTCCAGTCCGTTGCTGTCTTCGAGGTGCAGGTGGCTCCCATCGGGAACACCCTCCCCGGCAAGTACAAGTAGATGCCCTGCAAGCGTTCTGAGCCCCGGGGCATTCGCCTCGATCACGACCTCTCCCCCCAAGCCCCGCACCTCAATCCGCGCGTCCGCCTCCCACGTGAAGACGTGCGCGACACCATCGGTCACGGCCGTGACTTGGGTGCTCTCAACGGGGGCGCTGCGGGATTCAGAGGTCATGGCGACCATCATGCGCCCGGCGCACACGGCTCCGGAGGCCCCGTGCGTCTCAAGTGTTTCAGCAGGCCAGGGGCTCGGGAGGGGACCGTGAGTCGGCCCCCGTCCACGAATAGGCCGCGAGGCCAGCCGAGCCTCGTCGTGTGGTAGCGGTCGGCCGAGGGCTCAGGAGAGACCAGTGCCTGCATGTCATGAGTGGCGCTGAGCTGCATTTTTGTTGATGGAAGTTGGTGCTGGCCGGGCAACGTCCCGCGTACACACCGGAGCGGAGTAGTCCATTCCGGAGTCTGGCCACAGGCGTTGTCGGTGGGCTGTTCTACGGTGTCGCTCATGGCACCTTCTGACATCACACGCGCGGGCATCTTGCGGGCAATTGCAGAGCATGACGAGGTCGGACAGGAGACCTTCCGGGCCACTTACGGCTACCACGCGGCGATCACCTATCTGCTAGTCCATGAGGGGCGGGAGTACGACTCCAAGGCCATCGCTGGCGTTGCTCACCACCGCTACGCACAGACGCTCCGCTAGGCGTCCAAGCATGCGGACAAAGGACTGTGAAGAGTGTGGGGCCCCGTTCGCTCCCTCAGGGCCAGCTCGTTACTGCGGAGAACGCTGCCGTGCAGAAGGGAAGGCGCTGAAACTGACAGCGGGCATGTACGGGCTTACCTTGGAGCAGGTCCGCATGGTTCGCACGGTGGGTGCCTGCATGATCTGCTCATCGACAGTATCCGGATTCGAGTCCGGCATATTTGCCGTAGATCATTGTCATGACAGTCAAATCGTCCGCGGCATCCTCTGTCAAGCCTGCAATTTTCTTCTGGGCAACGCTCGCGATAATGTCGAAATTCTCTTGAGCGCTATAAAATACCTACTCAAAGACCATGCGGCTGAGCCATGGAATCAAGGTAGGAGTCGAGCCGAAGTGGTCGCTCACCGAAAAGAGCAGCGGCTCTCGGCTCGACTCGAACGCGCCGAGAGTGATCTAGAGATGGCTGAGCGGCGTATCAGGGAACTCGAATCCGTCTTGTCGGAGGTAGCTGAAGACACGGCAGTGGCTGCACGTCGTCGAGCCAGGGATGCCGATGCGGTCGAGAGATTCGTCAGCGAGTTCATTGCGCCTGCTGCCCGCAGTTCGCGCGTCGCGGCCAGCGCCATACGCACCACTTGGGCTGACTGGACGGGAGGCGCAGTATGCCCAGTTCGGAGCCTTCACGATGCTCTCCATAAGGTGGGAGGCGTCGAGCGCCGATCCTCGACCGGTAAGTACTGGGTCGGAATAGCCCTTCGGTCAATCCCATCGGGTCGTGCGGAGAACTAGACAGCGACGGTATACGGATCCGGAGGCCCCGTGAACCTCGAGTTGACAGTTGTCATGCAGTGGTGAGAGCCCCATGTGTCAGCCTGCCTGAACGACAGCCCTCACCTTCGGCCCAAGCCACGCCCATTCGGAGTGGTTCTGGATGCGTTCAAAAACGGCGGTCGGGGCAGACGATTCCCGAAGCGCACACACAACGTAAAGCCAGTAAAGGGACTCGGCAAGGAAGTACTGGGAGCTGCCACCTTGATTGGGTCGCTTGCCAAGATGGTGGCCAATGTCATCCCGGTTGGACTTTACAATGCGAGACCAGGCGTCAACATCCCCGACAAGCTCCGCAAAAAGGTCTCCTCCCAGATTGCAGCAATGATCTAGGGCGCCGGGTAGCTTAACGTTTTTATAGCCGATTCGAGTTCGCCCGAAGGCTTCAATGGCAACGGCGCGATGAAACAGGCGGTCTTCGACGAAGAGCCCAGCTCGATAACGGCTAGCCATTACGCGGCCGAGAGTGTCGCGATGGCGGACCATGCTCTCCATCCAATTCGACACCCCATCGATTCCACCAAGCTCGTCGAAAGTGAAGAACATCTCCGCAGCATGGCGAATTCCTGGCTTCTTGCTGGTGTCTCTTGCGATCCACTCGGCAAATAGTGTGATCGGAATTCGGTGATTTTGGTCACCGGAATCTACCGCAACATCGGGATGGCAGAAACTGAGTTGGTCATATTCTGCGACGCGTCCGGTGGCAATGCTGACCAAGTCCTGCAAGTCGCTTACATGCTCGATGGCATCCGACGTCGAAATCAAGCCGGGAAATTCAAGACGCCATACGTAGCGCTCGCGAAGCGACTGCTCTGTCCCGGTATGGGAAGGCAGCCCGATGCGATGCTCGAGTTTGATTGACAGGCCGCTGGGCAAGGTGGCGCACCGCTCGGGCTGCCGGCGCACCTCCAATGATGCGTAAGGACTTCCTTCTGTGGTCTCCTCGTGGGTGTAGTGCTTTGCGATAATTCCTCGGTTCCCTACCCATTGAGTCAGGTGGCGCATGTCAGCTGTCACGCCATCGGCATTGGGCTCGTCGTCTTCAGTGAACCATGTCCCCTTGAATACTTGTTGTACTGAAATCCTCTCGACCTCGCCGGTGTAGTTTTTCTGAAAGCAGTCTTCGAGTGTAAACTCCTTTCGGCCTGCGAGTCCGTGAATTCGGCTGTATATTCCGTCATTCGCTTGCAATGCATCTTGGGGGTTAAAGGTGCCGATCAGGCGGAGCTCGGTTCCTGTATCTGGATGATAAGAGAGAATGCCCGCTACTTTGTTCCCCTCGTCGCTTGGCAGCCACCATTGGCCCTCGACTTCCAGGCTACGTGAATCCTCGGGCATTCTTGATCTCCTACGGTGAGTCCGAGTGCTTGCAAGGCTCCTGCTTGTCAGGATGCCACCTAGGGGGTCTGCTCTGAGTTATTTTCGCGAGCCCGGATGCTTAGCGGTATGCCTCAGTGGATCGGTCCATCCGCGGGTGATCTTGAAAACCGTCGTGGCGCGAGTCGCGGTGGGTTTAAATCCCACACCCACCGCAGGTGAACGGCCCCTGACCAGCCAAAACGGTCAGGGGTCGTTCGCATGAGCGTGGTCCGGCAGCGCCCGTCGTTCCCCGCTGTTTCCCCCTGGAACGGGCACGGGAGGGGCGCGGCCCGCCATCTGATCCGTACCTCTGGCCAGACCGGTCAGCGACGGCCATCGGCTGCTACAAGCTCCCGGAGGAGCGGTGCTGTACGGGCCGGTTACTGGGGGGCGGTGCCGCGTTGCTGTACTCAGTGCGACGGACGGCAGGGGCGCTCTAAGGTTCGCTCATGAAGTGGCTTGCAACAATCTTCGCTGCCCTCGGGGGCGTTCTTCCTATCGCCGCGGTGCTCTGGGGTTGGCGATCAACTCGCAGGGAGTACAAGCGGTTGGTGTCTGATCTCGACGCCATCGACGCTGTCATACATGCCCCTGAAGGGACGTACCCGGATATGACGGCCCAGTCCGACGCAATGAAGGCAATTCGCGCGCCGCATTTCACATACGGACGCACCATGTACACCTACGAGTGGATCCAGCGGTTGATCCTTGAGCAAGCGATGTCGGAACTCCGAGGGCCAGCGTGGCTTGCTGGGGCAGGTATCGCCTTCGGCACGGCGGCGAGTGTTTGGTCCACCTGGCTGTAGCTCAGCCACAGCCGACCCCTGCTGTCATCCCGTCTGCCGTCGTCCCACACGTAGTGGTAGCGGGGCAGTCGTCAGGGGCCCAGGTGGAGCGCCCTGCTGGACGAACGACCTGGGCCCCTGGCGGCTGGTCTGCTACGGCTTGCCCTGGGACGACGGCAGGCGGGATGACAGCCCCCACCCCGAACCACAACGGAGCCGCGGGCGCACGACTGGCCCCCGCCATCCCAGAGTCAGAGCGCCCCCGCCGGAGGCATCAGTCCTGACGGACGGCTCACCGATCAGGCCGGGCTTACCCAGCCCATCAAGTCCTGAGCCATTGGCGCGCGGCTGGCGTCCCGGGCTGGAGCGGGGCGCAGACAGGAGCGCAGGCCCGGGGCGACGGGCGCGCGACGCCGCCTTGGCGGCGGAAGCGCCCTTGATGAAGTAGGGAAACTCTTATCGCGCTAGGGCCCGGTGGCTGCAAGGGTGGCCCGGTTGGCGTTGATGTGCGCTGCCAGTTCGGTAAGCGCACACTCGATGCGGGCACTGGCGATCGGGTCGAAGTCCGATACTTCGGCCGCTGTGGCCAGGTAGTTGGAGGGCTCGATCCCCCAGGCCTCGATCAGGCTCCATCCAGCCTGGACCTGGGCAGTCTGTCCGTCTGCGGATGACACTCGTAGCCAGGCTGTGCACTGGTCCGAGAAGTCGTACGGCAGATAGGCGGTGCCGCCTACATCCTTGAGCTCGATGATCTGTGCGCCCCACTGCTCCAGCAGCCGAGCGAGCCGCGCACCCAGGCCGCCTGGGGCAGTCGCCGAGTCATCGATCGCGAGGTAGTACGAATCGCATGGGTGCTGGTGGGAGCCGATGCGTAGCCGGAGGTCTTTGTGGTCCCCTCGGGTGCGGACACGGTCAAAGTGCAGAGCGATGTCCGCGGGCATGAGCGTCTCTTTCAGTACGTGCTTGTGGTCAGCTGGCGGCCGTCGTGGCTGCGGACGTGGGGGCCTGCGTCGTCCAGGGCGTCTAGGAGACGGATCGCGTAGACCTCGGACATTTGGGCGGTGACCTCTTCTGGGGTGAGCCATGCGACCGCGGTCGATTCCGCCGAGGTGCGCTCGGTGCCGCCTGCCGGCTTGCAGCGGAAGACCAGGGCGACGATGCCTCGGGTGGTGTTCTTGTAGACCCCGGTGAGCTTGTCTACCTCGACCTTGATGCCCGTCTCCTCCAGGACCTCGCGGCGGACGCCGGCCTCCGGGGACTCGGTGAGTTCGAGTACTCCGCCCGGCAGTTCCCAAGTCCCGTTGTCCGCGCGACGGATCGCCAGGAGTCGGCCGTCCTCGCGCAGCACTGCCCCGGCTACGGACACGGAGTGCAGTGGCGTTGACTTGGCCTGCGGGGAACCCGTACTCATGTACAGGAGCATAGGAGGAAGAGAAGGACTATGGGAACCGCAGTAGGAGGGGGCCGAGGGGCTGTGCCGCGCTACGTGCAGATCGCTGAGGACATCGTGCAGCAGATCCGCGCCGGGGTGCTGAGTGCCGGCGACATGGTGCCGAGTGAGTCCGAGCTCGTGGAGCGCTACGGCGTCGCGGGCGGGACGATCCGCAAGGCCATGGTGGAGGTTCGGGCCAGCGGGCTCGTGGAGACCCGGCATGGCAAGGGGTCGCTGGTGAAGGCTCGGCCGCCCGTGCGGCACCGGTCCTCCGATCGCTTCCGGCGTACGCATCGGCAGGAGGGTAGGGCGGCGTACCTCGCTGAGTCCGCGCAGTCCGGGGCCGAGGCCAAGGTGAGCGTGCTGTTCATCGGGCCGATGGAGGCGCCGGAGGAGATCGCGTCGCGGCTCGGGGTCACCGCGGGGACTCAGGTGCTGGCCCGGCGTCGGCTGTACTTCCGGAACGGGACGCCCGTAGAGACGGCCACCTCGTACCTGCCCTGGGACGTCGTGAAGGACATCCCGGAGCTCTTCGCCGAGAATCCGGGGCCCGGCGGCATCTACGCACGGCTGGAGGATCACGGCCACGTCTTCGCCGAGTACGTGGAGACGCTCCAGGCCCGGCCAGCCGCCAAGGCTGAGGCGACCGAGCTATCGCTGACTCCCGGCGCACCCGTGGTGCATCTGCTCCGCGATGCCGTCACGGAGGAAGGCCGTGTGGTCGAGGTCTGCGACACCCTCATGGCCGCTGACCAGTTCGTCTTCGAGTACCGGATCCCCGCACGCGACTGACGCTCGCTCAACTCCCCACAGCCCGCTACGAGTTTCTCTTCGTAGCGGGTTGACTCATGTATAGGAGTCGGGCACTCTTCTTCATGTCACTCCTGTACATGAGTGACGGAGTTCAGCATCTATAGAGGAGTGATCCGCTGTGCGTCAGATTCCCGTCGACACCTCGGCCGCCATGGTGATGGTCGCCCAGCCCCCGGCCGTGAAGATCAAGGACCGTCGGACCGGCGAGATCGCCACCGACCCCGAGACCGGGTCCCAGATGATGACCGTGGACGTGCTGTTCGCCTCCTACGGAGAGGCGGAGGTCCTGTCGGTGGTCGTGCCGGCGCCCGGGATCTCGGGGGAGCTGGTCATGGGTACCCCCGTCGCCCTGACCGGCCTCGTCGCCCGCCCGTGGGAGAACGAGTTCAACGGCCAGAAGCGCCACGGCATCAGCTTCCGCGCCGTCGCCGTCACCTCGCTCACCGCCAAGGCGGGCTGAGCATGAACGCCTTATGGGTCACGCTGCTGGTGGTCCTCGCCCTGGCACTCGTACTGCGCTGGCAGCGGCCCACCTGGTACTGGATGACCTTCGGGGTCACCTTCGCGACGATCCGCGTACTGATCCGCTACCGCTCGGTGATGGACGCCTGCGGGCTCACCGTCCCGCCCTCCCGCTGGCGACTAGCACTCGCTCGGGTGGCTAACAGGCCCGCACCTGAGGCTCGTTCGCCGCGCATCCTGCGGCTGCGGCCCACCTCGACCGGCCTGGTCCTACGGCTGAAACTCCGGCCCGGACAAGACGCGTTCGACTTCTCCGCCTCGTCGGACCGGCTCCGCCACTCCTTCGCCCTCCACAACGTCGTCTCGCACGAGATCCGCTCCAGCGTCGTCGAGCTGAGGATGACCGGATACGACGTACTCAAGCGGGTAAGCATGCCGACTGCTGCCGCGCCCGATGAACCGCTCCGCGTGCCGGTGGCCCTGCGGGAAGACGGGCAGGTTCATCACCGGGACTACCGGCAGGTCCCGCACGCCTTGAACGTCGGCGCGACCAAGTCCGGGAAGTCCGTCTACCAACGCACGCTCGTCTCCGGCCTGGCCTCACAGAACGTCGCCCTCGTCGGCATCGACTGCAAGAACGGCGTGGAACTCTCGCCGATGGCCCGGCGGTTCACCGCCCTCGCCGACAACCCGGACGATGCAGCGGAGCTGCTCGCCGCACTCGTCCAGTACATGAGCCGCGTCTACCAGGTAATCCGGGCCGAGCAACGGATCAGCATCGACCTCCCGGATGCGGAGATCACCGCCGAAATTTGGGACCTGCCCGCGCACCTTCGCCCCGTACCCGTCGTGCTGCTGGTGGATGAGGTTGCGGAGCTCGCCCTCGCCGCGGGTAAGGCAGAGGAGGCTCGACGGGACCAGATCGTCACCGACCTGGTCCGCCTCGCCCAGCTCGGCCGTGCCGCCGGCATCCACCTGGAGATCTGCGGCCAGCGCTTCGGCTCCGAACTCGGCAAGGGCATCACCATGCTCCGCGCCCAGCTCACCGGCCGTACCGCCCACCGCGTCAACGACGAAACCTCGGCCAACATGGCCTTCGGGGACATCTCCCCGGACGCCGTCCTCGCCGCCGTCCAGATCGACAAAGACCGCCCCGGCACCGCCGTGGCCGGAGACTCCTCCGGCGGCTGGTCCCGCATCCGGGCCCCGCACACCACGCTCCGCCAGGCCGTGAACACCTGCAACGCCCAAGCGCACCGCACCCCGAGCATCCCGGAGTTGGAGCCCTTCCGGCCCGCGCTCCCGGTACGCGTCCTCGTCGGCAAGGTCCAGCCGAAGACCGCCTCGGCACCTGCCTTCTGATCACTAGCCCCACCCGGTCGGCGCGGCCTCATCGCGCCAAGTCCCTACCCCACCCATGCCCGAAACGAGGTGAACACCATGACCCGCCTGGTCCGCCCGGACGCCGTCCTCGTCCAGGCCGTCATCGCCGGAGCCCTCTCCTTCGCCCACCTCCACGACCTCGCCGAAGCCGCCGGACAGGACGGCTGGAAGGCCTGGGCCTACCCGGTCAGCGTGGACCTGCTCCTCGTCGCCGCCTGGCACCGCCTCCGGTCCCTCCGGGATGCGGGGGAGCCCTCGCGGTCGGCCTGGTCCTGGTTCGCCGTAGCCCTCGCGGCCTCGCTCGGCGCGAACGTCGCGACCGCCGGCCTACTCGACCTCCGCGATGTCCCTGACTGGCTCCGCATCCTCGTCGCTGGATGGCCGGCACTCGCCTTCCTCGGCGGCACGCTCTTGGTCCACCGGCCTACGTCGCCCAGCGCACCGGAGCTCGGCCCTGACCCGGCGCCCCTGCCCGTGGTCGAGCGGGCGACAGAACCCGGCGTACAGGCCGACGAGTTCCCCGCCCTACCCGCTCCAGCCCCGGTGCCCGCGACGACGGTCACCGCTCCGCCCGCCCTCGTCGCGCACGCCCAGAAGATCGCCGCCGACCACCGCACCCGCACCGGCTTGGACATCGACACCGAGACCCTGCGCGCCCGGCTCGGCGTACCGCCCGCCATGGCCGAAGCCATCGCCGCCCAGCTCGCCTGAGGAGCTCCCATGCCCGCCCGGATCAACTTCCGCTCGCTCATGAAGATCGGCCCCGTCCAGATCGGCACCTACCGCGATAACCGCGGCCGCAACAAGGACACCGCCGTCTGCACCACCGACGGCTGCGGCTGGTCCTCGGACTACAACTCCTCGACCGCCGCCCAGCTCGCCGCCCGCTCGCACCGCTGCCGCGTCGCCTGACCCGAAAGGCCCACGCCATGGACGTCCCGCTCTGGTTCGCCCTGCTGGTCGTCGGTGTCCTCGGCTACAAGCTCGTCCGCCCGCCGCTCTGGCTCGTCGCCGTGATCCTCGTCGGCGGCTTCCTCCTCGCGGACAGCTTCCTCGCCCCGGCCATCGACACCGCGATCAACAAGTAACCCGCCCTGGAAGGAGAACGGCCATGTTCAAGCCCAAGTACCCCAGCCCCGACACCTACACCCCGGCGACCATCCGCCCGACCCCCATGCCCGTCGAGTACTCGGAGCCCGGCTCGGCGCCCGTCCCGGTGAAGTCCCCGAGCGCCTTCGGCGGCCTGGTCCAGAGCTCGCCCGGCACCGCGCTCGCAATCGCCGCCGGCGGAGTCGCTGGAGTCCTCGCGCTGGCCTCCGTCGCTGTGTCACTGCTCTTGGCCGTCGCGGTCACCGCCGTCGCCCTGTCCATCAGCGCCGTCGTCATGCTCTTCCTCGTCCGCGCCCTGCGCCAGGAGTTCAAGAGCCGTTGACCGGCCCCGGGACGGCCTCAACCGCCAAGTCTCCGCCGTCCCGGCGCCGCATTCCTGCCCGATCCAACGAACCGGACGGAACCACCATCATGAAGCAGAACACCCCGGGAGAGCTCTGCCCGAACTGCGACGGCCACGCCTCCGTCGCCATCACCCTCGGCGGCCGCGACCACAACGGCCACCTCCGCACGATCACCGCCCACTGCTTCACCTGCCACGGCACCGGAACGCGCCGCCCCATCCGCCGTCCCCACTGGACGGTGACCGCGTGACCAACACCGCGACCATCGCGGGCCTGGACCCGGCCACCCTCGGCGACATGCTGAAGGTGGCCGGCGCCCCCGGCTACGCACGCTGGGAAGACCAGATCCACCGCACCGGAGGATGCTCCGACCCGATCCACATCACCGGCTGGACCATCGCCAAGGACAAGACCTCCGGCGAGATCCTGCACCGCTACTCCACCGAGAACGAGCCTGGTGCCCGCCTCCGCATCGCCTGTGGCAACCGCCGCGCGTCCCGTTGCCCGGCCTGCGCTTGGACATACGCCGGAGACACCTATCACCTGATCCGGGCAGGCCTGGCGGGAGACGACCGCCGCGACATCCCCGCGACGGTCCGCGAACACCCCCGCGTCTTCGCCACCCTCACCGCCCCGTCCTTCGGCCCGGTCCACAATCGCCCCACCGGCCGGCCTTGCCGCTGCGGCACGCACCACCAGGAGGACGCGCTCGAACTCGGCACCGCCCTCGACCCGGCCAGGTACGACTACGCCGCCGCTGTCCTCTTCAACAACCACGCGGGACAGCTCTGGCAGCGCTTCACCACTCGCCTACGCCGTGAGATCGCCGCCTCCGCCGGCCTCACCCAACGCGAGCTGAAGGAGGAAGCCCGGATCTCCTACGGCAAGGTCGCCGAGTTCCAGAAGCGCGGCGCCATCCACTTCCACGCCGTGATCCGGATCGACGGACCCGCAGGCCCGCTCGGCCCTCCGCCGTCCTGGGCCACCACGGAGCTGCTCGACCGCTCGATCCGGGCCGCCGTAGCCCACGCCTACACCTCGATCACCGTCCCGGCCGCTGCTCACCAACCCGCCCGCACCTTCAGGTGGGGAACCCAGCTCGACGTACGCCCGATCAAGGCCTTCGGGGACGGCTCCGACATCACCGAACAGGCGGTCGCCTCGTACGTCGCCAAGTACGCAACCAAGGCTGCCGAGAACACCGGCACCCTCGACCGTCGCATCGGCAACCGCGAGGCCTTGGTCCTTCTGGACGTCCCCGACCACACAGCCCGCCTGATCGGGGCCTGCCTCGACCTCGACCCGCTCTACCCGGACCGCCGCCTTGCCGCCTGGTCGCACATGCTCGGCTTCCGCGGCCACTTCTCCACCAAGTCGAGGCAGTACTCCACCACCCTCGGCGCCCTCCGCCAGACCCGCGCCGACTACCGCGCCGCCCAGGAACGCGAAGCCCGCGGCCTGGACGACGTCGAGCCGGACACCGTGCTCGTCCTCGCCTCCTGGCAGTACGTCGGCCACGGACACAGCCCGGGGGAATCCGTCCTCGCCGCCACCATCGCCCGGGATATCCAACTCAACCGCCAGACCGCCCGCGAAGCCCTGCAAGGAGAGCAGCATGAATGAGCGCTACCTCAGCGTCGTCCAGGTCGCCGAACTGCTCGGCACCACCGTGCGGTTCCCCCGACGCCTCGTCGA
This sequence comes from Streptomyces sp. NBC_00335, assembly GCF_036127095.1. Taxonomy (GTDB): domain Bacteria; phylum Actinomycetota; class Actinomycetes; order Streptomycetales; family Streptomycetaceae; genus Streptomyces. Next base: position 5,690,053 of record NZ_CP108006.1, read on the forward strand.
GGAACGGCGGATCACGTACGTGAAGGTGGGCCGACACGTCCGTATCCCTGAGAGCGCCGTCCGGGCCTACATCGAAGCCCACACCGTCGCGCCGCGCCGCAGCCGTCTAGGGGTGGCAGCCTGATGGCCGGGAAGCGCCGACCGTTCGGCCGGGTCCGCAAGCTGCCCTCCGGGCGGTACCAGGCTCGGTACCTCGGCCCGGACGGACAGCTCCGCCCCGCGCCCGAGACCTTCCGTACCAAGAAGGACGCGGACGACTGGCTCGCCGACACGCAGACCGAGATGCGACGGGGTGACTGGCGTGATCCCGACGCCGGGAAGGTCGCCTTCGGGCCGTACGCCGTCGCCTGGATCAAAGAGCGTGAGCTGACCAGCACCACGCGACAGCTCTACGGCTCGCTCCTCAAGCACCACCTGGACCCGGTCCTCGGCGGGGTCAACCTGGGGGAGATCTCGCCACCCCTCGTACGGCGCTGGCGTGCCGACAAGCTCGCCGGCGGTACCGGGCCCACCACGGTGGCCAAGGCCTACGCCCTGCTCCGCGCCATCCTGGGTACGGCCGTGTCCGACGAGCTGATCCGGCGCAACCCCTGCCAGGTCAAGGGCGCCAGCAGCGTGCACACCCCGGAGCGACCCACCGCCACGGTTAAGGAGGTCTACGCGCTGGCCGAATCGATCCAGCCGCGCTACCGGACCCTCGTGCTCATGGCCGGATTCCTCGGGCTGCGCTGGGGCGAGCTGATCGGCCTCCACCGGCGGGATGTCGATCTGGAGCAACGGACCGTGCGTGTCCGGCGGGCTGTCGCCGAACTGAGCAACGGGCAGCGGGAGATCAAGGCGCCGAAGAGTGCCGCGGGTAAGAGGACGGTCTCCATCCCCGGCGTGATCCTCCCGGACCTTCATGAACACCTGAAGCGGTACGCGGAGGCCGGCGCCGATGGGCGTGTCTTCGTCGGGGCCAAGGGGGCGACCCCGCGCCGGAACCACTTCAACCGGCTCTGGCACAAGGCGTGTCGAGAAGCGGGGATCAAGGGGCTGCACTTCCACGATCTCCGGCACACGGGCAACACGCTGGCCGCGTCAACGGGTGCCAGCACCCGGGAGTTGATGACGCGCATGGGTCACAGCACCGCCCGTGCCGCGCTGATCTACCAGCACGCCAGCGCCGATCGGGACCGGCTGATCGCCGATGCCCTGAGCGGGCTCGTGAAGAAGAGCCGCAAGATCGAGAAGCCCAAGGTCCCCAAGACTTCCAAGAAGCCCGTGAGGGCCACCAAGGGCACGAAGGAAGATCCACAGCGGAAGGGGCACGCAGGGGGCACGCGGAGCTGATCGCAGCCCCGGGAACGACGAAGGGCCAGGTCGAGGAAACATCCTCTGACCTGGCCCTTTGCGTCTCTGAGCGGGTGACGGGAATCGAACCCGCGTAGCTAGTTTGGAAGACTAGTGCTCTACCATTGAGCTACACCCGCAGCACGTGCGACGCAGGTCCGGGGACCGCGGCACGAACAGCATCCTAGCGGGTCCCGGCGGGGGATCGCACACAGCATTTCGCGCCCGCGTGTGGCCGCGGCCGCGCCGCCGGGGCATCGCCGTGGGCCCCGGGCGCGCCTTTCGCCGAAACTCCGCGCGGCGGAGGGTCTTCGGGCATGTACCCTACGTGTCGCACCGACGGGGTGTGGCGCAGCTTGGTAGCGCGTCCGCTTTGGGAGCGGAAGGTCGTCGGTTCGAATCCGGCCACCCCGACCAGCAGGAGGACCGCGCGATCCCCCTTCGGGACCGCGTTGATGATCGCGTTGTGGGCTGATTGCCGCTTGCGGCTACTATGCAAGCTGCGTGCCCGTGTGTCTGATGTACCGGGCCCGATCCGCTGAGAACCGCTAGACCGCGGCGATGAGCAGAGACCCCCAGCAGTCAGCCACAAGGAGACCGAACCGTGAAGAGCGCCGTGGAGACCCTGAACCCGACTCGGGTTCGGCTCACTGTTGAGGTGCCCTTCGAGGAGCTCAAGGACAGCCTCGACGCGGCCTACAAGAAGATCAACCAGCAGGTCACGGTGAAGGGCTTCCGCAAGGGCAAGATCCCGGCCCGTGTCATCGACCAGCGCTTCGGCCGCGGTGCGGTGCTGGAGGAGGCCGTCAACGACGCCCTCCCGAAGTTCTACACCGAGGCCGTCAACGAGGCCGACCTGAACCCGCTGGGCCAGCCCGACGTCGACATCACCGAGCTGAAGGACGGCGAACTGCTGGCCTTCACCGCCGAGGTCGACATCCGTCCCGCGATCGAGATCCCGGACTACTCCGGCATCGAGGTCACCGTGGACGCCGTCGAGGTCTCGGACGAGGACGTCGAGAAGTCGGTCGAGCAGCTGCGCGGCCGTTTCGCGACCACCAAGGACGTCGAGCGCGCGGCGCAGGACGGCGACGTCGTCACCATCGACCTCGAGGCCAAGGTCGACGGCGAGGTGCTGGAGGACGGTGTCGCCCAGGACGTCTCCTACACCATCGGCTCGGGCGAGCTTCTCGAAGGCATCGACGAGGCCGTCAAGGGCCTGGAGGCCGGTGGCGAGGCCACCTTCACCTCCCAGCTGAAGGGCGGCTCCGCCGAGGGCAAGGACTCCGAGGTCACCGTCAAGGTCACCAAGGTCCAGGCCCGTGAGCTGCCGGAGCTGGACGACGAGTTCGCCGGCCTGGCCAGCGAGTTCGACACCATCGAGGAGCTGAAGGCCGACAGCCGCAAGCGCCTCGAGAACATGAAGCAGTACGACCAGGCCACGCAGGCCCAGGAGCGCGTCCTGGAGAAGCTGCTGGAGCTCGTCGAGGTCCCGATCCCCGAGAAGCTCCTCGCGGACGAGGTCCAGACGCGCAAGCACAACCTGGAGCACCACCAGCTCGGCCAGATGGGCCTCACCATCGAGAAGTACCTGGAGATCCAGGGCAAGACGGTCGAGGAGTTCGACGCCGAGACCGCCGAGCAGGCGATCAAGGGCATCAAGACCCAGTTCGTCCTCGACGAGCTGGTCAACAAGGAGAAGCTGAACGTGAACCAGGAGGAGCTCACCGAGCACCTCATGCGTCGCGCCGCCTCCTCCGGCATGTCCCCCGACCAGTTCGCCCAGGCCGTCGTCGAGGGTGGCCAGGTTCCGATGCTCGTCGGCGAGGTCGCCCGCGGCAAGGCCCTCGCGGCCGTCGTCGAGGCCGCCAAGGTCACCGACACCAACGGTGAGGTCGTCGACCTCTCCGACGACGAGGACGACGAGAACGCTGAGAACGCGGTCGAGCAGGCTGCCGAGACCGTCGAGAACGTGGTCGAGGCCGACGGCGAGATCGCGGCCGACGAAGCCAAGTAACACCCGGGGTCACCCCCACTGAGCAGCACCAGAGCACGGCCCGGAGGGCCCGTACGCCATCGCGTCCGGGCCCTTCGGCCTTGCTGCGGGACGCCCTCCCGGAGACCCCCTGCGAGACCCTCCGTGAGGGGCCTCTGACCTTGCGCTCCGAGCGAACAGTTCGGGAAGCGGGATGGCGTTGTCGTAGCTGCGCGTTAGGGTCCATGAATACGAGGGCACGGGAGTACCCGACGCCGGTGGACATCGTCCGCACGGCAGGTCCGCGCCCCAGAACGAGACGCTGAGACGGCACATGGCCGTCGGAGACGAGCAGGTGGATACGTGACGAATCTGAAGCCTTACGCCGCGGGTGAGCCGTCCATCGGTGGCGGCCTCGGCGACCATGTCTACAACCGGCTGCTCGGCGAGCGCATCATCTTCCTCGGCCAGCAGGTCGACGACGACATCGCCAACAAGATCACCGCGCAGCTCCTGCTCCTGGCCGCCGAGCCGGAGAAGGACATCTACCTGTACATCAACAGCCCCGGTGGCTCGGTGACGGCCGGCATGGCCGTCTACGACACCATGCAGTACATCCCGAACGACGTGGTCACCATCGGTATGGGCATGGCGGCCTCCATGGGCCAGTTCCTGCTCACCGGCGGCACCCCGGGCAAGCGCTTCGCGCTCCCGAACACCGACATCCTGATGCACCAGGGCTCCGCCGGCATCGGCGGCACCGCCTCGGACATCAAGATCCAGGCCCAGTACCTGCTGCGCACGAAGCAGCGCATGGCTGAGATCACCGCGCACCACTCCGGCCAGACCGTGGAGACGATCATCCGCGACGGTGACCGCGACCGCTGGTACACGGCGGAAGAGGCCAAGGCCTACGGCCTGATCGACGAGATCATCTCCGCCGCGTCGCTGGTCCCGGGCGGCGGCGGCACCGGGGCCTGATCCCGGCCCCGGCCCGGCGTGAGGGATCCCCTACGGGGGCCCTTCGCCCGCCCCGCACCAGGCAAGCCTCAGCCCGCAGAACGCCACCAGGACGGTGAACACCCAGATGCACATGAACAACCTTTCTCCCGCGAGCGGCCTCTACACCGGCGCGCCGGTGGACAACCGCTACGTCGTGCCGCGCTTCGTGGAGCGCACCTCGCAGGGCGTCCGCGAGTACGACCCGTACGCGAAGCTCTTCGAGGAGCGCATCATCTTCCTCGGCGTGCAGATCGACGACGCCTCCGCCAACGACGTCATGGCGCAGCTCCTGTGCCTGGAGTCGATGGACCCGGACCGCGACATCTACCTGTACATCAACAGCCCCGGCGGCTCCTTCACCGCGCTGACGGCGATCTACGACACGATGCAGTTCGTGAAGCCGGACATCTCGACGGTCTGCATGGGCCAGGCGGCCTCTGCCGCCGCCGTCCTGCTCGCCGCCGGCGCGCCCGGCAAGCGCATGGCGCTGCCGAACGCCCGCGTGCTGATCCACCAGCCCTCGGGCGGCACCGGCCGTGAGCAGCTCTCCGACCTGGAGATCGCGGCCAACGAGATCCTGCGCATGCGCGACCAGCTGGAGAACATGCTGGCCACGCACTCCTCGACGCCGATCGAGAAGATCCGCGACGACATCGAGCGCGACAAGATCCTGACGGCCCAGGACGCGCTGGCGTACGGCCTGATCGACCAGGTCGTCGCGACCCGCAAGACTTCGAACTGAACCTTGCCGCCAGTTGGCGTGGGCACGTCGCGGGGATTACGCGATGTGAACCACGTCAAGGGGGCCCCGCACGGGGCCCCCGGCAAGGTACCGTCGGATATGAGGCACCAGGAGCGCTGAACCAGGCGTCTCCCAGGCGAAGGGGAAGCACCTCGTGGCACGCATCGGTGACGGCGGCGACCTGCTCAAGTGCTCGTTCTGCGGAAAGAGCCAGAAGCAGGTGAAGAAGCTCATCGCGGGACCCGGTGTGTACATCTGCGACGAGTGCATCGACCTCTGCAACGAGATCATCGAAGAGGAACTCGCGGAGACCTCCGAGGTTCGCTGGGAAGAACTTCCCAAGCCCCGTGAGATCTACGAGTTCCTGGAGAGCTACGTCGTCGGCCAGGAGCCGGCGAAGAAGGCGCTCTCCGTCGCGGTGTACAACCACTACAAGCGCGTCCAGGCCGGAGAGAACGGCGGCGGGACGGGCCGTGACGACGCGATCGAGCTCGCGAAGTCCAACATCCTCCTGCTCGGCCCCACGGGCTCGGGCAAGACGCTGCTGGCCCAGACGCTCGCCCGCATGCTCAACGTCCCGTTCGCCATCGCGGACGCGACGGCGCTCACGGAGGCCGGGTACGTCGGCGAGGACGTCGAGAACATCCTGCTCAAGCTGATCCAGGCGGCCGACTACGACGTCAAGAAGGCCGAAACCGGGATCATCTACATCGACGAGATCGACAAGGTCGCCCGCAAGAGCGAGAACCCGTCGATCACGCGCGACGTGAGCGGCGAGGGCGTGCAGCAGGCCCTCCTGAAGATCCTGGAAGGCACCACCGCTTCCGTGCCGCCGCAGGGCGGCCGCAAGCACCCGCACCAGGAGTTCATCCAGATCGACACGACGAACGTGCTGTTCATCGTGGGCGGCGCCTTCTCCGGCCTGGAGCGGATCATCGAGTCCCGCGCCGGCGCCAAGGGCATCGGCTTCGGGGCGACCATCCGCTCGAAGCGCGAGATCGAGGCGAGCAACCAGTTCCAGGAGGTCATGCCGGAGGACCTGGTGAAGTTCGGGATGATCCCCGAGTTCATCGGCCGTCTGCCCGTCATCACCTCGGTCCACAACCTGGACCGCGAGGCCCTGCTCCAGATCCTCATCGAGCCGCGCAACGCCCTGGTGAAGCAGTACCAGCGGCTGTTCGAACTCGACGGCGTGGAGCTGGACTTCGAGCGCGAGGCCCTCGAAGCCATCGCCGACCAGGCGATCCTGCGCCAGACCGGCGCGCGCGGCCTGCGCGCCATCATGGAAGAGGTCCTGATGTCGGTGATGTACGAGGTCCCGTCCCGCAAGGACGTGGCCCGCGTGGTCATCACCTCGGACGTGGTCCGCTCCAACGTCAACCCGACGCTGGTCCCGCGGATCGTCCCGAAGGACCAGGGCCCGCACGAGAAGTCGGCGTAGCTGCCAGGCAGGGTACGCGTAAGCGGAAGGGGCGCCCCCGATTGGGGGCGCCCCTTCCGCGGTCGGCCCAACTTGCGCTGCAATCAGACATAAGTTCGCTATGGTCTGGCGTGACGCAGGGTTCCTTGATCGGCTTTGCCTCGAACGGCTTTCGATCGAGAGGTAAGAGCGTGAAGTTGAACCGTGTCATGGGAGCCCTGGCGGTAACGGTGGCCGCTACCGTGCTGCCGATGGTGGCGGCTACGCCGGCGTCGGCTGATCAGGGTGATTGCCAGCATTACCTCCACACGCAGGGCTATCGGATAGGCCCGAAGGTGGAGTCTGGTTGTAAGGCGGGTAGCGTCAGCGTCCTTGTCAACCCAGGACGCTGGGGTTCGTGCTACTTCGGCTTGACAAACATTGGAGTCAGGAAGGAGCCCGCCGTCGAGGCGTGCTACCGCGCGGGCCGCTAGCCCTCTGGCCGTGGCCGGCCTGCACGGAGACGAGTGCCCGTGCAGGCTGCTGGCGATCAGGCCTTAGAGCGGGCCGTGTTGTAGAGCTTCGCGGTGTAGCCCGCCGTCTGTTCCAGGGTGAAGCTCTGGGCGCCGCCCATGACGGAGGCGAAGTCCACCATGCTCACGATGGACAGGGTGCTGTAGTCACCCCAGATGCAGACCGGGATGGTGAAGGGCTTCGTGAGCGGGCTCGTGTCCGACTTCTTCGGAGTGAGCTTGAGCTCCTGGCACTTCATGACCGCACCCTTGAAGCCGGCCGGCTTCATCACCTTGGGGGAGCCGACCAGTTCCGCCTGCCCGTCGTCCTCGCTCTTCATCGAATCGGCCTTGGCCATGGCGAAGTAGGCGTCCACGGCCTTCTCCGGGTTGGCGATCTCGCCGTACACGCCCTGGAAGTTGAGCGCCTTGACGGCCAGCGGGTTCTTAGGGTCACCGGACTGGTAGGCCTGAGCGACCTGGGTCGGGTTCTTCACGCCGACCGCTTCCGCCTCCTTGCGGTCCTTGTCGGTGAACTCCTCAGGCTTGCTCTTCGGGTCCTTCTTGAAGTCATCGACCGACGCAGGGGCGACCAGCTTGTAGCCCTTGGTGTCTGCGGAGATGTCCGCGGAGGCGCCGCCGCCCTGCGTGAAGTACCAGCCGCCGCCGCCGATCACGGCCACCGCCAGGACCACCGCGATGATCACGCCGGCCTTCGACTTCTTCGGGGGCTGCTGCGGGGGCATCCCGCCGCCGTACGGAGGCTGCTGCTGGTAGCCGCCGTACGGGGCCTGCTGCTGGGGGAAGCCGGGCTGCTGCTGCGGGTAGCCCTGCTGCGGGACTCCCTGGGGGGCCTGCTGCGGGTAGCCGTAGCCGGGCTGCGCGCCGGGCTGCTGGCCGTAGGGGCCGGGCTGCTGTCCGTACGGGCCCGGCTGCTGCGGCTGCTGTCCGTAAGGCCCCGGCTGCTGCGGCTGCTGGCCCCCGTACGGTCCCGGCTGGTTGTAGCTCATCCCGCGTCCCCCCATGAGGTTGTTTATGCGTCCCACACATCCTGGCGGAAGCCGGAGGCGCTCAGGGCGCCGGGTCCTGGGAAAGCCGGTTTCATGACTGGACTGTTACCGCTCTAAACTGTGGCTCGTGACCGAGAACACGCAGACACCCAGCAGCCCCTACTCCGAACTGCCGACTTCGTACGCGCCGGCCGATGTAGAGGGGAAGCTCTACGAGCGCTGGGTAGAGCGTGGGTACTTCGAGGCGGACGAGAAGAGCGACAAGCCCCCCTTCGCCATCGTCATCCCGCCGCCGAACGTCACCGGAAGCCTCCACCTGGGGCACGCCTTCGAGCACACGCTGATCGACGCCATCACCCGCCGCAAGCGCATGCAGGGCTACGAGACCCTGTGGCAGCCCGGCATGGACCACGCCGGCATCGCCACCCAGAACGTCGTCGAGCGCGAGCTCGCCAAGGAGGGCAAGTCCCGCCACGACCTGGGCCGCGAGGCCTTCGTCGAGCGCGTCTGGCAGTGGAAGGGCGAGTCCGGCGGCCAGATCTCCGGCCAGATGCGCCGCCTCGGCGACGGCGTCGACTGGTCGCGCGAGCGCTTCACCATGGACGAGGGCCTGTCCGAGGCCGTCCAGACCATCTTCAAGAAGCTCTACGACGACGAGCTGATCTACCGCGCCGAGCGCATCATCAACTGGTGCCCCCGCTGCCTCACCGCGATCTCCGACATCGAGGTCGAGTACCAGGACGACGAGGGCGAGCTCGTCTCCATCCGCTACGGCGAGGGCGACGCCTCCATCGTCGTGGCCACCACCCGCGCCGAAACGATGCTGGGTGACACGGCCGTTGCCGTCCACCCCGACGACGAGCGCTACAAGCACCTCGTCGGCACCGAGATCGAGCTGCCGCTCACCGGCCGCCGCATCCCGGTCGTCGCCGACGAGCACGTCGACCCCGAGTTCGGCACCGGCGCCGTCAAGGTGACCCCGGCGCACGACCCCAACGACTTCGAGATCGGCCAGCGCCACGGCCTGCCCAACCTCGCCGTCATGGACGAGCACGCCGTCATCACCGTCCACGGCCCGTTCCTGGGCCTGGACCGGCTGGAGGCCCGTTCCGCCATCGTCGCCGCGCTGCGCGCCGAGGGCCGGATCGTCGCCGAGAAGCGCCCGTACACGCACTCCGTCGGCCACTGCTCGCGCTGCAAGACCACCATCGAGCCCCGCCTCTCGCTCCAGTGGTGGGTCAAGGTCGGCCCGCTCGCCAAGGCCGCCGGTGACGCGGTCCGCGACGGCCAGGTCAAGATCCACCCGCAGGAGATGGAGAAGCGCTACTTCGACTGGGTCGACAACCTCCACGACTGGTGCATCTCGCGCCAGCTGTGGTGGGGCCACCGCATCCCCGTCTGGTACGGCCCGAACGGCGAGATCGTCTGCGTCGGCCCCGACGAGCAGCCGCCGAGCGGCGAGGGCTGGACCCAGGACACCGACGTCCTGGACACCTGGTTCTCCTCGGGCCTGTGGCCGTTCTCCACGCTCGGCTGGCCGCAGCAGACCGACAGCCTGGCGAAGTTCTACCCGAACGCCGTCCTGGTCACCGGCTACGACATCCTCTTCTTCTGGGTCGCCCGGATGATGATGTTCGGCCTGTACGCGATGGACGGCACCCCGCCGTTCCACACCATCGCCCTGCACGGCATGGTCCGCGACGAGCGCGGCAAGAAGATGTCGAAGTCCTTCGGCAACGCGGTCAACCCGCTCGACTGGATGGACAAGTACGGCTCCGACGCGGTCCGCTTCACCCTGGCGCGCGGCGCCAACCCGGGTGTCGACGTCCCGATCGGCGAGGACTGGGTCCAGGCCTCCAGCAAGTTCGCCAACAAGATCTGGAACGCCACCCGCTTCGCGATGATGAACGGCGCCACGATCGAGGGCGACCTGCCGTCGGTCGAGGAGATGTCGGCGACCGACCGCTGGATCCTGTCCCGGCTGAACGAGACCGTCGCGCAGGCCGACGCCTTCTACGAGGACTACCAGTTCTCGAAGCTCAGCGAGGCGCTCTACCACTTCGCGTGGGACGAGGTCTTCGACTGGTACGTCGAGCTGTCGAAGACGACCTTCTTCGCGGGCGGCGAGCCGGCCAAGGCCTCCGCCCGGGTCCTCGGCGAGGTCCTCGACGTCATGCTGCGCCTGCTGCACCCGGTGGTCCCCTTCGTCACCGAGACCCTGTGGACCACGCTGACCGGCGGCGAGTCCCTGGTGATCGCCGAATGGCCCAAGGACAGTGGCTTCCGCGACGCGGCCGCCGATGCCGAAATCGACGGCGTCCAGAGCCTGGTCCGCGAGGTCCGCCGGTTCCGCAAGGAGCAGGGCCTCGACGACAAGCAGAAGGTCCCGGCCCGCCTGGACCTCTCCGCCACGGCGCTGGCCGCCCACGAGGCCGCCATCCGCCAGGTGCTGCGCCTCCAGCCGGAGGGCGACGACTTCAGCGCCACCGCCACCCTGCCGGTCGGCGGAGCCACGGTCGCGCTCGACCTGTCGGGCACCATCGACATCCCGGCGGAGCGCAAGCGGCTGAGCAAGGACCTGGCCGCCGCCGAGAAGGAGAAGCAGCAGGCCGAGGCGAAGCTCGGGAACGAGGCGTTCATCGCCAAGGCCCCCGACAACGTCGTGGACAAGATCAAGGGCCGGCTGACCAAGGCGGAGGACGACATCGTCCGTCTCCAGGCCCAGCTGGCGGCGCTGCCCGAGGGCTGAGCACGCCTGTAGGACACAAGCGAAGGCCCCCACGCCGTCGGTCGACGTGGGGGCCTTCGCCGTATCTGTTCCCCGCGGGGGCCCGGCGTCACAGCAGCCGGGTGCCGAACTTCGTCAGGATGAGCACCGCGACCACGCCGTACGCGGCCAGCGGCACCACCCAGTGGGGGAGCGCCCGCAGCCGGGAGCCGGCCGGGGCCAGGTGCCGGGTGACGTACCAGAACAGCGGGATCATCACCGCCCAGACGACCATGCACCACGGGCACAGGGCGCCGATCACGTACAGGCACTGGCTGATCAGCCACACCGTGAAGGCGAACCCGGCCGCGATCCCGGCCCACAGTCCGAGCCACAGCCGGCGGGGGAGCACCGCCCCGGCGACCAGGGCCGTACCCAGCCCGGCCAGGACCGCGAAGCCGGCGAGGCCGAGCAGCATGTTGGGGAAGCCGAGCAGGTTGCCCTGCCAGGTGGTCATCACGTCGCCGCAGCTCAGCACCGCGTTGACGTTGCAGCCCGGGGTGAAGAGCGGGTCCTCCAGGGTGCGGATGCGGTCGTAGGTGAGGACGCCCGAGGCCAGGGTGCCGATGAGGCCGCCGATCAGCAGGAGCAGGGCGGTGCCCCGGGGGGTGGCTGTTCCCTGATGGGCGGTCGTTCCCTGGTGGGTGGTCATTCTCCCGACGCTACGAGCCCGCGAGCGGCCCCTGGTAGAGCGCAAGGCCTCCGGGCCGGGGGACCTCCGGCCTGTCCGAAGTGCCCTAAATCACGCGTTCTCGGGTCCTGGTGGCCCGGATCCGGGCGCGCCGACCACGGATGATGGAGGGCATGCACGTCAAGCCCGCCCTCTCGGCGCCCCACCGGCTGCTGGCCTTCGGCCGCCGGCTCGCGCAGGGCTGGGCCGGTTCGCCGCGCGCGATGGACCTGCTCGCGGCCCTCAGCTGCCTGGGCCTGATGGCGCTCGACCTGCCGGGCCTGGCGGCCGCCGACAACTCCCTGAGCGGGCCCTCCGCAGCGGTCGTGCTGGCGCTCGGCTGCTCCACCCTGCTGGTGCGGCGCCGGCTGCCCTGGGTCTCGTACCTCGCCGCGCTGCTCTTCATCGGCTGGCTGCACGAGCTGACCCTGATCCAGTTCGCGCTGTACTCGGTGGGCCGCTTCCGCGGGCGCCGGGCCGGCGTCCTCGCCACCCTCGGCTACCTCGCCTTCGCGGTGTGCCTCTTCTGCTGCGTGCCGGGCTGGCCGATGGCCCGGGCCGAGACCCTCAGCTCCTTCCTCAGCCTCGTCGTGCCCATCGGGGTCCTCGCCTCGGCCGTGGGCATCGCCGCCTACCGCCACGACCTCGTGCGCGAGCTCGACACCCGGCGCGCGGAGTCCGCCGTCCTGCAGGCCGTCCAGCAGGAGCGGACCTCCGTCGCCCGCGACGTCCACGATTTCGTCGGGCGCGAGCTGACCCTGCTGACGGTCCGCTCCGAGGTGTTGTCGATGCGCTCGCGCGAGACGGCGTACGCGAAGGACTTCGAGGAGCTCGCCGACACCGCCCGGCGGGCGCACCTGGTGCTCAACGAGATCATCGTGCAGCGCGGGGAGCGGGCGGCCACCCCGGGCGTGGAAGGGCTGGCGGCGCTCGCGGAGGAGAGCGGGCGCGCGGGTTCGCCCGTACGGCTCGCCCTGGATCCGGACGTGCACGGGCTGTCGCCGCTGCGCCAGGCGGCGGTCTACCGGGTGGTGCAGGAATGCCTCACCAACGCAGCCAAGCACGCGCGCGGCGAGACCATCGAGGTGTCCATCGCGGCGGACGGGCCGCAGCTGCGGATCGCCGTCCGCAACGGGCTGGCGCGGCGCAACCCGACCAGGGCCCCCGTCTCGGCGGGCTCGGGCACGGCGAGCATGTCCGAGCGCGTGCGCAGCCTGGGCGGCACCCTGACGGCCACGCGGACGCAGGACGCGTACGAGGTCCTCGCGACCCTTCCGAAGGGCTGAGCCTTCCGGGATGCCGGCCCCTTCCGGGGGTCAGGCCCTCGCCGGCGCCAGCAGGCTGCTGAGCGCGTCCATGTCCTCCACGCAGCGGCCCGATCCCAGCGCCACGCAGTCCAGCGGGTCGTCCGCGACGAAGACCGGGATCCCCGTCGAGGAGGCCATCCGCAGGTCCAGGCCGGGGAGCAGCGCGCCGCCGCCGGTCAGGACGATGCCGTGCTCCATGACGTCGCCGGACAGTTCGGGCGGGCATTCCTCCAGGGTGGTGCGGACCGCCGCGATGATCGCCTCCACCGGTTCGTCCAGGGCGGCGCGCACGTCACGCGCGTCGAGTGCGAGCGTCTGCGGCATGCCGCCGACCTTCTCGCGGCCCCGCACCGTGAAGGTCGCGCTCTCCAGCTCCGGCCGGTCCGGCACCGGCCATGCCGAACCGATGGCGATCTTGAGGTCCTCGGCCGTGCGGTCGCCGATGAGCAGCGAGTGCTCCTTGCGGACCCAGTCGGTGATCGCCGCGTCCATCCGGTCGCCCGCGACCCGCAGGGACCGCGAGGTGACGATGCCGCCCAGCGAGATGACCGCGACCTCGGAGGTGCCGCCGCCGATGTCGACGACCATCGAGCCGCGCGGCTCGGACACCGGGAGCCCGGCGCCGATCGCCGCGGCCATGGGTTCCTCGATCAGGTGCACGGTCTTGGCGCCGGCCCGTGCGGAGGCGTGGATGATGGCCCGCCGCTCCACCGGGGTGACCCCGGACGGTACGCAGATCACCATGCGGGTGCGCACCCGGCGGCCGGGGACGGCCTTGCGGACGAAGTGCCGGATCATCTCCTCGGCGGCCTCGTAGTCGCAGATCACGCCGTCCTTGAGGGGGCGGATCGCGGTGATGGAACCGGGAGTGCGGCCGATGGTCTCCTTGGCCTCGGTACCCACGGCCAGTGCGGTGGTGGTGCCCGCCTTGACGGCCACCACGGACGGCTCATTGAGGACGATGCCGTGCCCCCGTGCGTAGACGAGGGTGTTGGCGGTTCCCAGGTCTATCCCTATGTCGCGGCTGGAACCTGTCTTGTTCGTGCTGGCCTGCGGCATTTGCTCCCCAATCTCCTGCCCGCAAGGCTTGCATAACGATCAGGTCGCACCCGCAGGAGAAGGTCCCGATACGACCGGGCCGAAAGTCCCCCCGGCCCTCGTCCGTAGACTGGGTCCCGTGAGTGAGCAGCAGCCCGAGAGCCACGATGACAGCTTCGACGCCTTCGACCAGATCGTGGCGGAAGAGTCCGACCGCGACCCCGACCTGGCGGTGATCGAGGCGGGCAGCCGCACCCTGCGGACGCAGGCCGGTCCGCCCCAGGGCGACCCCGTGCCCGAAGAGCCCGCCGACCCCGAGGTGGCCAAGGCGCTGCGGGAGGTGGAGCAGGAGCTGGCCGGCCGCTGGGGCGAGACCAAGCTGGAGCCGTCCGTCACGCGCATCGCCTCGCTGATGGACGTCCTGGGCGAGCCGCAGCGCGCGTACCCCTCCATCCACGTCACCGGCACCAACGGCAAGACGAGCACCGCCCGCATGATCGAGGCGCTGCTGAACGCCTTCGAGCTGCGCACCGGCCGCTACACCAGCCCGCACGTGTCCTCGGTCACCGAGCGGATCAGCCTGGACGGGGCGCCGATCACCGCCGAGCGGTTCGTCGAGACCTACCACGACATCAAGCCCTACGTGGAGATGGTGGACGCGGCCGAGGAGTTCCGGCTGTCGTTCTTCGAGGTCCTCACCGGCATGGCCTACGCGGCCTTCGCGGACGCGCCCGTGGACGCGGCCGTGATCGAGGTGGGCATGGGCGGCACCTGGGACGCCACCAACGTCATCGACGGCGCGGTCGCGGTGGTCACCCCGATCAGCCTGGACCACACGGACCGGCTCGGCTCCACCACCGGTGAGATCGCGCAGGAGAAGGGCGGCGTCATCAAGCAGGGCGCCACCGTGATCCTGGCGCAGCAGCCGGTGGACGCGGCTCAGGTGCTGCTGAAGAAGGCCGTGGAGGTCGACGCGACCGTGGCCCGTGCGGGCATGGAGTTCGGCGTCGTCACCCGCGAGGTCGCGGTGGGCGGGCAGCAGCTGACGCTGCGCGGGCTGGGCGGCGAGTACGACGGCATCTTCCTGCCGCTGCACGGCGCCCACATGGCGCACAACGCGGCGGTGGCGCTGGCCGCGGTCGAGGCCTTCTTCGGGATCGGCGCGGACCACGCGCGGGTGCTGGACGCGGAGACCGTGCGCAAGGCCTTCGCCTCGGTGACCTCGCCCGGCCGCATGGAGGTCGTGCGGCGCAGCCCGACGGTGGTCCTGGACGCGGCGCACAACCCGGCCGGGGCGCGGGTCACGGCGGAGGCGGTGACCGAGGCCTTCGGCTTCAGCCGGCTGGTCGGGGTCGTGGGCGCGAGCGAGGGCAAGGATGCGCGCGGGGTCTTCGAGGCCTTCGAGCCGATCTTCGCGGAGGTCGTGATCACGGAGAACACCAGCCACCGGGCGATGCCCGCCGACGATCTCGCGGCCATCGCGGTCGAGGTCTTCGGCGCCGACCGGGTGCAGGTGGAGCCGCGGCTGGACGACGCCCTGGAGGCGGCGATCACCCTGGCGGAGGAAGAGGCGGAGTACGGAGGGGCCGGGGTCCTGGTGACCGGGTCCGTGATCACGGTGGGCGAGGCCCGCCTGCTGCTGAAGAGGGGCTGAGGGATGCGCACGCTGTGTGCTTCGACGCTGATCGCCGAGTTCTTCGTGATCGGCTTCGCCGGGCTGGTCGCGATGAAGGGCGATCTGAGCCAGGCCACGGTCTGGACCGTCTGCGGGATCGCGATGCTGGTGTCGGTGCTGCTGTGCGGGATGCTCTCGCGCCCCGGGGCCGTCCAGATCGGCTGGGCCCTGCAGATCGGGCTCGTGCTGAGCGGCTTCGTCGTCCCGATGATGTTCATCCTGGGCGTGGTGTTCGCGGGCCTGTGGTGGTGCTCGATCCACTACGGCCGCCGCATCGACGAGATCAAGGCCCGCTGGGCCGCCCAGGCGGAGGCCCAGGCCGCCGCCCCCACCGAGGCGTAGCCCGCCGGGGAGCCGCAGCGCGGCCCCGGGAAGGCCCCGCACGGCGGGGGCCCGGGCACCTGTAGCCTCGTCGGACCGCACCCGTATGCCGCAAGGAGTTACCCATATGACCCAGCGCACGCTCGTCCTCCTCAAGCCCGACGCCGTCCGTCGCGGCCTGATCGGCGAGATCGTCGGCCGCATCGAGCGGAAGGCCGGCTGGACCATTCCCGCGCTGGAGCTGCGCACGCTGGACCAGGAGACCCTGGAAGCGCACTACGGCGAGCACAAGGGCAAGGTCTTCTACGAGCCCCTCATGGGCTTCATGGCCAGCGGCCCGGTCGTGGCCCTGGTCGTCGAAGGGGAGCGCGTGATCGAGGGTGTCCGCCAGTTGGCCGGACCCACTGACCCGATTGCCGCCGCGCCCGGCTCCATCCGGGGTGACTTCGGTACCGTCACCCGGGAGAACCTGATCCACGCCTCGGACTCCGAGGAGTCCGCGGAGCGGGAGCTGAAGCTGTTCTTCCCGGCGCTGTGATCACTCTTTTCTGACGCAACATCAGCCGAATAGCGCTCATGACCTGGGGCGACCGAAGTAATTTCGGTCGCCCTCCGGTATTACCGGGCATATTCGGGAACGCATGGACAGGACACGACGTCACCACTAAGGGGGCGGGTATCCGTTCCGGCGGGCTTGCCGGAGTCCCGTCGCGCGGTGGCCGTACTTGCGGCACTACGATGGGGCCTCCACCCACACACCCACCTCGCCGACCTGACAGCAGCCGCTATCAACTGGAAGGCCAGACGCTCCTCATGGGGAACAAGGGGAACAACATGTCGTTCATCGGCCGTGACATGGCGATCGACCTCGGGACCGCCAACACGCTGGTGTACGTGAGGGGCCGGGGAATCGTCCTGAACGAGCCGTCCGTGGTCGCCATCAACACGAACACCGGTGGCATCCTGGCGGTCGGCTCCGAAGCCAAGAAGATGATCGGGCGCACGCCCGGCAACATCGTCGCCGTGCGGCCCCTCAAGGACGGCGTCATCGCCGACTTCGAGATCACCGAGCGGATGCTCCGGTACTTCATCCTCAAGATCCACAAGCGCCGTTACCTGGCCCGCCCGCGCGTCGTGGTCTGCGTACCCTCCGGCATCACGGGAGTGGAGCGCCGCGCCGTCATCGAGGCGTCCACGCAGGCCGGCGCCCGCCAGGTGCACATCATCGAAGAGCCGATGGCCGCCGCCATCGGAGCGGGCCTGCCCGTCCACGAGGCCACCGGCAACATGGTCGTGGACATCGGCGGCGGCACCACCGAGGTGGCCGTCATCTCCCTCGGCGGAATCGTCACGGCACAGTCCATCCGGGTGGCCGGCGACGAGCTCGACAACGCGATCATCCAGCACATCAAGAAGGAGTACTCGCTCCTCCTCGGTGAGCGGACCGCCGAGCAGATCAAGATCACCATCGGGTCGGCCTACGACCTCGACAAGGACGAGCACACCGAGATCCGCGGCCGCGACCTGGTCTCGGGTCTGCCCAAGACCGTCGTGATCTCGGCCGCCGAGGTCCGCAAGGCGATCGAGGAGCCCGTCAACGCCATCGTCGACGCCGTCAAGACCACCCTCGACAAGTGCCCGCCGGAGCTCTCCGGCGACATCATGGACCGCGGCATCGTCCTGACCGGAGGCGGCGCCCTGCTCCGCGGCCTCGACGAGCGGCTGCGCCGCGAGACGGGCATGCCGATCCACATCGCCGAGGACCCGCTCGACTCCGTCGCGCTCGGATCCGGCAAGTGCGTGGAGGAGTTCGAGGCGCTCCAGCAGGTGCTGGACGCCCAGCCGCGGCGCTGATCCGGCCCGCCGCACGGCGGTGGAACACAAATGATCCGCCGTACGGGTGCTACCGGGCCCGTGCGGCGGATCGTTGATATACAGGCAAGGTCCGGTGCGAGCCCCGGCTCCACCGGAGCGGCTTCGCCGCACGGCTATCTACGAGGAAGGCACGGCCGCCGCACGTGAGGGACACACGAGAAAGCCGGCTGCTCCTGGTGCTTCTGATCGCCATCGCGTTCGCTTTGATCACGGTGGACATCAGGACGGGTGAGGAGTCTCCGGTCGACGGTGCCCGACAGGCCGCCGCAGCGGTCTTCGGACCGGTCGAAAAGGGCGTGGCGAAAGGGGTCGACCCGGTCGCCAACGCCATAGGGGCCGTACGGGACTCCGGCGAGCGGCACAACCGCATCGCGACGCTGGAGCGCGAGAACGCGGCGCTGAAGGCCAAGCTGGGCAGCGACGACCAGACCCGCAGCCGGATCCGCGAGCTCGACGAGATGCTCAAGCGGGCGGGCGCGGGCCAGTACGGCATCAAGGGCGCCGAGGTCATCGCCATAGGAGCGGCCCAGGGCTTCTCCTGGACCGTGACCATCGACGCGGGCAGCAAGGACGGCATCGAGCGCGACATGACCGTCCTCAACGGGGACGGACTCGTCGGCCGCGTCGCCACCGTCGGCCCCGACACCGCCACCGTGGTCCTCGCCAACGACCCCGACTTCACCGTCGGCACCCGCCTGGAGAAGACCGGCGAACTCGGCTTCGCCACCGGTCAGGGCGACCGGGAGCTCTCCGTGCAGATGCTCAACGGCAAGGCCAAGATCAACACCGGCGACCGGCTCGTCACCTTCGGCTCGCGCGGCAACAAGCCCTTCGTGCCCGGCGTCCCGATCGGCGAGGTGATGAAGGTCGACCCCGCGCGCGGCGACCTGACCCGGACCGTCTGGGTCCGTCCCTTCGTCGGCTTCTCCCGCCTGGACATCGTCGGCGTCGTGGTCATGCCCCCGCGCCAGGACCCGCGCGACGCGGTCCTGCCGCCCAAGCCCGAAGCGCCCAAGCCCACCCCGACGGTCACCGTCACGGTCACCCCGTCGCCCGGCGCGTCCGCGTCCGGCAAGCCGGCCGAGGACTAGGAGCCGATCATCATGCGTTTCAACCGGATCCTGCTCTCGGGCACGCTCGTCGTGGTCGCCCTGGTCGTCCAGGTCTCCATCCTGGGCCGCCTCCAACTCCCCGGAGCCGTCCCCGACCTGGTCCTGCTCACCGTCGTCGCCCTCGCGCTCGTGTACGGGTGCGTCAGCGGCGCCCTCATCGGCTTCGCGGCGGGCCTCCTCACCGACCTGGCCCCGCCCGCCGACCACGCCGCCGGCCGCTACGCGCTCGTGCTGTGCGTCATCGGCTACGTCGCCGGCCTGGTCCGCCCCGACACCGGGCGGTTCCGCTCCGCCTGGGGCCCGATGCTCACCGTCGTCGGTGCCGCCTTCGTCTCCACCCTGCTCTACGCGGGCGTCGGCGCCCTGGTCGGCGACACCGCCGCCCGTCACGTGGGGCTGAGCGGACTCGTGTTCACCGCGGTCCTCTACGACCTTCTGCTCGCCCCCTTCACCGTGCCGTTCATCATGGCCCTGGCCCGCCGCGCGGAGAACGACCCGATGGCCGTCGAGGCCAACGGCGGCCCGCCCGCGGGCAAGGACATCGCCTCCGGCTGGCTGGCCGGCGGCACCGGGCTGCGGATCGGCAGCCAGCGCGGCGGCCTGCGGATGAAGACGGCCCGCAGCCGTGCCAACCGGGCCGGCCGGATAAAGGGCGTCAAGGGAATCAAGGGTGTGAAGAGCGTCAAGAAGCTGTGAGGGAGGAGTCCTTGTGACCAACATTCCGGAGACCGGCCGTACCTCCCGGGTGCAGATCCGGCTCGTGATCATCCAGGTTCTCGTCTGCTCGATGTTCCTCACCCTCGGCGGCCGGCTCTGGTACCTCCAGATCCGCAACGGCGCCGAGTACTACCACGAGGCCAAGAGCAACCACGTCCAGCGGGTCGTCCAGCCCGCCGTGCGCGGGACGATCCTCGACGCCCGGGGCGTCGCCCTCGCCGACAACGAGACCCGCCTGGTCGTCTCCACCAGCCGCACGGCGCTGATGAAGATGAAGGACCGCGGCCATGACGTCATGACCCGCCTCGCCGGGGTCCTGGACATGACCCCCAAGGCGGTCATGGAGAAGGTCCGCCTCTGCGACTCCCAGACCCCCGCGCCCTGCTGGAACGGCTCCCCGTACCAGCCGATCCCGATCACCCTCGACGCCACCACGCAGCAGGCGCTGCAGCTGCGCGAGCGCCCCGAGGAGTTCCCCGGCATCACCGCCGAGCCCGTCGCGGTCCGCCGCTACCCGGCCCCCGGCGGGGCCCGTACCGCCCAGGTGCTCGGCTACCTCTCGCCGGTCACCGACGAGGAGATCCAGAAGGCCAAGGACACCGACTCGCCGCACCTGCGCTCCGACCAGGTTGGCCGATCCGGGATCGAGCGCACGTACGACAAGTACCTGCGCGGCAAGGCGATGGTCACCTCCTACGAGGTCGACAACCTCGGCCGGGTCATGCACCAGACCGAGTCCGACCCGGGCGTGCCCGGATCCACCCTCGTCACCAGCATCGACGCCCGGGTCCAGTCCGTGGCCGAGTACGAGCTCCAGCTGGCGATGAAGACGGTCCGCCAGGAGACCGACAAGATCACCGGCCGCAAGTACGAGGGCGACTCGGGCGCCGTCGTCGTCATGGAGACCAAGACCGGCCGGGTCGTCGCGATGGCCTCCCAGCCCGACTACGACCCCAACGCCTGGGTCGGCGGCATCGCCGCCAAGGACTACGCGCGCCTCACCAGCGAGGGCTCCAACTACCCGCTGCTCAACCGGGCCATCCAGGGCCAGGCCCCCGCCGGCTCCATCTTCAAGGTGGTGTCGGCGAGCGCGGCCGTCCGGGCCGGGTACGCCTTCGACGACAAGTACAACTGCAGCGCCTCCTACAGCATGGGCAACCGGAGCTTCGCGAACTTCGAGTCCAAGGGGCACGGCCCCATCACGCTCGGCGAGGCCCTCAAGTTCTCCTGCAACACCGTCTTCTACGCCCTCGGCCACAAGGAATGGCAGCGCGACGGCGGCCTCAAGCCCAAGAAGGACGCCCACGACTGGTTCTACCGGACCGCCCGCGAGTTCGGCCTCGGCTCCGAGACCGGGATCGACCTGCCGAACGAGGTCACCGGCCGCATCCCCGACCGGGGGTGGAAGAAGGGCTTCTGGGCGGCCAACAAGGACTCCTGGTGCAAGCAGGGCAAGAAGGGCGGCACCTACGTCGAGCAGATCGCCTACGAGAGCTGCCTCGAAGGCAACCAGCTCAAGGCGTTCGACAGCATCAACTTCGCCATCGGCCAGGGCGACGTCCTCGTCACCCCCATCCAGATGGCCACCGCCTACTCGGCGATCAGCAACGGGGGCACCCTCTACGACCCCACGGTCGGCAAGGCCGTGATCAGCGCCGACGGCAAGCACGTCCAGATGATCAAGCCGAAGGCGCACGGCAGGCTGCCGATCGACGCCAAGACCGTCAAGGACCTCGACAAGGGCCTGCGCATGGTCGTCGAGCCCGGCGGCACCGCCGCCTGGCGCTTCGGCGGCTGGCCGCTGGACAAGATCCCGATGCGGGCCAAGACCGGCACCGCCCAGGTCTACGGCAAGCAGACCACCTCCTGGCTGGCGACCTACACCGACGACTTCACCATCGTCATGACCATCTCCCAGGGCGGCACCGGCTCCGGAGCCTCGGGCCCCGCCGTCCGCAACATCTACAACGCCATCTACGGCCTGGACATGGCGGGCAACCAGGACCTGAAGAAGGCGCTCCTCCTGGGACCCGAGAAGAAGCTGCCCAGGATCCGCCCCGACGGCGGCATCGATTCCCCCGAGATCCGGCCGTACGTACCCCCGTCCCCGGAAGAACTGGCGCCGCCCGCGCTTGCCGGCCCGCCCGCCCAGCGCCCCGCGCAGCACGACTGAGTACCGAGGACCGACATGCAGACCGCCAACAAATTCTCCGTGGCCCGGTACGCGCCGGAGCAGCGGGGAGCGATGGCCAAGCTCACCGCCCGCGACTCCGTGGTGCGCCGGCTCGACTGGCCGATACTCCTCTCGGCGCTCGCCCTCTCCCTCATCGGCGCCCTGCTGGTGTGGTCGGCGACCCGCAACCGGACCTCGCTGAACAACGGGGACCCGTACTACTTCCTCTTCCGGCACGCCATGAACACCGGCATCGGCCTCGTGCTGATGATCGGCACCATCTGGCTCGGGCACCGCACCCTGCGCGGCGCCGTACCGATCCTCTACGGGCTCTCCGTCGTCCTGATCCTCGCCGTACTCACCCCGCTCGGCGCCACCATCAACGGGGCCCACGCCTGGATCGTGGTCGGCGGCGGCTTCTCGCTCCAGCCCTCCGAGTTCGTCAAGATCACGATCATCCTGGTCATGGCGATGCTGCTGGCCACCCGGGTGGACGCGGGAGACCTCGCCCACCCCGACCACCGCACCGTCGTCAAGGCGCTCTGCCTGGCCGCCTTCCCCATGGGCATCATCATGCTGATGCCCGACCTCGGCTCCGTCATGGTCATGGTCGTCATCGTGCTCGGCGTCCTGCTGGCCTCCGGCGCCTCCAACCGCTGGGTGCTGGGCCTGCTCGGCTCGGGCGTCGGCGGGGCCATCCTGATCTGGCAGCTCGGCATCCTCGACGAGTACCAGATCAACCGCTTCGCGGCCTTCGCCAACCCCGAGCTCGACCCGGCCGGCGTCGGCTACAACACCAACCAGGCGCGCATCGCCATCGGCTCCGGCGGCCTGACCGGCTCCGGCCTCTTCAAGGGCTCGCAGACCACCGGCCAGTTCGTGCCGGAGCAGCAGACCGACTTCGTCTTCACGGTGGCGGGCGAGGAGCTGGGCTTCGTCGGAGCCGGGCTGATCCTGGTGCTGCTCGGGGTCATCCTGTGGCGCGCCTGCCTGATCGCCCGAGAGACGACCGAGCTGTACGGCACGATCGTGTGCGCCGGGATCATCGCCTGGTTCGCCTTCCAGTCCTTCGAGAACATCGGCATGACCCTCGGGATCATGCCCGTGGCCGGACTCCCGCTGCCCTTCGTGTCCTACGGAGGATCCTCGATGTTCGCCGTGTGGGTGGCCATCGGGCTGCTCCAGTCGATCAGGGTGCAGCGGCCCATGTCGGCTTGACCCGGCGCCGGGCCGGGGCGGGATCGGGCCGGCCCGGGTCGGGACGGGACGGGCTCGGGGGCGGGCTCAGGTCGGCTCGATCCCTCGGTTGGCGGGCTGTTTTTCCGCCGCACCAGCCGTTTTCCTTCCCGCCGCATTCCGTTCAGGACTACGTTCGATCCATGGCGGACACGAAGCGCGAGATCGAGCGCAAATTCGAGTTCAGGAGCACCAAGGCCGGACGGCGCGGGGTGCCCGACCTGACGGGCACGGCCGCCATCGCGGCCGTCACCGACCAGGGCACGGCCGAGCTCGACGCCACCTACTACGACACCCCCGATCAGCGGCTCGCCGCCGACGGGCTGACCCTGCGCCGCCGCACCGGCGGCAAGGACGCCGGCTGGCACCTCAAACTGCCCGTCGCCCCCGGCGTGCGCGACGAGATCACCGCCCCCCTCGGCGACACCGTGCCGGACGCGCTGACCGCGCTGCTGCGCTCCCGCGTCCGCGACACCCCGCTGGAACCGCAGGTCAGGCTGCTGTCCTCGCGCAAGCTCAGCCACCTCCTCGACGCCGACGGCGCCCTCCTCGCGGAGCTGTCCACCGACGCGGTGCGGGCCGAGCGCGCGGACGCCACCGCCGCCTGGACCGAGGTGGAGGTCGAGCTCGCCGACGGCGCCGACCCGGCGCTGCTCGACGCCGTGGAGACGGTCTTCCGCAAGGCCGGACTCCGGGTCAGCGACGCCCCCTCCAAGCTCGCCCGGGCGCTGACCGAGACCGGCGGGCAGCCCCCGGCCCGGACGGCTGCCGCCACCGGCCCCGCCGAGGACACGGTGGGCGCGCACGTGCTCGCGTACCTGCGCGAACAGCGCGACACCCTCATCGCCCAGGACCCCGCCGTACGCCGGGGCCTGCCCGACTCCGTCCACCAGATGCGGGTCGCCACCCGGCGGCTGCGCGGCGCCTTCAAGACCTACCGGCGGATCCTGGACCCCGCCGAGACCGGCCCGATCGGCGAGGAGCTGCGCTGGCTCGCCGCCGAGCTCGGCGTCGACCGCGACCAGGAAGTCCTGCTGGAGCGGATCCAGACCCGGCTCGACGAACTCCCGCGCACCCTCGTGCTGGGCCCGGTCCGCGGCCGCCTCAAGATCTGGAACGTCGCCCGCCGCGCCGGCTCGCGCCGCGCGGCGCTGGCCGCGCTCGACAGCCGGCGCCACGTCGCCCTGCTCAACGCCCTCGACGCCCTGCTGGCCGACCCGCCGCTGCTGAAGGCCGCCGCCCGGCCCGCCGCGTCGGCCCTGCCCGCGGCGGTCCTCGGGGACTACGAACGCCTCGCCGGCAGGATCGAGGGAGCCCTGTCCATGGACCCGGGCGAAGACCGCGACCTGGCCCTGCACGAGGCCCGCAAGGCCGCGAAGCGCACCCGGTACGCGGCCGAGGCGGCGGCCCCGGCCCTCGGCAAACCCGCACGCAAGCTGGCCAAGACGGTGAAGGCGGTCCAGAGCCTGCTCGGCGACCACCAGGACGGGGTCGTCGCCCGCGACGCCCTGCGCGGCCTCGCCGTCCAGGCGGCCGGCGCGGGGGAGTCCTCCTTCACCTGGGGCCTGCTCTACGGCCGTGAGGAGGCGCTGGCCGACCGCCGCGAGCGGGAGCTGCCGCAGGTGTGGGCGGCCACCGCGGGACCGGCTGCGGCGGTGCGCGGCTGATCGCGCGGGCGGTGGGGCTCCGGGCCCCGGGGTACGCTTGAGAGTCGCCCCCTGCCCGCTTCACGAAAGTCGCGTGATGACCGAGTCGGTCTTCCCTCAGCTTGAGGCCCTGCTTCCGCACGTCCAGAAGCCGATCCAGTACGTCGGCGGTGAGCTCAACTCCACGGTCAAGCCGTGGGAGAGCGCCGACGTCCGCTGGGCGCTGATGTACCCGGACGCGTACGAGGTCGGGCTCCCCAACCAGGGCGTCATGATCCTGTACGAGGTGCTCAACGAGCGCGAAGGCGTGCTCGCGGAGCGCACGTACAGCGTGTGGCCGGACCTCGAAGAGCTGATGCGCGAGCACAAGGTGCCGCAGTTCACCGTCGACTCCCACCGTCCGGTCGGGGCCTTCGACGTCTTCGGGCTCTCCTTCTCCACCGAGCTCGGCTACACGAACATGCTGACGGCGCTGGACCTCGCGGGCATCCCGCTGGAGGCGAAGAACCGTACGGTCGACCACCCCATCGTGCTCGCGGGCGGCCACGCGGCCTTCAACCCCGAGCCGATCGCGGAGTTCATCGACTGCGCGATCATCGGCGACGGCGAGCAGGCCGTCCTCGACATGACCGAGATCATCCGCGCGTGGAAGGCCGAGGGCCGCCCGGGCGGGCGCGAGGAGGTCCTCCTGCGCCTCGCGAAGACCGGCGGCGTCTACGTGCCGGGCTTCTACGACGTCGAGTACCTGCCGGACGGCCGCATCGGCCGCGTGGTCCCGAACCGCTCCGGCGTGCCGTGGCGCGTGTCCAAGCACACCGTCATGGACCTCGACGAGTGGCCCTACCCCAAGCAGCCCCTGGTCCCGCTCGCCGAGACCGTCCACGAGCGGATGTCCGTGGAGATCTTCCGCGGCTGCACCCGCGGCTGCCGTTTCTGCCAGGCCGGCATGATCACGCGCCCCGTGCGGGAGCGAAGCATCACCGGCATCGGCGAGATGGTGGAGCGCGGCCTGAAGGCCACGGGCTTCGAGGAGGTCGGCCTCCTCTCGCTCTCCTCGGCGGACCACACCGAGATCACGGACATCGCCAAGGGCCTGGCCGACCGCTACACGGACGAAAAGGTGGGCCTGTCCCTCCCGTCGACCCGCGTGGACGCCTTCAACATCGACCTGGCCAACGAGCTGACCCGCAACGGCCGCCGTTCCGGTCTGACCTTCGCCCCCGAGGGCGGCTCCGAGCGCATGCGCAAGGTCATCAACAAGATGGTCTCGGAAGAGGACCTGATCCGTACGGTCGCCACCGCGTACGGCAACGGCTGGCGCCAGGTGAAGCTCTACTTCATGGTCGGCCTGCCGACCGAGACCGACGAGGACGTGCTCCAGATCGGCGACATGGCGGTCAACGTCATCGCCAAGGGCCGCGAGGTCTCCGGCCAGAACGACATCCGCTGCACCGTCTCCATCGGCGGCTTCGTCCCCAAGCCGCACACCCCCTTCCAGTGGGCCCCGCAGCTGTCGGCCGAGGAGACGGACGCCCGCCTCGGCAAGCTCCGCGACAAGCTCCGCGGCGACAAGAAGTACGGCCGCTCCATCGGCTTCCGCTACCACGACGGCAAGCCCGGCATCGTCGAGGGCCTGCTGTCCCGCGGCGACCGCCGCATCGGCGACGTCATCCGCGCCGTCTACGAGTCGGGCGGCCGCTTCGACGGCTGGCGCGAGCACTTCTCGTACGACCGCTGGATGCAGGCCGCGGAGAAGACGCTGCCCGCGTACGGCGTGGACGTGGCCTGGTACACGACCCGCGAGCGCACCTACGAGGAGGTCCTGCCCTGGGACCACCTCGACTCCGGCCTGGACAAGGACTGGCTCTGGGAGGACTGGCAGGACGCCCTCGACGAAACCGAAGTCGAGGACTGCCGCTGGACCCCGTGCTTCGACTGCGGCGTGTGCCCGCAGCTCGACACCAGCATCCAGATCGGCCCGACGGGCAAGAAGCTGCTGCCGCTGTCGGTCGTGAAGTAGCGCGTCCGCACCCCGTCCCTACGACGACGGCCCGTCCGACCCACTGGGGTCGGGCGGGC
This sequence comes from Streptomyces sp. NBC_00335, assembly GCF_036127095.1. Classification (GTDB taxonomy): domain Bacteria; phylum Actinomycetota; class Actinomycetes; order Streptomycetales; family Streptomycetaceae; genus Streptomyces. Next base: position 5,716,641 of record NZ_CP108006.1, read on the forward strand.
CGTCGTCGTGCGGGGGGTGTGAGGTGGACCATAAAGATCGAACGGGCGTGCGCCGGTTTCGCTAGGATCCGCTGGCCCCATGCGTCTCAGTGATCGACACGAGGCGGGGGCCGATTCCTGGGGGGAATCCCGTGCCACACCTTTTCCGTGCCGTCCGCTGTCGGGGGAGAGACGGACGCCGCGGCGTCGTCGCGCTCGTCGCCCTGATCGTCGCCGTACTGGCCACGCTCGTCGGACCGGTCGGCGCCGCCACCGCGGCGGTGACGCCGAAGGACGGCCAGTCGGCCGCCGTATCGCCCGCCGCTTCGCCCGTGGCCGAGGGAGCCTCCGCGCTCACGGCCGCGCCCGCGCCGAAAGCGGCGCCCGCAAAGCCCGAGCCGAAGCGCCCGGAACCCGCTGCCGCGCGGGCCACCGCCGCGCGCGAGGTCAGCCGTACCGCGGGCGCCGACACCTGCTCCGGTGCCATCGCGCCGGACACGCTCTACACCTGCGCCGAACGCCCCGAGGGCGGCTCCCGGTTCACCTTCACGCTGACCTCGGCGACCGACCTGGTTCTCGTACAGGCCGTCTCCCTCAGCGGCGGGACCGAGTACCCCAAGCTGACCGCGCCCGACGGGTCCGCGGTCGCCTGCACCTCGGTGTACGGCACCGAGGCGCGCTGCCCGACCAACAAGGCCGGCGCCTACACCCTCGACGTCAACAGCTCCTCCACGGGCGGCTTCTCCGTCTCCTACAAGGCGCTGCTGTCCAGCACCACCTGCACCAACGTCGCCGCGTCCTCGGCCACCCTCGGGGCGCCGAGGGCCGTCGAGGCCACCCTGGCCGCCGGCTCCACCGGCGACTGCTTCCGCCTGCCCACGGCGTTCGCCGCGGGATCCGTCCTGCGCGCCCACCTGACCTCCTACGAGGTACTGGGCACGATCTACGACGCCACCGGCAAGCAGCTCTGCTCCACCCGTGACGAGGGCCTGGACTTCGACTGCAAGCTGACGGGCACCGCCCCGTTCACCCTGCTGGTCAACGAGGAATACGGACGGAGCGTGCCCTACGGGTTCACCGTCGCCCGCCTGTCCGGCGCCAGCGGCTGCCCGGTCGTCGACGCACAGGCCTACGGCACCGTCCCCGACGCCGGCTCCTCGGTGCCCTGCCGCATCCTGCGCGTGACGGCCGCGGGGCCCTACGTCTTCGGTCCGGTCGGGACCTCCTCGTGGACCTACGGGACGCTCCACCGGGTCAACGGCACGGAGGTCTGCACGTCGACCCCTCTCACGCCGTGCACCCTTGCCGCCGGCTACTACACGTGGGCGCGTGGCGCGGACAACCTCAAGGACGCGTACGGCATCTCGTTCTACGCGACCAACCAGACCGCCGGCTGCACGGATGCACGCGACGACGGCTTCGCATCCGGTCCCGCGCAGGGCACCTTCACCGGAGCGGGCCAGCAGCTGTGCCGGACGCTCCCGACGGCCACCGGCAAGGGGCTGTACTTCTACGACACCCCGCCAGCCGACGACGGCGCGAACGTGGACACGACGGTCTACGACGCCAAGGGCGTCCAGCAGTGCGTCGCCACGTCCGGCCTCTCCGTCTGCAAGCTGACCGGCACCGCCCCCTTCCGCGCGGTGCTGTCCGCCCCCACCACGGGCGCCTACCGGATGACCATCCACGGCACGGGCAACACGGCCGGCTGCGCCACCTGGGACAGCAGCCCCTTCGGTCCCTCGCCGGGCACCACGTTCGATCTCACCGCTGACAAGCAGGTCGCGTGCCTCGCGCTCGGGGCGGGCAAGCACTCGACCGCCGAGATGATCGACTACACGAACACCACCAACCGGGTCAACGCCTCGGTGCAGATCTACGACGGCGCCGGCAACCAGGTGTGCAGCACCGTCGGGGGTTCCACGACCCGCTGCGACCTCCAGGCCACCCCCGCCTATTCGGCGCTGCTCATCGGCACCGGCTACACCGACAGCTACCGGCTGGTCCGCCGGGACATCTCGCAGACCGCGAAGTGCCCCGCGCCCACCTCGCTGACCGTCGGCGGCGCGTCCACGGGCTACACCTTCAAGTCCGCCCTGGACAGCACCTGCCTGCAGTTCAAGACGGCCACCACCGACAAGCTCGTGATCTCGCAGCGGACCCCCACGGCGGCGTACCGCACCGGCGCCGTGCTCGTCGTGGTCGACGCCACCGGAAAGGCCCTCTGCCGGCAGTGGGGCAACGCCTGCCGGGTCACCGGCTCGACGGGATACCTCGTCTACGTGCTGGCCTCCGGCTACGACGGCAGCACCCCCATCGTGGCGCACATCGACACCTGGAAGGTCGCCACCGCGGCCGGCTGGGCTCCGGAGTGCACCTCGAAGCGCATCGGGGCGGAGAACTTCCCCGTGCGCAGCGGCACGCTGACCGAGGCCGCGGCCGGTTACTGCGCCGTCGCCACCGTGAAGCCGGGGCAGCGCTTCAACATCTACGGCGCGGACAACAGCGTGGCGTCCGGGACCAACCCCAACGTGGAGATGCTGAGCGCCACCGGCTTCACCGGTTCGGGCCTCGACCCGCTGGTCCAGTGCGGCAACAACAACGTGGGTGACTTCGACTTCTACTGCTCCACCTCGCAGAGCGCCCCGCAGGGCGAGTACCTCTTCCTGCTGAGCGCCTACACGGCGGCCACGCCGCTCAAGTACCAGATGCAGGGCGTCTGTGTCTTCGGGTGCGCCTCGCGCCCGAAGCAGGCCGACGCCACCTCGGTGACGCCGGCGACGAGCCCCGCCGGGACCACCACCAAGGTGGCCCTGCGCGGCACGAACCTGACCCTCGGTACCGACGTGGTCCTGAGGGCCGCCGACGGCAGCACGAGCCCGTACCGGATGGTCCGGGCGACGGCGGTCAACACCGCCGGGACCGTGCTCGTCGTGGAGCTCAGCACCTTCGGCCTCGAGCCCGGCACCTACGACCTGGTGCTGGACAGCCCCGGGTTCACCGCGGGCACCCGCTCGCCCGGGTACCTCCCCGGTGCCTACAAGGTGACGGCCGCCCCGCCGCCCGCGCAGACCCCGCCCGGCGGTCACCCGCTGGCGAACTGACCGGACGGCGACGGCCCGTACCACCCCGCACGGGGCGGTACGGGCCGTCGCCGTGTCCGGACCGTTGCGGTGTTCACCGCAACGCGGGGGGCTCCTGCGGAGTCCTTATCTGCATGGAACTGCAAGAGGCGCGCGCACCCGGGGGAGAAGGCTGCCTCGTCGGAGTCGTCCGGATCCCCGTGAAGGTCGTGGCGGTGCTGGTCGTGCTGCCCCTGCGGGTGCTCTGGGACCTGCTCGTCGCCGCGGCGCGGATGCTGAACCGGAGCGTCCTCGGGCCGCTGGGGCAGGCGTTGCGCTGGTTGTACGAACGGGCCGTGCTGCCGGTACTGCGGGGGACCGGGTGGCTGATCGGGGCCCTGTTCAAGCTCGTCTTCCACTGGCCCTGGGTGGGTCTCTGGCGCTACGTCATCTTCCCGGTGGGGCGGGCCGCGTACGTGTACCTGCTGCGGCCGACGGGCGTCGGGCTCTGGCGGTACCTGCTCGTCCCGGTCTGGCAGTACGGGCTGCTGCCCGCCGGCCGGGGCATCGCCTGGCTGCTCGTGGGCGCCGTCCGGTACCTGCTCGTGCTGCCCGGCGGCGCGCTGTACCGCTACGTCCTCGCCCCCGTCGGGCACGCGCTGCGGTGGCTGGCCCGGGGGTTCGCGGCCGGTGCGGCCTGGCTGGCCAAGGCCCTGTTCGTCTGGCCGTGGGTCGCACTGTGGCGGTATCTCGTACGGCCCGTGGTGGCCGGGGCCTGGCAGTACCTGCTCGCACCGGCCGGGCGAGGGGTCTGGGCGTACCTCCTCGTGCCGCTCTGGCAACTGCTCGTCGGGGCCTGGCACCTCGCGGGGCGGGTGAGCCGGGCGCTGGGGCGCGGGCTGCTGTGGGTGTGGCGGTGGGCCGTCGTGCGGCCCGCCGGGTGGCTGCGCCGGCGCGTGGTCACCCCCGTCGGGAACGCGCTGCGCGCCGGGTGGGCCGCAGGCCGCCGGGCCGCCCGGGCGGTGCACCGGCAGGCGATCGCTCCCGTCGGCCGTGCGGTCGGCGAGGTGTGGCGCGCCTCCCGCCTCGCGGTGCGCGAGGCGCGGGCCGACGTACGGCGGGCGCTGTTCGGGGGGCCGCCCCGGGAACCAGCGAGGTCACAGGCGCGTACTCTGGGTAGTAACAGAGCCGCAGGCGACACGCCCGCCACGCAGATCCCGACGAGCCCCCTGCACAAACAGGGGTGAGCCGGAGGGCAGGCGAGGCCGGCAGGCCCCACAGACCTCAGGGCGACGCGCGAGCCGCGGAGCCCCGCACAAGGAGATGAACCACTGGGCAAGCGACAGCCCGAAGGCCCGCCTCCCGCACCGGTAGTGCAGCGCATCCGCCTGCGCTACACCAAGCGCGGCCGCCTCCGGTTCACCAGCCACCGGGACTTCCAGCGCGCCTTCGAGCGGGCCCTGCGCCGCTCCGAGGTGCCCATGGCGTACTCGGCGGGCTTCACCCCGCACCCCCGCGTCTCGTACGCGAACGCCGCCCCGACCGGGACCGGCAGCGAGGCCGAGTACCTGGAGATCGCCCTCGCCGAGCCCCGCGACCCCGCGGTCCTGCGCGAGCTGCTCGACGAGTCGATGCCCGTCGGCCTCGACATCATCGACGCCGTCGAGGCGCACACCTCCGGCCTCGCCGACCGGCTGACGGCCTCCGTGTGGGAGCTGCGCCTGGAAGGCGTGGAGCCCGGGGACGCCGAGAAGGCCGTCGAGGCCTTCCTCGCCGCCGAGGCCGTGGAGGTCCAGCGCCGCACCAAGAACGGCATGCGGACCTTCGACACGCGGGGCGCCGTGGTCAGCCTGGAAGTGGTTCCCGTTACGGCCACCGCAGCGGCTGATAGGCCCCTGGACAATGCTTGTGCGATACTGCGGCTGGTTGTTCGGCATCTGACACCTGCCGTGCGACCCGACGACGTCCTGTCCGGTCTCCGAGCTGTGGCCGACCTAACGCCGCCGGTCCCCGCTGCGGTGACCAGGCTGGCGCAGGGGCTCTTCGACGAGGAGTCCGGCACGGTGACCGACCCGCTCGCGCCCGACCGCGAGGCTGTCACGACCGCCCCACCCACGGCGGCCGTAACCGCCGACGCGAAGGCGCCGGAAGGTCCCGCCGCGTAAGGATCGTCGTCGTCGCGCAGCCCTGGGACTCGGGAGCCACCTGGGTCGGGCCGCGCACAGACCTGAAGACTTGAAGACTTCCGCCAGGCCGTACGGACTTTCGCGTACGGAACCGGCGGCCATTGAACTGAGCTCCCGTGTGGCGAACGCGCCCCGGAGGCCGGTTCCGCGCTCATTACGCGGGGCCGTGCCGGACCGGAAGTCAGCCGCGGCGCCCGGGAGCGTGACGGGAGAAACCCCGCATGCTCAACAACGAAAACGACAACACCGCCAACAACGCTGCCGCCGACAGTGGCAGCCCGAGCGACAACCTGCCGCCGCGCAGGCGCCGGCGCGCCGCGTCCCGGCCGGCCGGCCCGCCCGGCGGCGCCGTAGCCGCCGCCGAAGCCGCTCCGGCGCCCGTGGTGGCCGCAGCTCCCGCCGAGGATGCCGCCCCGGCCGCCGCCCCGGCCCGTACCCGCCGCCGTGCGACCCGCGCCGTGGCCGCCCCCGAGGCTTCCGCAGCCGAGGTCGTCGTCGAGGCTCCCGCAGCCGCTCCGGCCGCCCCGGCCGTCGAGGAGGCCGCTGCTCCCGCGCCGCGTGCCCGTCGCCGTGCGACCCGCGCCGTGGCGGCCCCCGAGGCGCCCGTCGCCGAGGCTCCCGCGGCTGCTCCGGTTGCCGAGGTCGTCGAGGAGGCCGCAGCCCCCGCGCCGCGTGCCCGTCGCCGTGCGACCCGCGCCGTGACCGCTCCCGAGGCCCCCGTTGTGGAGGCCCCGGTGGCTGCTCCCGCCGCCGAGGTCGTCGAGGAGGCCGCAGCCCCCGCGCCGCGTGCCCGTCGCCGCGCCACTCGCGCCGTGACCGCTCCCGAGGCGCCCGTCGCCGAGGCCCCGGTCGTCGAGGCCCCCGTGGCCGCTCCCGCCGCCGAGGTCGTCGAGGAGGCCGCAGCCCCCGCGCCGCGTGCCCGTCGCCGTGCGACCCGCGCCGTGACCGCCCCCGAGGCGCCCGCCGCGGAAGCCGCCGTGGCCGAGGCTCCCGTCGCCGCCGCCAAGGCCACCGTCACCGTCGCCGACGCCGTGGACTCCCCGAAGCGCGGCGGCCGCCGCCGCGCCACCCGTTCCACCACCGCTCCGGCCGCCGCCGCCCCCGCCGCGCAGCCGGTGGCTCCGGCCGCCGAGGCGCCCGCCGCCGAGGCTCCGGCCCGTGGCCGCCGCGCCGGGCGTCCCGCCGTCGCCGTATTCCAGGCCCCGGTGTTCGCCGAGCCGATGTTCCAGACCCCGGAGACCGCAGCCATGATGGCCGCGGCCGCCGCTGCCGCCGCCCCGGCCGAGGAGGTCGAGGAGGAGGAGCTCGACCTCGTCGAGGCCGAGGTCGAGGCCGCCCCCGCCCCGCAGCCGGCCGGCCGTCGCCGCCGCCGTGGCCGCGGAGCCGCCGCCGAGACCGCCGCGCCCGTGGCCCAGGCTCCGGCCGCCGCCGCTGCCGCGCCGTCCGGCCCGGTCACGCTGGCCGACGTAGAGCTGGTCGAGGAAGAGGCCGAAACCGAGTCCGCCGAGCTCTACGAGGACGAGACCGACGAGTCGGGCGACCGCCCGTCGCGCCGTCGCCGCCGCGGTGGCCGTCGCCGTCGTCGCGGTGAGGCCGCCGACCTCGACGAGTCCGCCGAGGAAGAGGCCGAGGCCGCCGAGTCCGCCGAGGAGGCCGACGAGGAAGAGGCCGAGGACGACGAGGAGAACGGGGCCCTCGGCTCCAGCTCCAGCCGTCGTCGCCGGCGTCGTCGCCGTCGCAGCGGTGACGGTGGCACGGACGCCGACGCGGCCGAGGACGACGGTGTGCGCACGGTCGTCAAGGTCCGCGAGCCGCGCCCGGCGCGCGAGCGCGCGGAGGCCCTCACCGGCTCCACCTCCTCCGACGAGGTCCAGTCCATCAAGGGCTCGACCCGCCTGGAGGCCAAGAAGCAGCGCCGCCGCGAGGGCCGCGAGCAGGGCCGCCGCCGCGTCCCGATCATCACCGAGGCCGAGTTCCTGGCCCGCCGCGAGGCCGTCGAGCGCGTCATGGTCGTCCGCCAGTCCGGCGAGCGCACCCAGATCGGCGTCCTCGAGGACAACGTGCTCGTCGAGCACTACGTCAACAAGGAAGAAGCCACCTCGTACGTCGGCAACGTCTACCTGGGCAAGGTCCAGAACGTGCTGCCGTCCATGGAGGCCGCCTTCATCGACATCGGCAAGGGCCGCAACGCGGTCCTGTACGCCGGTGAGGTCAACTTCGAGGCGCTCGGCATGGCCAACGGGCCGCGCCGCATCGAGGCCGCCCTCAAGTCCGGCCAGTCGGTCCTGGTGCAGGTCACCAAGGACCCGATCGGCCACAAGGGCGCCCGCCTGACCAGCCAGGTCTCGCTGCCCGGCCGCTACCTGGTCTACGTGCCCGAGGGCTCGATGACCGGCATCAGCCGCAAGCTGCCCGACACCGAGCGCGCGCGCCTGAAGACCATCCTCAAGAAGATCGTTCCCGAGGACGCGGGCGTCATCGTGCGCACCGCCGCCGAGGGCGCGAGCGAGGACGAGCTGCGCCGCGACGTCGAGCGCCTGCAGGCCCAGTGGGAGGACATCCAGAAGAAGTCGAAGCAGATCTCGACCTCTTCGCCGAGCCTCCTGTACGGCGAGCCGGACATGACCGTCCGCGTCGTGCGCGACATCTTCAACGAGGACTTCACCAAGGTCATCGTCAGCGGTGACAGCGCCTGGGAGACCATCCACGGCTACGTGAACCACGTGGCCCCGGACCTGGCCGACCGGCTGAAGCGCTGGACCTCCGAGGTCGACGTCTTCGCGACGTACCGGATCGACGAGCAGCTCGCCAAGGCGCTCGACCGCAAGGTGTGGCTGCCCTCGGGCGGTTCCCTCGTGATCGACAAGACCGAAGCGATGATCGTCATCGACGTCAACACCGGCAAGTTCACCGGTCAGGGCGGCAACCTCGAAGAGACCGTCACCAGGAACAACCTGGAGGCGGCCGAGGAGATCGTGCGCCAGCTGCGGCTGCGCGACCTCGGCGGCATCGTCGTCATCGACTTCATCGACATGGTCCTGGAGTCCAACCGCGACCTGGTCCTGCGGCGCATGCTGGAGTGCCTGGGCCGCGACCGCACCAAGCACCAGGTCGCCGAGGTGACCTCGCTGGGTCTGGTCCAGATGACCCGCAAGCGGGTGGGCCAGGGTCTGCTGGAGTCCTTCTCCGAGACCTGCGTCCACTGCAACGGCCGTGGCGTCATCGTGCACATGGAGACCCCGACCGTGGTCGGCGGCGGTGGCAACGGCAAGCGCTCCAAGCGCCGCGGCGGCCAGGGCGGACACGAGCACGACCACGAGATCGAGGCCGTGGACACCGCCGAGGGTGATGACTACGAGATCGAGACCGAGGCGGAGCTGGCGGCCGAGGTCGCCGCTCCCGTGGCGCTGCCCGAGCCCTCCTTCGTCGCCGACGAGGAGCTCTACGGCAGCCCGGCCGAGGCCGAGGCCGCTGCCGGAGGAGTGAGCGGGCGCCGCAACCGCCGCCGCGCCACCCGCAAGGCGACCGCTCCGGCGGGCGCCCCGCGCGGTGCGGCGACGGACCGTGCCCCGGCGGCCGCGGCTCCCGTGGCCGAGCCGGTGGTCGAGGCGGATGTCATCGAGGTCGTCGAGGCCGTGGAGCCCGAGATCGCCATCGAGGCGGTCGAGATCGCCGAGGCCGTCCAGGCCCCGGAGCCGGTCGCGGAGGAGGCCCCCAAGGGCCGCACCCGCCGCCGCGCCACCCGTAAGGCGACCGCTCCGGCGGGCGCCCCGGCCGAGGCCGTCCAGGCCCCGGAGCCGGTTGCCGAGGCCCCCGCGGCCCCGGTGGCCGAGCCGGAGCCCGAGGCCGTCATCGAGGCCGCACCGGTCGTCGTCGAGGCCCCGGCCGAGACCCCGGCCGAGCCCGTCGAGGCCGCGCCGGCCCGTCCGCGTCGCCGTGCCACCCGTAAGGCCACCGCTCCGGCCGGTTCCCCGGCGGGCGCGGAGGCGGCCGTACTGGTCGTCGAGGCTCCGGTCGAGACGCCGGCGGAGACCCCGGCCGAGGCCGAGGCCGTCGTCGAGGAGGCCGCCCCGGCGGCTCCCGCCAAGAAGGCGGTCCGCAAGACGGCCGCCAAGAAGGCGACCACGACCGCGGCGAAGAAGGCCCCGGCCAAGAAGGCGGCGGCCGTGAAGAAGACCGCCGCCAAGAAGACGACGACGGCGAAGACGGCCGCGAAGAAGACGGTCGCGAAGCGGGCGACGAAGAAGACCGCGGCGGCGGAGCAGCAGACGCTGCCCTCCGTCTCGGCTCCGACCGAAGCCTGATCCGCGGCTCCCGCTGCACCCGGCCCCGCCCGGCACCGCATTCGGTGCCGGGCGGGGCCTTTTTCCGCGGCGTACGCCCACGGCGCCTGTGCGCCGCCACAAGGGCCCGGCGCTTCCCCGCGCGGGGCGGGGCCGACGGCGGGCCACGGCACGACGAGGCGGGCGCACACGGCCGTCGGGCGGCCTCGAACGGGTCACCGACCGGGCGGCCACCGGGCGGCCGGCCCTGGTCCGGCGCCCGCGGGCAGCGCTGCGGACAGCCGGGCCGGCCCGCCGGGGCCCCGTTCGGGACCCCGGTTTGACCCTCCAGACCGGGCCCCGTAACCTAGGTCGCTGGCGTGTCTATGTGCACGCCAATCCACTGAGCACCTCACCTCCCGTACCGCCGCCTCGCGGCTGGGACGGGGGAGGCCGGCCTGCGGTTCGTCGCGGGGTCGGCTGGCTTCAGGGGTTCCCGAACTCGAGTGAGAGAGAGATCCGCGTGTACGCCATCGTGCGCAGCGGTGGTCGCCAGCACAAGGTTGCTGTCGGCGACATCGTTGAAGTTGACAAGATTCCCACTGCCAAGGTTGGCGACACGGTCGAGCTCTCGACCCTGCTCGTTGTCGACGGCGAAGCCGTGACCAGCGACCCGTGGGTCCTGGCCGGCATCAAGGTCCAGGCCGAGATCGTGGACCACCACAAGGGTGCCAAGATCGACATCCTTCGGTACAAGAACAAGACCGGCTACCGCCGTCGCCAGGGTCACCGCCAGCAGTACACGGCGATCAAGGTCACCGGTATCCCCGCGGCTGCGAAGTAAGAGGGACTGAGACATGGCACACAAGAAGGGCGCATCGTCCACCCGGAACGGGCGCGATTCCAACGCTCAGCGGCTCGGCGTGAAGCGCTTCGGCGGTCAGGTCGTTTCCGCTGGTGAGATCCTCGTCCGCCAGCGCGGCACCCACTTCCACCCGGGTTCGGGTGTCGGTCGTGGTGGCGACGACACGCTGTTCGCGCTGCAGGCCGGTTCGGTCGAGTTCGGCACGCACCGTGGCCGCAAGGTCGTCAACATCGTTCCGGCCGCCTGATTCAGCTCTGCTGATCTGAAGCGTTCGTAACACCCCGAGGGCGGATCTCAACTCTTCCCGGCGCCAGCCGGGAAGAGAGGTCCGCCCTCGGCGCGTTGTCACATAGACACGTTTAATGGGTAGCAAGGCCTACCCCCCGGGCTTTCCGGGATATTCCCGCTGTATCTGGAGGAACAACCATGACCACCTTCGTGGACCGCGTCGAGCTGCACGTCGCCGCGGGTAACGGGGGCCACGGCTGCGCCTCCGTTCACCGGGAGAAGTTCAAGCCGCTCGGCGGCCCCGATGGCGGCAACGGCGGCCGTGGCGGCGACGTCATCCTGGTGGTGGAGCAGTCGATCACCACCCTGCTGGAGTACCACCACAGCCCCCACCGCAAGGCCACCAACGGCGCGCCCGGCGCGGGCGACAACCGCTCCGGCAAGGACGGCCAGGACATCATCCTGCCGGTGCCGGACGGCACCGTCGTCCTCGACAAGGAGGGCAACGTCCTCGCCGACCTCGTCGGCCAGGGCACCACCTACGTGGCTGCCGAGGGCGGCCGCGGTGGTCTCGGCAACGCCGCGCTCTCCTCTGCCCGCCGCAAGGCGCCCGGCTTCGCCCTCCTCGGCGTACCCGGCACCGGCGGCGACGTCATCCTGGAGCTCAAGACCGTCGCCGACGTGGCGCTGGTCGGCTTCCCGAGCGCCGGCAAGTCCTCGCTCATCTCGGTGCTCTCGGCCGCGAAGCCGAAGATCGCCGACTACCCCTTCACCACCCTCGTCCCGAACCTGGGCGTCGTCACCGCCGGCTCGACGGTCTACACGATCGCCGACGTCCCGGGCCTCATCCCGGGCGCCAGCCAGGGCAAGGGCCTCGGCCTGGAGTTCCTGCGCCACGTCGAGCGCTGCTCGATCCTCGTGCACGTCCTGGACACCGCGACGCTGGAGTCCGACCGCGACCCGCTCGCCGACCTCGACGCCATCGAGGAGGAGCTGAAGCTCTACGGCGGCGGCCTGGAGAAGCGCCCGCGCCTCGTCGTCCTCAACAAGGTCGACATCCCCGACGGCCAGGACCTCGCCGACATCGTCCGCCCGGACCTCGAGGCCCGCGGCTACAAGGTGTTCGAGGTCTCCGCGGTCTCCCGTACGGGCCTCAAGGAGCTGTCCTACTTCCTCGCCGAGGTCATCGCGAAGTTCCGCGCCCGTACGCCGAAGCAGGAGGCGACCCGCATCGTCATCCGGCCGAAGGCCGTGGACGACTCGGGCTTCACCATCGCCTACGACGAGGCCGAGGACGTGTACCGCGTGCGCGGCGAGAAGCCGGAGCGCTGGGTCCGCCAGACCGACTTCAACATCGACGAAGCCGTCGGCTACCTCGCCGACCGCCTCAACCGCCTCGGCGTCGAGGCTGCGCTGAAGAAGGCCGGTGCCCGTGCGGGTGACGGCGTCGCCATCGGTTCCGACGAGAACGCGGTCGTCTTCGACTGGGAGCCGACCATGATGGCCGGCGCCGAGATGCTGGGCCGCCGCGGTGAGGACCACCGTCTGGAGGCTCCGCGTCCGGCGACCACCCGCCGCAAGGAGAAGGAAGCCGAGCGGGATTCCGCTCAGAAGGAGTACGACGAGTTCCGTCCCTTCTGACCGGGGCCCGTGTCCGTGGACGACGGCCGGATCTCCGGCCGTCGTCACAGGCGAGTCACAGGTTCCGTTTATCGCCCGTTGGAGTGACGCGTCTTAAGGCCACGTTTACTCTGGTGGCCTAGGATCCACGGGTGACGACCACCAATACCCCCACAGTTGCCGTCGTCGTGATCGCGTACAACGATGCCGAGCTCGTCGGTCAGGCCGTCTCCTCGGCCCTCGCCCAGGGGCCGGTTGTCGCCGAGGTCATCGCGGTCAACGATGCGTCCTCCGATGGCACCGCCCAGGTGCTGGACGAGCTGGCGGCCAGCCACCCCCGCGTGAAGGTCGTGCACCGCACGGAGAACAGCGGGGGCTGCGGCACGCCCCGCAACGACGGGATCGCGGCTGCCACCGCCCCGTACGTCATGTTCCTGGACAGCGACGACGTCCTGCCCGCCGGGGCGATCGACGCCCTGGTGCGCGCGGCCGGCGAGCACCGGTCGCCGGTCACCGTCGGCTCCTGCGTCCGCCGTGAACTGCCCGAGAGCCGCGACGTGCCCTGGGTGCCCGGCCTGTACACGCCGGGCGAGGTCATCGACCGCCCGGCGGACAGGCCGCAGCTGGTCCGCGACACCCTCTGCGTCAACAAGCTGTACGAGCGGGCCTTCCTGGACATGTACGGGATCCGCTTCCCGGACGGCCGGTTCATCTACGAGGACTTCGTGTTCACGGCCCGCGTGCTGGCGGCCCGCCCCCGCATCGCGGTGATCGGCGACCTCGTCTACGTGTGGCACGTGCGCCGCAACGCCGCCCAGGTCTCCATCTCCCTGGACCGCAAGGACGTCGGCAACTGGAGCGCCCGCGTCGAGGCCCACCGCGTGGCCTCGCGCCTCATGACCGCCTCCTCGCCCGAGCTGGGCCGTGCCTGCCAGGTCAAGTTCCTGGAGTACGACCTGCGCATGTACCTGCGCGAGCTCGGCGAGGACCCCGGCTACCAGGCCGCCTGGTGGACGCTGACCCGCGACTACGTCGCCGGGTTCGCCGACGCGGACATCGAGGCCGCCGGGGCGCACGCCCGCTGGATCGTGCGGGTGCTGCTCGCCAACGAGGCGCCGCCCGCCCCCGCCGACCTGCTGCGGCTGACCCGCTTCGCCGCCGACCCGCCCCGCCTGCTGCCCCCGTACGCGACCGGCCCCTCCGGAGCGCCGGTCTGGAGCGACACGCTGCCGGTGGAGCTGGACGGACTGGAAAAGCTGGAGACGGCCGAGCTGCCCATCACCATCGACGCCGAACCGAGCGGCTGTGCGGGCCTGCGGATCCAGGTGCACGACCTGTACGGGCGCCTCGCCGCGGCCGGCCCGCGCACCGTCCAGCTGTGCTTCCAGCCCCGGGGCGACCTGGGAGAGCTGCTGGTCGCCGAACCGGTGGAGCTCACCCCCGCGGGGGACGGCGACCGGTGGACCGCGTTGCTGCCCTTCCGGCTCACCACCCTGGCGAGGCTCGGGCGGGGCGAAGGCCGGCGGGGCCTGCAGGCGTGGGACGTGAAACTGAGCGTGGAGTGCGCCGACGGGAGCTCCGTGGTCACCTCCCCGCGCCCCCTCAGTCGCCTGCTCCACCGGCGGGTGCTGCCCAGCAGCCGGTACGGTGTGCTGTTGGCGCAGCCGTACCGCACGACCGGCGGATCGCTGGCGCTGAGGCTCGCGCCCGGTGCCTCGGGCGTCATGAGCCTGGCCCGCCACCGGTTCCACAGAGCTCGCATAATCCGCGGCTAGCGCGGGCCCCGGCCGCCCCGGCAGCCGGGACGCAAGGCCGGACGGAAAGCCGGGACGCAAAGCCGGACGGGAAGCCGGAAGAGAAGCACGAAAGAGAACTGAGGAGACAACGCATGACGTTTCTGATCACTGGTGGTGCCGGTTACATCGGGGCGCACGTCGTCCGCGCGATGCTGCTTGCGGGGGAGGAGGTCGTGGTTCTGGACGACCTCTCCACCGGCAACGCCGACCGCGTCCCGGAGGGTGTCCCGCTGGTGGTCGGTTCCGTGCTCGACCGGCAGGTCCTGGACGAGACCTTCGCCCGGCACCGCATCACCGGCGTGGTCCACCTCGCGGGCAAGAAGCAGGTCGGCGAGTCCGTCGAGAAGCCGCTGCACTACTACGAGGAGAACGTGGGCGGCCTCACCGTCCTGCTCCAGGCCGTGGCGGCCGCGGGCGTGCGCAACTTCCTCTTCTCCTCCTCCGCCTCCGTGTACGGGATGCCGGACGTGGACCTCGTCACCGAGGACACCCCGTGCCTGCCGCTGAGCCCCTACGGCGAGACGAAGCTGGCGGGCGAATGGCTGGTCCGCGGCGCGGGCAAGGCCCACGGCATCTCCACCGCGTGCCTGCGCTACTTCAACGTGGCGGGCGCCGCGACCCCCGAGCTCGCCGACACCGGCGTCTTCAACCTGGTCCCGATGATCTTCGAGCGGTTCGACAAGGGCGAGGGCGCCCGGATCTTCGGCGACGACTACGCGACCCCGGACGGCACCTGCATCCGCGACTACATCCACGTCGCCGACCTCGCCGAGGCCCACGTGGTGGCCGCCCGCAAGCTCGTCGAATGGGGTGCGCAGGGCGAGTACAAGGACCTCACCGTCAACATCGGCCGCGGCGAGGGCGTCTCCGTCCGCGAGATGGTCGAGCTGGTGAACGAGGCCACCGGGCACACCGATGCCGCCTACGCGCCCGCGGTCTCCCCGCGCCGCCCCGGCGACCCGGCGAAGGTCGTCGCCTCCGCCGACCGGATCTCCGCGGAGCTGGGCTGGAAGGCCCGCCACGACGTGCGCGAGATGATCACCTCGGCCTGGGAGGGCTGGGAGGCCCACCGCAAGGCCTGAAACAGGTAGTGCGTACGAAGCCGCCCGCCCCGGTCGATTCCGGGGCGGGCGGCTTCTTCGTACGTACTGCGCCGGACGGGTCCGGCGGCTCAGCGCGTGGGGATCAGCGCTCCAGGAAGGAGAACAGCTCTTCCCACCGGTCGGTGATCTCGACGCTGGAGAACCGCTGCACATTGTGGAAGGCGGCGTCGCCGAGCCGGTCGCGCAGCTCGCGGTCGGCCATCAGCCGGTCCAGCTGCCCGCCCAGCTCCATCGTGTTGCCGAGCCGGGCCAGCAGCCCGTCCTCGCCGTGCGTCACGATCTCCCGGACACCCGGCGCGCAGTCGAAGGCGGCCACCGGCACGCCCGCGGCCATCGCTTCCAGCAGCGTGATCGGGAACCCTTCGGCGCGCGAGGCCTGAGCGAAGACGGAGGCTCCGTTCAGCGCGCCCAGCACATCGCTGGTGCTACCCATCCACTCCACGGAGTCCTGCAGGCCGAGCCCGGCGGCGTGCGCCCGCAGGTTCGGCTCCTCCACACCGGCCCCGTAGATCCGCAGGACCCAGTCGGGGTGGTGCGGGGAGGCGTCCGCCCATGCGTCGAGCAGCAGGTCCACGCCCTTCTCGAAGGCGAGGCGGCCGACGCTCGCCACGACCTTCCCGGTGCGCGGCGCGGGGGAGTCGGGCATGAACGGCAGCGGGTTCGGCATGCTGGAGACGTTCTCCATGCCCGAACGGATCCAGAGGTCCGCGTCCTCGGGGGTCAGCACGAGCATGCGGTCGACCTCCCGGTAGTACCGGCGGACCCGCTGGCCCCGGGAGGACTTGTTGCTGGCCTCGAAGGACTCGTGGCTCATGCCGATGACCGTGCACCCCTTGGTGTCGGCCAGGGCCACCCACTCCATCGCCCAGACCTGGGTGACGATCAGCACGGCGCCGGGGCGGGCCGCGCGCAGCAGCTCGCCCAGCTGGTCCGCCTTGGCCTGCATCGTCGCCCTGCGGGCCGCCTGGCGGCGCCGTTCGGGCGCGTTGAGCCGGCCCTTGATGCCGTGCAGCGTGCGGGCCGCCGCCGGGTGGGCTTCGTAGAGCGTGGTCACCGCGTAGGGGAGGTCCGCCGGGAACTTCTGGCGGAGTTCCTCGGCGACGGGGGTGATGCCGATGACGTGGACCCGGTGTCCGCGGTCGCTGAACAGCCTGGCCATCTGGTGCGACCAGGTGGTCACGCCACCGAGCTCGTCCACGCTGTTGGAGACGAGGAAGATGTCACGGCCGCCGGCGGCCTCGCCGGGGCTCTGCGGTGCGGTGGAAGTCTGCTGGCTCACTTGCCGCTCCTGGTGAAGAACTTCTCGACGATCCGGCGGGCCGCGTCCCCGCGGTCGTACTCGCCGAACTCGGCGAGGAAACGCTGGCGCGCCTCGGCGTACTTGGCATCGGCCTCGTCGAAGGCGGCGAGGGCCTGGAGCAGTTCGTCCGCGGTGGCGACCACCGGGCCCGGGGCCTTCTCCTTGAGGTCGAAGTACGTGCCGCGGATGTCGTTCGCGTACTTCTCGTAGTCGTACGCGAAGAACAGCATCGGCCGGTCCAGGACCGCGTAGTCGAACATCACGGACGAGTAGTCGGTGATCAGCCCGTCGGCGAGCGCCAGCAGCGGCGTGATGTCGTGGTGCCGGGACACGTCGATGACCCGGCCCGCGACCGACGGCGGCAGCGTGACGCTGTTGAGGTAGTGGGTGCGCACCAGCAGCGTGTAGCGGTCGCCGAGCCGGTCGGCGAACTCCTCCACGTCGAAGGGGAACTTGAAGCCCTCCACCGTGCCGTCCGCCCGCGCCCGGAAGGTCGGCGCGTACAGCAGCACCTTCTTCTCCGGGTCGATCCCGAACTCGCCCGCCAGAGGACCGCGGACCCGCTCGCCGCTCTGCGCCTCGGCGCGGTGGGCCGCGACCAGGGCGTCGTTGCGCGGGTAGCCGGTGCGCAGCAGCACCTCGTCACGCAGCCGGAAACCCTTGGCGAGGGTGCGGGCGTCGTGCTCGGAGCGGATCAGGAAGTGGTCGAAGCGGTCGACGGCCGCCTGGAAGCGGTCCTGGCCGGGACGGTCCTGCGCCTTGGTGCGGGGCTCGTGGAAGCCCATCCGCTTGAGCGCCGAGCCGTGCCAGGTCTGGATGTACGTGGTCCCCGGGCGCTTGGTCAGCGCCAGCGGGAAGCCCTGGTTGTCGACCCAGTACTCGGCCTGCGCCAGCGCCCGCAGGTAGGCCCAGCTCCAGCGCCGCACCAGGGTGGCCTCCTTGGGGAAGCCGGTGGGCTTGCCGCCCGCGTACGACCAGATCGCCTCGAACTGCGCGCCGGAGCGCACCAGCTCGTCGTAGATCGCCTTCGGGCTGTCGCTGTACTGCTTGCCCATGTGGCTCTCGAAGACGATCGTGCCCTTCTTGATGGGCAGCTTCGAGAAGACCTCGTGGTAGACCTTCACCTTCTGCTCGCCCGAGCCGAAGTTGCGGCGGGCCCGCAGGGCCTTGCGCAGGCTCCGCTTGACCACGCCGGCGGCCTTGCCGTGCATCGCGCCGTCGATCAGCGTCTGGGTGCGCACGGCGGCGGCGCCCTCGGCGGTCAGGACGTAGGAGAGGTTGCCCTTCTTGGTCATCTCCGGCTCGAAGCGGTCGGAGACCAGCCGGGTCAGCCGCGGGCGCACGCGCAGCCGGGCGGCGTTCTCCAGGTCGACCCCGCCGACGGAGACGCGGGTGGTGAGCCGGTCGGAGCCGGCCGTCAGCTTCAGGCGTACGTCCCAGACGGCGTCGATGATGCCGAGCGGGCGGACCGTGCTGCCGATGTCGGCCGTGGCCTTCCACTCGATCGTGTCGCCGGCGTGGCGAACGGTTGCCACCGGGAAGCTGAAGGAGCGGACGCCGATCTGCCGGCGGGCCCGGAACTCCAGCGAGGCCTTCAGCGCCACGTCCGGGCGGATCCGGCCCAGCGGGTTCACCACGGCACCCGAGAGGGTGACCGTGCCGCGGCCGTCGTCCTCGTACCCGGTGAGGCGGTTGCCCAGGGTGAGGGAGGCGAGCGGTGCGCCGGCGTAGGGCTGGTTGGTGACGTCCAGTATCCGCCGCGCCGTGTCCGCGTCGGGGCCGTCGATGTGCTGCTCGCACCAGTAGACGCGCCCGTAGCGCTCGGCGAGCGGTGAGGTGAGCCGGCCCTGGTTGGTCATGGCGTCGGCGGCGGGCAGGAGGTTGTCCCAGTCCTCCTTGCCGAGCAGGTAGGCGCAGATGGCCTGGAGGTTGCTGACGCTGTCGTACGCGGCCGGGTCGATGCCGGCCAGGTAGCCGTTGGCGAGCCGGGCGAACTCCTGGCGGTAGGCGTCACCGAGCAGGGGCAGGTCCCGCAGGTGGAGCACCAGGTCGTGCTTGAGGAACTTGATGTCCTTCGCGGACTTGATCTCCGCGTGGCCCTTGGCCGCCAGTAGTTCGTCGACGCGGCGGTGGATCTCCATCCGGTGGACGAAGTTCTCGATCTCGTGGCGCCGGTTGCTGATCGACTTCGCCGAGGCCTTCTCGATCACGTTCCAGTAGTAAACGTGGTTCGGGATGAGCGTGATGCGGCTGGCGGCGACGTAGGCCTGCGCGGAGAAGAGCAGGTCCTCGTAGTGGATGCCGACCGGGAATTCCAGGCCCTGCTCCAGCAAGAACGCGCGCCGATAGCACTTGTTCGTGGAGAGGGTGTCGTAAACCAGCAGGTCGGGGTACTCGGTGATCGACTCCAGCGTGCGAGTGCGCGCGTAGATCCACGGGTACCACTCGGTGGTCTTCCCCGAACGGCTGTCGAGGTGGACCCGGACGCACATGCCCGAGACCAGGTCGGACCCGGTCCGCTCGGCGGCGTCCAGCATGTTGCGGCAGGCATTGCGTTCCAGAACGTCATCGCTGTCCAGGAACATGACGTAGGTACCGGTGGCCTGCTGGATGCCGTAGTTGCGCGGGGCGCCGCAGCCCCCGCTGTTTTCCGGCAGCTGGAAGGCGCGCACCCTCCCCGGATGCGCGGCTTCGAGCTGTTGGGCGACCGCGTAGGACCCGTCCTTGCTGCAGTCGTCGACGATCACGACTTCGACCCCGTGCAGGGTCTGGTCCAAAACCGACTGAACTGCTGCCGGGAGACGCTCTGCGTCGTTGTAGACGATGACGACCACGGAGACGTCAGGCACGTGCACCTCGATCCCTCTGTTTCATTGCGCTTATCCCGTTAAAGCTACCGTGTGCCGCCCTCAGCCCCCGCAGCGCTCCCACTGGCGTGCATACTTCTATGAGAGGTGAGTGGCAGGTCCGGTCGCCGTAATCCACCCGTTCGGACCGCAGGAAGTGTTCATGAAGCTGTCTGTAGTAGTCCCTTGCTACAACGAGGAAGCTGTCATCGACAGCTTCGACACGGAGATCCGCAAGGTTCTGGATGCTCTGCCCGTCGAGTACGAGGTCTGCTACGTCGACGACGGCAGCCGCGACGGGACCCTCGAGAAGCTCCGCAAGATCGCGGCGCAGCACACGGACCAGACTCGCTACGTCTCCTTCAGCCGGAACTTCGGCAAGGAGGCCGGCATGCTCGCGGGCCTGCGCGAGGCGACCGGCGACGCCGTGGTCATCATGGACGCGGACCTCCAGCACCCGCCGGAGCTCATCGCCACCATGCTCGACTACTACCGGCAGGGCCACGACCAGATCATCGCCCGCCGCACCCGCGAAGGCGACAAGAAGCTCCGCTCGGCGCTCAGCCGCCTCTACTACCGGGGCGTCAACCGCTGGGTCGACGTGGAGCTCACCGACGGCGTCGGCGACTTCCGGCTGCTGTCCCGCCCGGCCGTGGACGCGCTGCTGTCGCTGCCCGAGTACAACCGCTTCTCCAAGGGCCTGTTCTCCTGGATCGGCTTCGACACGGTCCACTTCGACTACCGCAACGCGCAGCGCGAGGCCGGCGAGACGAAGTGGAAGTTCGGCGCCCTGCTGAACTACGGCATGGACGGGCTCATCTCGTTCAACAACAGGCCGCTGCGCATCGGCATCTGGGTGGGCGCGACCCTGGTGGGCCTGACGGGTCTCTACGCCCTGTGGATCACCATCATGGCGATGACCCACGGGGTGGAATCCCCGGGATACGTCACCACCGTCGGCCTGATCGCAGGCCTGGGCGGCATTCAGATGATCATGCTGGGCCTGATCGGCGAGTACATCGGCCGCATCTACTACGAGACCAAGCGCCGGCCGCACTTCCTGGTGAAGGAGTCGCACGGCACCGACCGGACGGGCGCCCCCACGGACATCCGGGACGCGGCTCTGCCGCAGGCCGAGGCCGTGATCGCCGAGCGAAGCAACTGATGTCGCGCACGACGGACGGGCAGTCGGGCACCGACCGGAAGACCCAGCTCGGCCAGATCGTCCGGTTCGGTCTGGTCGGCGCGGTCAACACCGGAACCTTCTACGTCCTCTACCTGCTCCTGCACCCGTGGATGCCGTACTTCGCCGCCTACTCCCTCGCCTTCGTGCTGGCGATGGTCGGCTCGTTCTTCATGAACACCTACTTCACCTACCGGACCCGGCCGACCTGGAAGAAGTTCCTCCTCTTCCCGCTGACCAACGTCACGAACTTCGTGGTCCAGTCCGCCGGCCTGTACGCCCTGGTGAGCTGGGCGGGCATGAACACCAAGATCGCACCGCTGGTCGCGGCCGTCGTGGCGATCCCCTTCACCTTCGTCATCTCCCGCAAGATCCTCATTCCGGGGACGGCCGGACCGGCCGGAGAACCGGAGCAGGCCCACACCGCGTCCACGGTCTGAAACCGGAGGGCGCCGCCGCCCGGCCACCCCGTAGATTGAGCGGGCAGGTTCGCAGGTTCCTGTTCGTACGTGCTGTTCGTACGTGCTGTGCGTTCGGCGAGGGTCAAGGGTCAGGGGACAGAAGTGTCAGCGGCTAGGCAGGGTGTGCTCGACGCGCGCAGGATCGTGGTCAAGGTCGGCTCCTCCTCCCTGACCACGGCGGCCGGCGGACTCGACGCCGACCGGGTGGACGCGCTGGTCGACGTACTGGCCAAGGCGCGCAGCGGCGGCGAGAAGGAGATCGTGCTGGTCTCCAGCGGAGCCATCGCCGCCGGACTCTCCCCGCTCGGCCTGCGCCGCCGCCCCACCGACCTGGCCCGCCAGCAGGCCGCCGCGAGCGTCGGCCAGGGCCTGCTCGTCGCCCGCTACACGGCCTCCTTCGCCCGGTACGGCGTACGCGTCGGCCAGGTGCTCCTGACCACCGACGACACGAGCCGGCGCGCGCACTACCGCAACGCCTACCGGACCCTGGACCAGCTCCTGGCCATGGGGGCGCTGCCCGTCGTCAACGAGAACGACACCGTCGCCACCGACGAGATCCGCTTCGGCGACAACGACCGGCTCGCGGCCCTCGTGGCCCACCTGGTCCGCGCCGACCTCCTCGTCCTGCTCTCGGACGTGGACGGGCTCTACGACGGGGACCCGTCCCAGCCCGGCACCACCCGCATCGACGAGGTGCGCGGCCCCGAGGACATCGCCCACGTCACCATCGGCAGCGTCGGCAAGGCGGGCGTCGGCACCGGCGGCATGGCCACCAAGATCGAGGCGGCACGCATCGCCGCCGCGGCCGGCATCCCGGTCGTCCTGACCTCGGCCAGCCAGGCCGCGGACGCCCTGGCCGGGCGGGCGACCGGCACCCACTTCCACTCCACCGGACGCCGCTCGACGGACCGGCTGCTCTGGCTCCAGCACGCCTCGACCCCGCAGGGGCACCTCGTACTGGACGACGGCGCCGTCCGCGCGGTGACCGAACGCGGCAGCTCGCTGCTGCCCGCCGGCATCGCCTCGGTCGAGGGCGACTTCGTCGCCGGGGACCCCGTGGAACTGCGCGCGGCCGACGGCCGGGCGGTGGCGCGCGGCCTCGTCAACTTCGACGCCAAGGAGCTTCCGCAGCTCCTCGGCCGCTCCACTCGCGAGCTCGCGCGGGAACTCGGACCCGAGTACGAGCGGGAGGTCGTCCACCGCGACGATCTGGTCCTGCTGCAGGGCTGAGGTTCGGTAAAACCGCCGCGCGGCGAGCCGAGGACTGGTCAACTGTGAGAGGCGGACAGGCGTAGCGCAGACAAGGAGGCGGCTGGTGAGACGAGCGCTGACCAGCGTCGGCACCGGGGACGGTGACGTCGGTGGGACCGGGGAGGACCGGGACGCCTCCCGTCTCTGGCACATCACCCTGAGCGTCTCCGGGAAGCCCGCGCCGCTGTCCGACGTACGCCGTGGGCTGGAGCAGCTCGCCCATGACCACCCCTTCCTGCTGACCAGCCGCTACGCCGACGACCACGCGGAAATCCGCTACTGGGAGGAAGCCCGCGACCTCCACGACGCGGCGGCCGTCGCGCTGCGGCTCTGGGGGGAACACCGGTCCTCGGCGAACCTCCCGCCCTGGGAGATCGTCGGCCTCGAAGTCATCGACCGCGCCACCTACCACCAGCGCGTCGCCGAAGGCTACGGTCCACCCCCGGCCCACCCCATGGGCGTGCACCCCTATTGACGCTGGTCGAGGTGTTTGCCACTGCCGTCCCGGCGCCCCGGCAACAGGCGGCTGTGGCAAGCACCCCGCCCGCGTCAAAAAGGGTGCGTCTCGCGGGGTGGAACCCCATCGGCCCAGGGGTGGACGGGG
Source organism: Streptomyces sp. NBC_00335 (assembly GCF_036127095.1). Classification (GTDB taxonomy): domain Bacteria; phylum Actinomycetota; class Actinomycetes; order Streptomycetales; family Streptomycetaceae; genus Streptomyces. Next base: position 5,739,387 of record NZ_CP108006.1, read on the forward strand.
ATTACCCTGGCGGCATGACCTCGCTCGATGCCACGACCTCGCCCGTGATCGCCACCGCGCAAGCCGCCCGGACCGCCGCCGCGGCCATCGCCCCCCTCCCGCGGTCCGCGAAGGACAGGGCCCTGCTGGCCATCGCCGACGCGCTGGAGGCCCGTACGGCCGAGATCGTCGAGGCCAACGCCGTCGACACGGCGAAGGCGGCCGCAGCCGGGACCAGTGAGACCGTCATCGACCGTCTCACCCTCACCCCCGACCGCATCGCGGCCATCGCCTCCGACGTCCGTGACGTCGCGGCCCTGCCCGACCCCGTCGGCGAGGTCGTCCGCGGCTCCACGCTCCCCAACGGGATCGACCTCCGCCAGATCCGCGTCCCGCTCGGCGTCGTCGGCATCATCTACGAGGCCCGCCCCAACGTCACCGTCGACGCCGCCGCCCTCTGCCTGAAGTCCGGCAACGCCGTCCTCCTGCGCGGCTCCTCCTCGGCCTACGCCTCCAACACCGCCCTCGTGGCCATCCTGCGCGACGCCGTCGTATCGGCCGGTCTCCCCGCCGACGCCATCCAGCTCGTACCGGGCGAGTCCCGCGACTCCGTCCGCGAGCTGATGCGCGCCCGCGGCCTCGTCGACGTCCTCATCCCGCGCGGCGGCGCCTCGCTCATCAAGACCGTCGTCGAGGAGTCCATCGTCCCGGTCATCGAGACCGGTACCGGCAACTGCCACGTCTACGTGGACGACCAGGCCGACCTGGCCATGGCCGTGGACATCCTCGTCAACTCCAAGGCCCAGCGGCCCTCCGTCTGCAACTCCGCGGAGACCCTGCTCGTCCACCGGGACATCGCCGACGCCTTCCTGCCGCTCGCCCTGGACGCCCTCGCCGACGCCGGCGTGACCGTCCACGGCGACGAGCGGGTGCTCGCGTACGCGGAGGACTCCAAGGTCACCGCCCTCGCGGCCACCGACGAGGACTGGGCCGCCGAGTACCTCTCGTACGACATCGCCGCCGGTGTCGTGGACTCCCTCGACGAGGCCGTCGCCCACATCCGCCGGTGGACCTCCGGCCACACCGAGGCGATCGTCACCACCTCGCAGGCCGCCGCGCGCCTCTTCACCCAGCTGGTCGACTCGACCACGGTTGCCGTGAATGCCTCCACCCGGTTCACGGACGGTGGCCAGTTCGGCTTCGGCGCGGAGATCGGCATCTCCACGCAGAAGCTGCACGCCCGGGGCCCGATGGGGCTTCCCGAGCTCACCTCGACCAAGTACATCGTCACCGGCGACGGTCACGTACGGTAGTCGCCGCCTGAACGCGGTGTGGCCGGATTTCGGCGTACGCCCTGCCCAAAGGTGCCCCTCAGGTCTACGCTGGTCTCGTGCCGGACGACGTGGGGGGCAAACCGTTCCCGGACGACGGGACCCCCGAAGAAAATGCAGACGACCGCGGAGGCGCGGACAAGGACTTCGCCTCCGTGGTGTTCGACGAGGACTTCGTCCGGAACGCCGAGATCCGTGAACCGAGCGCCGCAGAGCGCCAGCGGGCCGGCGATCGGGCGCGCGCCGAGGCGGCCGAGGCCGCCCGCGCCGCCTTCGCCGGCGGCTGGACGGGCGACGAGGACTACGACGCGTACGCCTACGGCGGCGCCGACGGCTACCACTCCGAGGACTCCGGCTGGGAGCACAGCCACGGAGCCGGCTCCGCGGAGGGCCCGTACGGGGCCTACGGCGGCAGTCTGCGCCCCTACCGCGGCCGCTCGCCGTGGCTCCGCCCGGTCGCCTGGGTGCTCGCCTTCGTGATGGGCCTCGGCATGATCGCGCTCGCTTTCAGCGCCGTGTACCGCAGCGCGGCGAGCGACGCGGAGCAGGCTCCGGCCCCCGCCAGCACCCCGATGGGCGAAGTCACCGGCGCCGGAGCGTTTATGGACCGCGTCAGCCGCCAACCCTGAAGGTACGACCCCGCTCCCCATCGCCGGAGCCGGGGGCTTCTCTGGAGCGGGGACAGCGGGGAGAAGCGATGGCCAAGCCAGGAGATCCGCCGAACGGCACCCCCGAGGGTGCCGGCGGGGCCGACGACGAGTTCCGGTCCGACGAGTACCGGTCGGTGGTGTTCGACGAGGACTTCGTCCGGGCTGCCCGGCTCCAGGAGTTCTCCGCACAGGAGCGCATGGGCGAGCACGCCCGCGCCGTACGGAGCCGGTCGATCTGGTCGAGCGGCGGGGGCCATCCGGGATCCCGCAGCGGCTCCGGCGGCGGAGCGGCCCGGCAGGGCCGGATCATCGTGCTGTGCATCGCCCTGGCGCTCGCCGGCGCCGTCTACATGGGCATGCGCAATCCCTACGTGCCGCCCGCCGGGGACCCGGCCGAGGCGATGAGCAGCACCGTCGTCCCGCTCGCGCCCACCGAGGCCGTGCCGGGCGGCCGGCCCGCGGACCTGTACGCGCAGAGTCCGGCGGCCCAGTACCGCGTCGGGGCGGCCGGGATCACCTTCCCCGGCGTGCGCCGCACCCGCCACTTCAGCGAGGAGCAGGTCCAAACCGCGCTGACCGTCGCCAAGGACTACCTGGTGCAGTCCTCGCTGGACCCCGACGTCCTGTCCGGCGAGGCCTCCCGGCCGGTGCGCGTGCTGCTCGACCCCGACCAGGTGACGCAGTTCGACCAGAGCATGCTCGCGCCGTCCGGCAACGGGCGGCACGCCGTCACCGGCTGGCTGGTCCGCTTCGACCCGGCGACCGCCGTGGTGGCCGACACCCGGGTCCGCGTCAGCGGGGTACTCGCCTTCGCGGAGACCGCCCCGAACGCACTGGAAGTGACCTCCGACCACACCTTCGTCTACGCCGTGCGTCCGGCCACCGGCCATCCGGCCGCGGTGGACGGGGCCTCGCTCTTCACCGTCCGCCGGGAGCTGCGGCTGCGCTTCGACCGCGACGACCTCACGGCACGGCGGGCGGAGCTCGTCTCGGCCTACGTGATGGCCGGCCCGCAGGCCTGCTCCGCCGACCCGGCCGCAGGCTTCCGCCCACTGACGGCCGGCGCCGGGCCGACCACCACCGGCCCGGCGGCGACCGACCCGTACGCCAGTGGCAGTCCGCGCCGCACGGCCGGGCTGTGCGGGGTGCTCGCGCCGACGGCCACGCCGGAGCCGCCGGGGACGCTGCGGGCCCCGGCGTCCCCGTCCGCCCCGGGGTAGCGTCAGCCCTGCTCCGTAGCCCCGCCCTTGCCGGTGTCCGTGTCCTTGCCCTTGTTCTCGGCGCTGCCGCTGCTGCCCGAGGAGCCGCCCGCACCCGCGGCACCCATGCCCGAGAACTTCTCCCGCAGCTTGCCGCCCAGGTCCGCCGTGCCGCCGGCGATGTCGCCGACCAGCTTCAGCAGCGGGTCCTTGCTCGTGCGCACCGTGTCGGCGTAGTGCGCGGCGGACTGCCGGAAGGAGTCGGTCACCGAGGTGTCCTTGTCCTCCTCGCGCCGCGGGTAGTGGCCGTCCATGATCCGCTGGTGGTCCCGGTTCTGCGACCACTTCTTCAGCTCGGCCGCCCGCACCGTGGTGAAGGGGTGCGTCCGGGGCAGCACGTTGAGGATCTTCAGGACGGAGTCGCGCAGGTCGCCGCTCTCCTCGTACTCCTCGGCCTGGGCGAGGAACGCGTCGACATTCATCTCGTGGAGGTGGTTGCCGCCCGCGAGCTTCATCAGCCCGCGCATCGAGGCGTGCACGTCCTGTCCCACCAGCAGCCCGGCCCGGTCCGCGGACAGCTCCGACTTGCGGAACCACTCGCGCAGCGCCGTCACGAGCGCCATGATCGCCACATTGCCCAGCGGGATCCACGCGACCTTGAGCGCCAGGGTCGTCAGGAACAGCAGGATCGTGCGGTACACGGCGTGCCCCGACAGCGCGTGGCCCACCTCGTGGCCCACCACCGCCCGCATCTCCTCCTCGTCGAGCAGCTCGACGAGGGCCGTGGTGACCACGATGATCGGCTCGTCCAGCCCGATGCACATGGCATTGGGCTTGGGGTCCTGCTGGACGTACATCTGCGGGACCTTCTCCAGGTCCAGGATGTAACAGGCGTCCAGGAGCATCGCGTGCAGGTGCGGGAACTGCGTCTCGCCCACCCGGACGGAGTCCGAGAGGAAGAGCAGTCTCAGACTGCGCTCGGGCAGCAGCCCGCTCAGCGTTTTGAAGACCGTGTCGAAGCCGGTCAGCTTGCGCAGGGCCACGAGCGCGGACCGGTCCGCCGGATGCTCGTACGCCCGTGAGGAAATACCGGGGAACCTCTTTCGGTCCCGCGCCGGTGCCTTCTCGAATCCCGTCCCCGTCATAGCGCCCTCCCCGTTGATGTGTGCGGCTGGCCGCCCGTCTATCCTCTCCAACGCCTGAGTCGGCGTGAGCGTGCCCCAGGCCCCCGCATACGATGTGAGCGAAATCTCCGCCCGCTCCCCGACTCGATAGGTACCTGCCTGATGAGCCTCGCCTCCACCGCCCACAACCTGGTCGTTCTCGCCTCCGAGGGAGCCGAGAAGCACGGCGGCAACCACGACAGCCTGAGCCCGTACCTGACCGGTGGCGCGGCCTTCGGCATCCTCCTGCTGATGCTGTGGGTCACCACGCGCCTGAACCGGGACCGCTGAACCCCCCAAGGCCCGGTCCGCCGAGTACGCGCCCGTAGGCGGGTCCCTGCCGCGCCACCGGGCCAGTAGGCTCTGCGCTCATGGGAGAGCAGGAAATGCCTACCGGCCCGGTGAAGCGCAGGCTCGGGGTGATGGGCGGGACATTCGATCCGATCCACCACGGACACCTGGTGGCCGCCAGTGAGGTGGCCGCGCTGTTCCACCTCGACGAGGTGATGTTCGTACCGACCGGCGAGCCGTGGCAGAAGTCGCAGCGGGCCGTGTCGTCCGCCGAGGACCGGTACCTGATGACGGTCATCGCGACCGCCTCGAACCCGCAGTTCTCGGTGAGCCGCATCGACATCGACCGCGGCGGGCCGACTTACACGATCGACACCCTGAGGGACCTGAGCGCCCTCAACGACGACGCCGACCTCTTCTTCATCACCGGCGCCGACGCCCTTGCACAGATCCTGACCTGGCGGAACGCCGAGGAGCTCTTCGCCCTCGCGCACTTCATCGGTGTCACCCGGCCGGGACACGTGCTCACCGACGACGGCCTGCCCGAGGGCGGCGTCTCCCTCGTCGAGGTTCCGGCGCTGGCCATTTCGTCCACGGACTGCCGTGCCCGCGTGGCCAAGGGGGATCCTGTCTGGTACCTCGTGCCCGACGGCGTGGTCCGCTACATCGACAAGCGTGAGCTGTACCGGGGAGCCTGAGCTTCCGGAGAGAGGGGCCCGCGGTGAATGACCGACACGAGCCGTACGACCCGTATGCCGGCCAGGAGCAGCAGCTCGTCGGCTACGACGCGTACGGGCGGCCGCTGTACGGCCAGGCGCCCGCGCAGCCCGCCCCCGAGCCCCCCTACGAGCAGCAACAGCAGCAGCAGTACGAGCAGGGCTACGGCTACGACTACCAGGGGTACGGCGGACAGCAGCAGCCGCCGCAGCAGCCGCCGCAGTACTACCCGCAGCAGCCCCAGCAGCAGTACCCGCAGGCCACACAGGCCCCGCAGTACGGGTACGACACCCAGTCCGTGCCGCAGTACGACACCCAGGCCACCCAGCAGTGGATCCCGCAGCAGGCCGCCCCCGAGGCCCCGGCGCAGGCGCCCCTGCGGGCCACCGCGCCCGAGCCGGAGTTCCGTCCCGCGCCGCAGGTCCCGGAGCCCCGCCGGGCCGACGGGCCGGGGCAGGGGTCCTCGTACCAGACCGAGCAGTTCGCCTTCATCGACCAGCCGGACGAGGACTCCGAGGACGTCATCGACTGGCTCGCCTTCACCGAGAGCCGGACCGAGCGCCGCGAGGAGGCCCGCCGGCGCGGCCGCAACCGGGTGGTGGCGCTGATCGTCGTCCTGGCGCTCTTCGTCGTCGCGGGCCTCGGCTACCTCTGGTACGCGGACAAGCTGCCCTTCCTGGAGGCCCCCGGCAAGGCGTCGGACGGCGCGTCGGCCACCGGCCCGCAGAAGCGCGACATGATCGTCGTGCACGTGCACAACACCAAGAAGGGCGGCACCTCCACGGCGCTGCTCGTCGACAACGTGACCACCAAGCAGGGCGCCACCGTCCTGGTGCCGAACACGCTGAACGTCTCCAAGGACGACGGCACCACGTCCCAGCTGGGCAAGGCCGTCGCGGACGGCGGCCTGGGCGTACGGGAATCCCTCGACTCGGTCTTCGGCACCCGCATCGGCGGCACCTGGCGGCTTGACACCCCCTTCCTGGAAAACTTCGTGGAGCTGGTCGGCGGCATCGAGGTCGACACCGACGTGGCCGTCCCGGCGGACGACGCGGCGAAGGTGCCCGCCGTCGGCCAGGGACCGAAGCAGAGCCTCAGCGGTGCGATGGCGGTCGCCTACGCCACGTACCGCGCGCAGGGCGAGCCGGAGGCCAAGCAGCTCGACCGGCTCGGCAAGGTCCTGCTGGGCCTGCTGCGCAAGGTGCCCGGCGATCCGAAGTCGGCGGCGATGACCGTGGAGACCACCGGGCAGATCCTGGACCCCGCGCTGAACGCGCAGACGCTCGGCGCGCTGCTGGCCAAGCTCGGCGAGCACGCCAAGGTGGGCAAGTACCGCACCGACGTGCTCGGGGTGAAGCCCGACGGCGGCCTCACGGACGACGCCAACAAGAAGGTGGTCAAGGAGATCCTCGGCGGCACCGTCACGGAGGCCCAGCCCGGGGCCCTGCCGCGGGTCGGCCTGAAGGACGCCACCGGCGACGACAAGACGGGCACGGCGGCGAAGGCGGCCCTGCTCAACGGCGGCTACACCTTCGTGGACGGCGGCAAGGCCGACAAGACCGCGGCCGCGTCGCAGATCACGTACCAGGACGACGCGCAACGGGAGAAGGCGATCGAGGTCGCCAAGACGCTGGGCCTGCCCGAAACGGCCGTGAAGAAGGCCGAGAACGCGGTGAACGCGGACGTCGTGGTGACGCTGGGCAAGGATTACAAACCGTCCTGACCCCTCGGGAGGCCTACTGCGGCCTGCTCCGGCGGCACCCGTCGGGTGCGGCTCCGCCCGCGCGGCACGCTGCGCGCGGGCGGTGTCGGCGGTACATGAGACCCTTGTAAGGATCTGCCCGCCAACCCGAAAGCATGGCCAGTGACCGCCACGGACCGCTCCATCGAGCTCATCACCGCCGCCGCCCAGGCCGCGGCCGACCGGCTCGCGCACGACATCATCGCGTACGACGTCAGCGACGTGCTGTCGATCACCGATGCCTTCCTGCTCGCTTCGGCGCCCAACGACCGCCAGGTCAAGTCGATCGTCGACGAGATCGAGGAGAAGCTCCTGAAGGAGCTGGGCGCCAAGCCGGTGCGCCGCGAAGGCGACCGCGACGCCCGCTGGATCCTGCTCGACTACATCGACATCGTCGTCCACGTGCAGCACAGCGAGGAGCGCGTCTTCTACGCGCTGGAGCGCCTGTGGAAGGACTGCCCCGAGATCGACCTCCCCGAGGACGCCAAGCTCACCAAGGGCAAGGCCGAGGAGCACGCCGCGCTGCGCGCCGCGCAGGGCGACGACGAACTGGACGGTGATCTGTTCTGAGCGCGACCCACGACGGCACCACCGGTGCCGGTACGACCAGCGGGAACGGCCGGACCAGCCGCAAGATCGTCCTGTGGCGGCACGGCCAGACCTCGTGGAACCTGGAGCGCCGCTTCCAGGGCTCCACGGACATCGAGCTGACCGAGGCCGGTGTGGCGCAGGCGCGCCGTGCCGCCCGGCTGCTCGCCTCGCTGAAGCCCGACGCCATCGTCGCCTCGGACCTGATGCGCGCCGCCGCCACGGCTGCCGAGCTGGCGGCCGTCACGGGTCTGGCAGTGACGCACGACGAGGCGCTGCGCGAGACGTACGCCGGCGAATGGCAGGGCCTCACGCACGACGAGATCCTGAAGAAGTACGGCGACCAGTACGCGGCGTGGAAGCGCGGCGAGGCGGTCCGCCGCGGCGGCGGCGAGCTGGAGACCGAGGTCGCCGACCGGGCCGCGCCGGTGGTGCTGGAACACGCCGACCGGCTGCCCCCCGGCGGCACGCTCGTGGTGGTCAGCCACGGCGGCACCATCCGTACGACGATCGGCCGCCTGCTGGGCCTGGACTCGTACCACTGGGAGGGTCTGGGCGGGCTCTCCAACTGCTGCTGGTCCGTCCTGGGCGAGGGCGCGCGAGGCTGGCGGCTGATGGAACACAACGCCGGCACGCTGCCCGAACCGGTGCTCGGCGACGACGACTGAGCCCACCTCGGAGCGGCTCCCACCCGGATTTCACTTTCCGGCTGGTCACAGGCTAGAGTTCTTCTTGTTCGCAGCGCAGAACACCGGAAACGGGGGGAGCGTCGCGGAGAGCGGGGCTATAGCTCAGTTGGTAGAGCGCCTGCATGGCATGCAGGAGGTCTGGAGTTCAATTCTCCATAGCTCCACAATCAAGATCCCGTCCCCAACAGGGGGCGGGATCTTTGCTTTTGTCCACAGCTGCCCGAGCGAGCACCGGCATGGCAGAATCGGACGGCCGGAGGGGGACGACGACGGCCCGACGCGGGAGGGAGTCGCTGACGGATGGGTGCACACCGGCGGCGGTGCGACTGGTGCAACAACGGCACGCCGATCGTGCGGGACATGGAGCCGGTCAACCCCGACTACCAGTACTGGTGCGAGGAATGTGCGCGGGCGCTGATCATAAAAGGCGACCCGATCGAGACGTACCGAGAGCTGGAGGGCGAGCCGATCTACGGGCGGCTGCTCGACGAGCACTGCACGCTGAAGCGGTTCTACCAGTTCGCGCGGGCGTGACGCGGGGACGCGCAACGGCGTGAGCCGGTGACGCGGGACGGCATGACGTAGGGGCACGGAACGGCATGGCGTAGGTATGCGCAACGAGCCGGGGCATGTGACGAATCGCCATGAAACGGACATGGCCCGGAGCTCGCGGAAACCGATTTTTGGACCAGGGCCATCACCGTGTAATGTTTGGGATGTCGCCAAGGGGGACCGGAAACGGGCCACGAAGCGGCAGGCAAGACAAGGGGCTATAGCTCAGTTGGTAGAGCGCCTGCATGGCATGCAGGAGGTCTGGAGTTCAATTCTCCATAGCTCCACAGTGAAGAAGCGGGCCACCGGAAACGGTGGCCCGCTTCTCGTTGTGCGTGCACCGTTTGTGTGCCCACTGGTTGGGCGTCCACTGGTTGGACGTCCACCGGTCGTGCGTCCACCGGCCGGAAGGGTCGAGCGCCCCTCGGGGCCGCTGCGGTACCCTGACGCCATGCGTGCCGTACGCCTTCTGCTTACCGAGCCGCGCTGAACAGTTCCGACCCCACGAAGCGGTCGGCCCCGGCGCGGCGCCCCCTCCTGTGCGAGGGGTTTTTTCGTTTGGGCAGCAGAACCGGCAGAGACGATCGATGGAGCTTCAGGAATCATGAGCGAGACGAACACCCCGGCCCCCGAGGCGGCCGAGGCGCACCGTTACACGGCTGCCATGGCCGCCGACATCGAGGCACGCTGGCAGGACGTATGGGACGCGCAGGGCACCTACGAGGCTCCCAACCCGACCGGTGACCTGGCCGGCGACGCGGCGGTGGTGGCGCGCCCGAAGAAGTTCATCATGGACATGTTCCCGTACCCCTCGGGTGCGGGGCTGCACGTCGGCCACCCGCTCGGGTACATCGCCACCGACGTCTTCGCCCGCCACCAGCGGATGACCGGCCACAACGTCCTGCACACCCTGGGCTTCGACGCCTTCGGCCTGCCGGCCGAGCAGTACGCCGTGCAGACCGGTACGCACCCGCGCGTGTCGACCGAGGCGAACATCGAGAACATGAAGGTCCAGCTGCGCCGGCTGGGTCTGGGCCACGACAAGCGCCGGTCGTTCGCGACGATCGACCCGGACTACTACAAGTGGACCCAGTGGATCTTCCTGCAGATCTACAACTCCTGGTACGACGCGGACGCCGCGAAGGCCCGGCCCATCGCCGAGCTGGTCGCCTCCTTCGAGGACGGCTCCCGTGAGCTGCCCGGCGGAGCCTCCTGGGCCGCGCTGAGCGCGGGCGAGCGCGCCGACGTACTGAACGAGTACCGGCTGGCGTACTCCTCGGACGCGCCCGTCAACTGGTGCCCCGGTCTGGGCACCGTACTGGCCAACGAGGAAGTCACCGCCGACGGCCGGTCCGAGCGCGGCAACTTCCCCGTCTTCAAGTCCAAGCTGAGCCAGTGGAACATGCGGATCACGGCCTACGCCGACCGCCTGATCGACGACCTGGACGCGCTGGACTGGCCCGAGGCCATCAAGCTGCAGCAGCGCAACTGGATCGGCCGCAGCGAGGGCGCCCGCGTGGACTTCGCGGTCGGCGACGGCGACGCCATCACCGTCTTCACCACCCGCCCCGACACGCTGTTCGGCGCCACCTACATGGTGCTGGCCCCCGAGCACGAGCTGGTCGAGAAGATCGTCCCGGCCGCATGGCCCGAGGGCACCCACCAGCTGTGGACCGGCGGCAACGCGACCCCGGCCGAGGCCGTGGACTCGTACCGCAAGCAGGCCGCCGCGAAGTCGGACGTCGAGCGGCAGGCCGAGGCCAAGGACAAGACCGGCGTCTTCACCGGCGCGTACGCGACCAACCCGGTCAGCGGCGACCAGGTGCCCGTCTTCATCGCGGACTACGTGCTGATGGGCTACGGCACCGGCGCGATCATGGCCGTCCCGGCGCACGACAGCCGCGACTTCGAGTTCGCGCGCGCCTTCGAGCTGCCGATGCGCTGCGTCGTCCAGCCCACGGACGACCGCGACGCCGACCCGCTGGAGTGGGAGGGCGCGTTCTCCTCGTACGACGGCACGATCGTCAACTCGACGGGCGAGGGCGTCTCGCTGGACGGTCTGGGCGTGGTCGAGGCCAAGGCCGCGATCACCGAGTGGCTGACCGGGCGCGGCATCGGCGAGGGCACCGTCAACTTCCGGCTGCGCGACTGGCTGTTCAGCCGCCAGCGCTACTGGGGCGAGCCCTTCCCGATCGTCTACGACGAGGACGGCGTCGCCTACCCGCTGCCCGAGTCGATGCTGCCGCTGGAGCTGCCGGAGGTCGAGGACTACTCGCCGCGCACCTTCGCGCCCGACGACGCGGCCTCCCAGCCGGAGACCCCGCTGTCGCGCAACCAGGCGTGGGTCAACGTCGAGCTGGACCTGGGCGACGGGCGCGGGGTGCGCCCGTTCCGGCGCGAGACCAACACCATGCCGAACTGGGCCGGCTCCTGCTGGTACGAGCTGCGCTACCTGGACCCGAACAACGGCTCGGCCCTGGTCGACCCCGAGATCGAGCAGTACTGGATGGGCCCGCGCGAGGGTCAGCCGCACGGCGGCGTCGACCTGTACGTGGGCGGCGCCGAGCACGCGGTGCTGCACCTGCTGTACGCGCGCTTCTGGTCCAAGGTGCTGTTCGACCTGGGGCACGTCTCCTCGGTGGAGCCGTTCCACAAGCTGTTCAACCAGGGCATGATCCAGGCGTACGCGTACACCGACTCGCGCGGTGTGTACGTCCCGGCGGCCGAGGTCGAGGAGCGGGACGGCGGCTACTTCTACCAGGGCGAGCCGGTCAAGCGTGAGCACGGCAAGATGGGCAAGTCCCTGAAGAACGCCGTCACGCCGGACGAGATCTGCGAGGAGTACGGCGCGGACACCCTGCGCCTGTACGAGATGGCGATGGGCCCGCTGGACGTCTCCCGTCCCTGGGACACCCGGGCCGTGGTCGGCCAGTACCGGCTGCTGCAGCGCCTGTGGCGCAACGTGGTGGACGAGGAGTCGGGCGCCGTGACGGTCGTCGACGGGGAGCCGGACGAGGCCACCCTGCGCGCGCTGCACAAGGCGATCGACGGGGTCGGCGGCGATATGGCCGGACTGCGGTTCAACACCGCCATCGCGAAGATCACCGAGCTGAACAACACCCTGACGAAGGCGGGCCGGCCGCTGGAGCGCTCGGTCGCCGAGCGGCTGGTGCTGCTGGTGGCTCCGCTGGCCCCGCACATCGCGGAGGAGCTGTGGCAGCGCCTGGGCCACGGCGAGTCGGTCGTCCACCAGGACTTCCCGGTCGCGGACCCGGCGTACGTCGTGGACGAGAGCGTCACGTGCGTCGTCCAGATCAAGGGCAAGGTCAAGGCCCGCCTGGAGGTCTCGCCGACGATCTCCGACGCGGAGCTGGAGCAGCTGGCGCTGGGCGACGAGGCGGTCGTGGCGGCGCTGGGCGGGGCGGAGATCCGCAAGGTGATCGTGCGTGCGCCGAAGCTGGTGAACATCGTCGTCTGATGTCTTCGTGTGACGTCTTCGCGCGATGTCTTCGTGTGACGGCTCCGTCTGAAGGCTCCGTCTGACGGAGCCGTCTGACGCGAGTAGGGGTAATCCCGTACGGGCAGGTTGGGGGTTCGATTGGAACCCGCGGCCTGCCCGTGGCGTTTACGGTGGAAGGGACGTAATCGGCTGGGGAAGGGACCCTCATGGAGGCGGCTTTTATCATCGTGGCCCTGGTGCTGCTGTTCGCCTTTCTGGGGCTCGGTGCCTATGTGACGACGAAGGTGGTCAAGGCTGCCGCGCGCGGCGTGGACCGGACCATCACCCAAGCCCGCCGCACCGTGGAGGACACCACCCTGAAGGCCCGCAGCTTCGGCCAGGTCGGTGTCGCGGGCACGCTGGCCACGCTGCGACTGGACCTGCGGAACTCGATGCGGGCGACGCAGCAGGCGCTGTACGAGGGGGTCCAGACGGACGCCTCGCTGAAGGAGTCGATCGGCCTGTTCGAGCGGCTGAGCGTGCACGGGCACGAACTCGACGACGAACTGAAGCGCCTGGAGGCGGAGCCCGACCGCCAGCGGATCGCGGCGGTCATGCCGGACCTGCGGGAGCGCACGGCGCAGATCACGCAGGCGGCGGATTCGCTGCGCTGGGCGGCGCGCGACCGCGCACGGCGCTTCGCGGAGGACGACCTGTCGCACCTGTCGGCACAGATCGACGTCGAGTCGGGCGCCCTGCGGGACTGGTCCCGCGCACCGGCCGACGACCTCCCGCACGCGACTCCCACGTGGAACACCCCCGAGCCCCCGGCGCTCTCGGAACCCGCCCCGACCCCCCAGTACCCCTGGCAGAAGACCCGCCGCCCGGAAGCGACGACCTGAGCCGGGCCGCATCCGGATCCAGGTCTGGGTGTTTCCAGCCGTCCGGCGTTTGAGGACCGAGGTCTGGGGCGGAGCCCCAGGGGGTCCGGGCTCAGCCCGGTACCCTTTCCCAGCCCCGCCGGCGTTTGAGGCGCGGCTCCGGGCCGAGCCCGGGGAACGGTGGAAGGGCGGGTGGGGGACCCGGCCCCGCAGGGCCGATCACCTGCGGCCGGAGCGTGTTCGGAGTCCGTCCGGAGCCCGTCCGGAACCTGGGGCGGCGTGCCCGCGGACTGCTCGGAGCCCGGCGACAGGCCACCCGGACCCGGGGCCCGAGGCCCATCGGCAGACCCGGGCTGCCGGAACACCCCCACTGCCGGTAACCTCCGCCTCATGTCCCGCCATGTCGCGATCGTCACGGATTCCACGGCCTACCTGCCCCAACCGGCCATGGCGCGGCACGGAATCACCTCCGTCCCGCTGACCGTGGTCCTCGGCGACGAGGCCCTGGAAGAGGGCACCGAGATCTCGGCCAAGAGCCTCGCCCTGGCCCTGCAGAAGCGCCGCTCGGTCACCACGTCCCGCCCCAGCCCCGAGGACTTCTCCCGCGCCTACCGGGCGGCCGTGGAGGCCGGTGCGACAGGCATCGTCAGCCTGCACCTGTCCGCGGAGTTCTCCGGCACCTACGACGCCGCCGTCCTGGCAGCGAAGACCGCCACGGTGCCCGTCCGCGTCGTCGACACCGGCATGGTCGCCATGGCCCTGGGCTTCTGCGCCCTGGCCGCGGCGGAGGTGTCCGAGGCCGGGGGGTCCCTGGACGAAGCCGTCGCCGCGGCCGAGAAGCGGGCCGCCGGGATGTCCGCGTACTTCTACGTCGACACCCTCGACTACCTCCGCCGCGGAGGCCGCATCGGGGCCGCGCAGGCCCTCCTCGGTTCGGCGCTCGCGGTGAAACCGCTGCTGACGCTGGACGGAGGGCGGATCGAGATGCTGGAGAAGGTGCGTACGGCCTCCAAGGCCATCGCCCGCCTGGAGGAGCTGGCCGTCGAGCGCGCCGGGTCCGGCCCCGTCGACGTCGCCGTGCACCACCTCGCTGCCCCGGAGCGCGCGGAGAAGCTGGCGCAGAGGCTTCGCGAGCGGATCCCCGGGCTGGTCGAGCTGCACGTCAGCGAGGTCGGCGCGGTGATCGGCGCACACACCGGACCGGGGTTGCTGGCGGCGGTCGTCTCCCCGCGCTGATCACCGGACCGGGTGACGGAGATATCCACAACGGTCCGGTCATCCACCGGAACTGAGGCTTCCGAACGCGTCTCGCGGTGCGGCCCTACCGTCGTGCCATGACTCTTCGTACGCGCACCTCAGGTCCCGCCGGCGCCACCAGTGGCCCCGGCCGTCCCCGTCTCTCCGACAGCCGTCTTCGCCACCGCCGCGGACAGCGACCAGGCCGCCCCGATCCCGCGGTGGTGCGACGCCGGGCCGAGGCCCTGCTCGGAGCGGGCCGGCCCCCGGGCGCTCCGCCGCCGGGGGGCACCCCGGGCGGGGCGGAGCCGCCGGGCGCCCGCTCCGTCGGGGCGGTGGCGGAGCCCGAAGCCGCGGTCCGGGCGGAGCCGCCGGCCGTGGCCGGGGCGGGGGTCCGGTGTGAGGCACCGGCCCGGGTCGGGGCGGGGGTTCCGACCGAAGCGCCTGCCCGGGGCGGGGCGGTGGCCCCGGTCGAGGCGCCTGCCCGGGCCGAGGCGGAGGCCCCGACCGAGGGTCGGGAGGCACCCGGTGGGGCTTTACGGTGGCTCGCGGTGCGGGAGCGGCTGCCCCTGTGGCTGCACACCCGCTGTGGGGTGGAGCCGCGCACGGTGGCCGCCGTCTCGGTGGTGCTGGTCGTCGCGGTCGGGTTCGCAGCACAGCAGTACAGGGCGGCCAGGCCCCGGCCGGTGACCGCGCCCGCCGTGGTGGCGCCCGCGGCGGCCGCCCTGCCGGCCCCGACCGCGGCACGGGCGGGTCCTGCCGCCGGTCCCATCCTGGTGGACGTCAGCGGCAAGGTCCGAGACCCCGGAGTGCGCAAGCTGCCTCCCGGCTCTCGCGTGGAGGATGCTTTGGCCGCCGCCGGGGGAGTGCGGCCCGGGACGGACACCACCGGGCTGAACCGGGCCCGGGTCCTGATGGACGGCGAACAGGTACTGGTCGGCGCTCCGGCCCCGCCGCCGCCGACCGGCCGGGGAGGTCCCGCCTCCGGGCCGCTGAGCCTCGGCACGGCCACGGCCGAGCAGTTGGACGGCCTGCCGGGGGTTGGCCCGGTCCTCGCGCAGCACATCGTGGACTTCCGCACGGTGCGCGGGGGCTTCCGCTCGGTGGAGGAGCTCCGGCAGGTCAACGGGATCGGTGAGCGCCGATTCGCCGATCTGCGCGAGCTGGTGCGGCCGTGAGGCGGGGCGGCGGAGCGGGGCCGGGTCCGGCCGGGCGGGGGTTGAGCGCGCGGGATCCGGTGGGGCCGGGTTCGGCCGGGCGGGGTCTGCGTGGGCGGGGTTCGGCCGAGGGGGAGGCGGTCGGGCGGGGTGCGCGTGTGCGGGGTTCGGCCTCGGGGGAGGCGGTCGGGCGGGGTGCGCGTGTGCGGGGTTCGGCCTCGGGGGAGGCGGTCGGGCGGGGTGCGCGTGTGCGGGGTTCGGCCGGGCGGGAAGTGGTGGGGCGGGGTTCGGCCGGGCCGGAGCTGGGGCCGGTGGATCTGCGGTTGGTGGGGCCGGCTCTCGCCGTTTGGGGGGCGGCTGCCGTGGGGCTCGGGGTATCGGCCGGCCGCAGTGCCGTGGCGGCGGGGCTGGGGGTCGGGGCGGCCGGGCTGCTGATGCTGGCGGGCCGCCGGCGCTCCGTGCCGTTCCGGACGGCCGCGGCGGTGGTCCTGCTGTGCGCGGCCGCCGGCGCCGGCGTGGCGGGCCTCCAGCGGGCCGAGGCGCGGGCCGGGCCGGTCCCGGAGCTGGCCCGGGACCATGCCCGGGTGCTGGCGGACCTCACCGTGGGCTCCGATCCGCGGACGGCCCGCACCGGGAGCGGGCCGCCGGTGGTGGTGCTCGACGCCGTGGTGACCCGGGTGACCGGGCCCGATGGTGCCCGGACCCGGGTGTCGACCCCGGTGCGGGTGCTGGCGGGGCATCCGGGGTGGGACCGGCTGCAGCCCTCGACACGGGTCGCGGTGGTGGCCCGGCTGTCCCCGGCGCGGGGCGGGGAGCGGGCCGTCGCCCTGCTCCGTCCCGCCGGGGACTCCCCGCCGCGGGTGACCGGCGGTCCGGACACCGTCCAGCGGATCGCCGGGCGGCTGCGGGCCGGGCTGCGCGAGGTCACCGACGGGCTGCCCCCGGACGCCAGGGCCCTGCTGCCGGGACTGGTGGTGGGGGACACCTCCCGGGTGGAGCCCGATCTGCACGAGGCGTTCCGCGCCACCGATCTGCTGCACCTGCTGGCCGTCTCCGGCTCCAACCTGACCGTGGTGCTCTTCCTGCTCATCGGGGCCCCGGCCCGCGCGCAGCAGGCCGAACGGGGCGGGCTGGCCCCGCGTCTGGGGCTCTCGCTGCGGGCGACGGCCCTGTGCGGGGTGGCGCTGACCCTGGCCTTCGTGGTGGTGTGCCGGCCGGAGCCCAGCGTGCTGCGGGCGGCGGCCTGCGGCTCGGTCACCCTGCTGGCCA
This sequence comes from Streptomyces sp. NBC_00335, assembly GCF_036127095.1. Taxonomy (GTDB): domain Bacteria; phylum Actinomycetota; class Actinomycetes; order Streptomycetales; family Streptomycetaceae; genus Streptomyces. Next base: position 5,756,269 of record NZ_CP108006.1, read on the forward strand.
TCGCCACCGGGCGGCGCAGGTCCCTGATCCCGGCGCTGGCCACCGCCGTCCTGCTGCTGGTGCTCTACGACCCCTGGCTGGCCCGGAGCTACGGCTTCCTCCTCTCCGTCCTGGCCACCGGAGCCCTGCTGACGCTGGCTCCCCGGTGGAGCGCGGCCCTGCAGCGGCGCGGGATGCGGCCGCGCTGGGCCGAGGCGCTGGCGGCCGCGGCGGCGGCACAGGCGGTGTGCGCGCCGGTCGTCGCGGTGCTGTCGGCCCGGGTGAGCCTCGTGGGGGTGCCCTGCAACCTGCTGGCCGAGCTGGCGGCGGGACCCGCGACCGTCCTCGGGTTCGCCGCGCTCGCGGCTGCCCCGGTGTGCCGGCCGGTGGCCGAGGTGCTCGCCCGGTGCGCGGGCGTGCCCGCCGGGTGGATCGCCGCCGTGGCCCGGGGCGGGGCGAACCTGCCCGGGGCGGAGCTGGGCTGGCCCGGCGGGGTGGGCGGAGGGCTGCTGCTCGCCGCGGCCACCTTCGCGGTGGTGGTGCTCGGCAGGCGGTTCGGCTGTGGGCGATGGCTCGCCCCCGCCCTGGCCGTGGTGCTGCTCCTCGCCGTACTGAGGCCGCCACTGGTCACTCGTACGATCAAGGGTTGGCCGCCGCCCGACTGGATCTACACCCAGTGCGCGGTGGGCCAGGGGGACGCCGCCGTACTCGCGGTCGGCCCCGGTACGGCCGTGGTGGTGGACGCGGGCCCCGAGCCCGGGCCGGTGGACGTGTGCCTGAGGGAACTGGGCGTGAGCCGGGTGCCGCTGATCCTGCTGACGCACTTCCACGCCGACCACGTGGGCGGGTTGACGGGGGTACTGAAGGGCCGATCGGTGGGTGTGGTGCAAGTCACCGGGCTGGAAGAACCGCCGGGCCAGGCCGCGTTCGTACGGCGGACGGCGGCGGCCGCCGGGGTACCCGTCGTCCGTGCGGGGGAGGGGGAGCGGCGGCGGGCCGGGCCGCTGGAGTGGCAGGTGCTGTGGCCGCCGGCCGCGGGCGCCTTTCCCGAGGGACCCAACGACGCGAGCGTGGCCCTGCTGGTACGCGGCGCGGGCCTGACCCTGCTCCTGCTGGGCGACCTCGAACCGGGCTCCCAGCAGGCCTTGCTGAGGAACCATCCGGAACTGGGGCCGGTCGACGTCCTCAAAGTCGCGCACCACGGCAGCGCCCACCAGGATCCCGGGCTGTACGAGCGGATCCGGCCGCGCCTCGCGATCGTCCCGGTGGGCGCCGGGAACAGGTACGGGCACCCCGCGCCGGGTACGCTCGCCCGGCTGCGGGATTCGGGTGCGGCCGTACTGCGCACGGACGAGGACGGTTCGGTCGCCGTCACCGGCAGCGGCCCGCGGCTGCGGGCGTTCCCGGCCATTCGGCGACGGGTACGGCACGGGCATACCAGGAGTGACCGCTCCGTTTGCCCCCAACCCGACAGCATGATCGAATTCGTTTTCGCCAGAGCGGTCCAAGCCCACACAGCACGGGGGTGCATGAACCATGTTCAGTCGCAGACGGGGGACGGAGACGGCGGGAAGCGCCAGTCCCCAGACATCCGCGACACTGACGCTTCCTCATACCGCGCGGCTGCTCAGCTGCCGGGTTCTCGACACGGTCCACCAGCCGGTCCGGCAGGCCAAGTTCGAGGTGACCGATCCGATAGGCCGACGGATCGTCAGCGGGGAGACCGACCCCTTCGGCGGGTTCACGGCGGCGGTGCCGGCGGGCGAGTACCGGCTGGCCGTCACGGCCGAGGGCTACGCGCCCTTCCACGGGGCGACCCTGGTGGGGGACCCGGCGCAGCCGGGCACCGGGGAGATCGTCCTGGACCCGGTGGATCCGCCGCTGCTGCCGCAGCCGGGCCACTGGGAGCTCGATCCGGGGCATTCTTCGATCGGCTTCTCGGCCCGGCACATCGGCTTCGCCCGGATCAACGGCAGGTTCAACACCTTCGCCGGTGCGGTTCGGATAGCCGAGCGTATGGAGGACTCCTCCATGCACGTGATCATCGACGCGGCGAGCATCGACACCGGGCTGCGCATGCGGGACGACCACCTGCGCTCCGCGGACTTCCTGGACGCGGCCCGCCACCCGACGGTGGAGTTCTACAGCGAGCGGTTCATCCACCGCAGCGGCAGCCGCTGGTCCGTGGCGGGCGCTCTCACCCTGCACGGGGTCAGCCAGTCCGTGACCCTGGACACCCACTACCTGGGACTGGGTACGGGGCTGGAGGGCGAGCCGAGGGCGGCCTGCCGGGCGACGGCCGAACTCAACCGCGAGGACTTCACGCTGAACTGGCAGTCGATGCTGGCGCACGGGATCGCGGCGATCGGTTCGAACGTGGAAGTGACCCTGGACACGCAGATCGTGCACAAGGCCTGACCGGGCGGGGCCCGCCACGACAGGGAGTGCCCTGCCCCGAGGCGATGTGGTCAGCCGCCGGGTGGAGTCGTGTCCGCCGCGCCCGAAGGCCTGGGCACGACTCCGTCCAGCGGTGCCATCACCCAGTTTTCGCCCTCCCGGGTCACCGTCTCGGTGACCCGGACGGGCGCCCGGTCCGTACCGGCCGTGCCGCTGAGCGTCACCTTCCACATGTTGCTGAATTCCGAGGTGCGGCTCCAGCTGACGTCCCAGTCCCGACCGCCGTACGCGGCGATCCGGGCCTTCGCGTCCTGAGCGCCGTGCGGATGGGCGTCGAGCAGCCGGGCCAGGCCGTCCTGGTCGGATGCGTTGAGCACACGGACGTAGTCACGGAAGAAGCGGTCCTGGTCCGCCAGGTCGGGCCCGTCGCCACCACCGCATCCGGAAAGCAGCGCGGCACAGAGCACGGTCACCAGGAGGACGAGGGCGCGCACCGCTCGGTCAGGTGCGGAACGCGCAGTAGATCCCGTTGGGGTTGGACGCCACAATGCTCGCCACCGACTTCCGGTAGGGGTTGGCGGAATGGTAGGTGAGATGGCGGCGCCGCTACTGCTCCGGTAGAGGTTGATGCCGGTCAGCTCCCAGGTGGTCCCGCGGGGCCCGGGTCTACGCGGAGGCCGGGGTCGATGCCGTGGTGCGGCGCATCGCCGATTTCCCGGTCAGGCTGACCGGTCCTGAGTCGCGCGTCGATCTCGTACGGATCCGGTTCGCGTCGGGGGCCCTGGTCAAGCACGGGCGCGCACGATCACGGGATCAGCTGGTGCGTCATCGTGGACAGCCGGCACCCGGGCCGGGTCCCGTGGCTACGGGGCTTCGAGCCAGCCGTCGTACTCGGCGGCGAGCGCGTCGAGGGCCGTGGCGTCCAGCCGTTCGCGCGGGTCCTCGACGACCACCAGCCACTGGGCGTCCTCGGCGTCGTCCTCACCGGCGAGGGCGTCGCGGACCAGCTGCGGTTCCTCCGGGAGGCCGAAGCGGTCGACCACCTCCCGCGCCACCTCGTCGGCGGTGTCGCGGTCGGGCAGTACCAGTACATGTCGCACGTTCACCCGGACATTCTCGGGTACGGGGCAGGGGGCCGGGGCGCGAGGGTCTGTCAGTGCGGCGTGGGATGCTGGAGGCGATGGCCACCAGGAAGAATTCCACCGACGATCCGCTCGCCCCGATCACCCTCGCGGTGGGGCAGGAGGACCTGCTGCTCGACCGCGCCGTGCGGGAGGTCGTGACGGCGGCGCGAGCCGCCGATGCCGACACGGACGTGCGTGACCTCGCCTCCGAGCAGCTCCAGCCCGGCACGCTGGCCGAGTTGACCAGCCCCTCGCTCTTCTCCGAGCGCAAGGTGCTCGTCGTGCGCAATGCGCAGGACCTCTCGGCCGACACGGTCAAGGAGGTCAAGGCCTACCTCGCCGCGCCGTTCGAGGAGATCGCCCTCGTCCTCCTGCACGCGGGCGGCGTCAAGGGCAAGGGCCTGCTGGACGCCGCGCGCAAGGCGGGTGCCCGCGAGATCGCCTGCCCGAAGATGACGAAGCCGGCGGACCGGATGGCGTTCGTGCGGGGAGAGTTCCGGACGCTGGGCCGTTCCGCCACGCCTGAGGCCTGCCAGACGCTGGTCGACGCGATCGGCAGTGACCTGCGGGAGCTGGCGAGCGCGGCGGCGCAGCTGTGCGCGGACGTCGAGGGCACGATCGACGAGGCCGTGGTCGGCCGCTACTACACCGGCCGGGCCGAGGCTTCGAGCTTCACCGTCGCCGACCGGGCGGTGGAGGGGCGGGCCGCGGAGGCCCTGGAGGCCCTGCGCTGGTCCCTGTCCACCGGGGTGGCCCCGGTGCTGATCACCAGCGCGCTGGCCCAGGCGGTCCGGGCGATCGGGAAGCTGGCCTCGGCCCCGCGGGGGGCCCGTCCCGGGGACCTCGCGCGTGACCTCGGCATGCCGCCGTGGAAGATCGACCGGGTCCGGCAGCAGATGCGGGGGTGGTCGGCGGACGGTGTCTCTGACGCCCTGCGGGCGGTGGCGGATGCGGATGCGGGGGTGAAGGGCGGGGGCGATGACCCCGAGTACGCCCTTGAGAAGGCGGTCGTCGCGGTCGCCCGGGCGGCGCGGACCCGGCGGGGCTAGCTCCGGGTTCCCCGAGGCGGGCCCCGGCCCGGGCTGAGCCCTGGTTCCTGGAGCTGAGCCCCTGAGCCCCTGGGCCCCGGAGTCGAGCCTGGGCCCCGGGGCTCGGGCTGTTCGTCTTGAAAGCGGGGCCGGTTAGCCGACGCTGGTGTGCGGCTGCGGGCGGGGGCCCTGCGGGGGTTGTCCCCTACCCGCCCTTCGCCCGTTCCCCGGGCTCCGCCCGGACCCGGTCCTCAAGCGCCGGACGGGCTGGGTTGGTGCCGCCCGGACTGTCCTTGTGCGTCGGTCGGGGGTGGGTTGGTGGTGCCCGGGCCCGGTCCTCATGTGTGGGTCGGGGTGGTTGGTGCCGCCTGGGCCGTCCTTGTGTGCCGGGCGGGGGGTGGGTTGATGGTGTCCGGACCTGTCTTCGTGGGCCGGATGGGCTGGGTTGGTGCGCCCGGACCTGTCTTTGGCGTGGCGGGCTCGTGGGGTCAGTGGGCCATTGCGTGGGGGGAGGTGGGGTCGGGGTGGCCCGGGGGGAGAAGGAAGGGGACGGCCAGAACTAGGGCCAGGGCCGGGTAGGCGAGGGTGGTGAAGTCTGCTGAGGCCAGGGCGGCGATGGCGAGGGCCGCGCCCAGTTCGTGTGAGGTGCCGACCAGGCCGGAGGCGAGTCCGGTGTGGGCCGGGGGCACTTCGGAGAGGGCCGAGGTCGTGGCGCACACGAACGCCGCGCCGAGTCCGAGGGCCAGCAGGGCGAAGCCGGGGACCAGGCCCGACCAGAGGCCGTCCAGGGAAGTGAGGGCCGCGCCCGCGGCGGCCAGGGTGAACGCCGCCGCGCCGACGGGGCGCCAGCCGAAGCGGGGGAGCAGCCGGGAGCCCAGGTGTGCGCCCGCCGTGGCGGCGACCGCCGCCGGGAGGAAGGCCAGCCCGGTGACCAGGGGGCTTCGCCCGAGGGATTGCTGGATGTGCAGGGAGCTCAGGTAGAACCCGGTCACGAGCAGGCCCGCCGCTCCCAGCATCACCGCGCTGCCGCCGAGCAGGGAGCGGCGGCCCGGCATGGCGGGGGGCATCAGCGGGTTCGTGGAGCGGCGTTGTGTCACCAGGAGGAGGGCCGCTGCGGCCAGGGCGCCGACGGCCGGGAGCCAGGAGCGTTCGGTCAGCCCGTAGACGAGTGCGGCCGCGGCCAGGGTCGGCAGGAGGGTCGCGGGGATGTTGACCGGTGTCCGGCGGCCGGCGGCGGTGCCGCGGAGCGCGCGGCCGAGCAGGAGCGGGACGCCGAGCAGGGCGAGTACGCCGACGGGCAGGTTGAGGTAGAAGATCCAACGCCAGCCGGGTCCGTCGGTGAGGATTCCGCCGAGCAGGACCCCGAGGGCCGCGCCGGTGCCGCCGATCGCCGCCCAGGCGCCGAGGGCTCGGTTCCGGGCCGGGCCCTGGAACAGGGTCGTCACCAGGGACAGGGCGGCCGGCGAGAGCAGGGCGGCGCCGACGCCCTGTGCGGAGCGGGCCGCGATCAGGGTGGCGGAGTCCGCCGCGAGCCCGGAGGCCGCCGAGGCTGCGGTGAAGAGGGCCAGCCCGGTCAGGAACGTCCGCACCGCACCGAACCGGTCCGCGAGCCGTCCGCCGGCCAGCAGGAGGGCGCCGAAGAACAGGGTGTACGCCGTGACGACCCAGGTCAGGCCGGGGCCGGAGAGGGACAGGTCGGTGGCGATGGCGGGGAGAGCGACGTTCACGACGGTGACGTCCGCGATGAGCATGAACTGGGCCACGCAGAGGAGGACGAGGAGGGGGCGACGGCGCGGGTGCGGCGGGGGCGGGGGCTGATGGTCGTGCTGGTGCGGAGTCGGGTGGGGGTGTGCGTTCGTGTCCCGGTTCTGGTCCCGGGTGTGCGGGGTGTGTGGGGCGTGCGAGGGCATGGCGAAGCCGCTCCTAAAGTTAACAGGGGTGTTAGGGATTGAGTATGCGGCTTCGCCCGGGGAATGTGAACAGTGGTGTTAAGTTTGCAGGCATGGTTTCCGACGCACCCCGCGCCCGCCGCGCAGACGCCGAGCGCAACACCGCCGCGATCGTCGACGCGGGCCTGGACTGTTTCCTCGCCGACCCGCAGGCGAGCATGGCCGCCGTCGCCCGCGCTGCCGGAGTCAGTCGCGTCACGCTGTACTCGCACTTCCCGACCAGGGAGGCCCTCCTCGACGCCGCCCTCGACCGGGCCGTCGACGAGGCCGCGGCCACGCTTGAGGCGCTCGACGGTGGGGGAGGGGCAGCCGGGGCCGGTGGCGGCGCCGAGGAGCGTGGTGTGGAGGAGGCCCTCGGGCTCCTCATCCGCAGCTCGTGGAGGGTCCTCGACCGGCACTCCGCGGTGTTCGCGGCCGTCTCCGCGGCGCTGCCGCCCGAGCGGCTGCGCGAGCGGCACGACCGGATCCTGGCTCCCGTACGCCGGCTGATCGGCCGCGGCCGGGAGAGCGGCGAACTGCGCGCCGACCTGTCCGCCGACTGGCTGGTCACGGTCGTCTACAGCCTGGTCCACGCGGCCGCCGCCGAAGTCCAGGCCGGGCGGATGACCCCTGCCGAGGCGCCGGAGATCCTCACGGCCACCGTCCTCGCCGCCGTGACGGCCCGCCCCGCCGCACCGGGAAGCCCTACGGGGCCGGCCTGAGGGGTCCCGTACGGGCCGGGGGGCTCCCCGTGCGGCCGGCCGGCGCCTCTGTGCTGCCGACGGGCCCGGGCCTTGAGCGGGCCGGGGCGCTGAGTGACCCCGAGCCTTGGGTGGCTCCGGGCCTTGGGTGGCCCCCGGGCTCCGAGCTGAGTCGGAGTCTGAGCGGGCTGAGGCCCCAAGAGGGCCGGCTCGCCTGGATCGGCGGTTCTGCGTGGGCCGGGAGCTCGCCTGGATCGGAGGCTCGCCTGGGGCGGGGGTCCGTACGGCTCGGGGGCGCCCTGGGGTCTCGACCCCCGGAGGCTCCCGGGGCTCCATGGGCATGCGGCCCCGTGAGTGCCGCAGGGCGCCGCATGCCGAAGGCCCCGGTCGCTGCCCTGGGGAAGGGAGGCGGTCGGGGCCTTCGGTTACTTCTGGGGTTGCACCGCACCCGCGTGGCGAACGCTTCGTGTGCGGCGCGGAGTGCCGGTCGGGAGCGGGAGAGAGGGCCCGCTGGATCCTTGCCCGGCTATCACATCAGGGGCTCAGCCCTGAAGGGAGGCAACCTTGGTGGCCAGCGCCGACTTCTTGTTGGCGGCGGCGTTCTTGTGGATGACACCCTTCGAGACGGCCTTGTCGAGCGCGCGGGAAGCGGCGCGGGAAGCCACGGTGGCCTTCTCGACGTCACCGGCGACGACGGCCTCACGGGCCTTGCGGATGGCGGTCTTGAGCGAGGACTTGACGGCCTTGTTGCGAAGGCGAGCCTTCTCGTTCGTCTTGTTGCGCTTGACCTGGGACTTGATGTTCGCCACGAAAGAGCCTTTGCAGGTTCAGAGATTTGATCTTCGGATTGCGTCCCGTAGAGCTAGAGGGCACACGAGACACAGCTGCTCAGGTTACCAGCTGCCTTCCGACCGGCCCAAACCGAGCGCACTCCCCGGTTCATGGGACCATGGGAGTCTGCGTATAGATCCGACTAGACCCGACCAGATCTGATTTCGCGCAGACCGACGCCCACACTTCGTTCCGACTGCGACCCGAGAATCAGGACACTGCGTGCCCGCGATCCCCAGCCACGTGCCCGAGCCGAGCCGTACCGACCCGGCGCTGATCCGCAATTTCTGCATCATCGCGCACATCGACCACGGCAAGTCGACCCTTGCCGACCGGATGCTCCAGCTCACCGGTGTGGTGGACTCGCGGCAGATGCGCGCCCAGTACCTCGACCGCATGGACATCGAGCGTGAGCGCGGCATCACGATCAAGTCCCAGGCCGTCCGGCTGCCCTGGGCGCCCAACACGGGCGAGGATCAGGGCAAGACCCACGTCCTCAACATGATCGACACCCCCGGGCACGTCGACTTCACCTACGAGGTCTCGCGCTCCCTCGCGGCGTGCGAGGGCACGGTCCTCCTGGTGGACGCGGCCCAGGGCATCGAGGCGCAGACCCTCGCCAACCTGTACCTGGCGATGGAGAAGGACCTGGCGATCGTCCCGGTCCTGAACAAGATCGACCTGCCGGCCGCCCAGCCGGAGAAGTTCGCCGAGGAGCTCGCGAACCTGGTCGGCTGCCAGCCCGAGGACGTCCTGCGCGTCTCGGCGAAGACCGGTCTCGGCGTGGACGTGCTGCTCGACAAGATCGTCGCCACGGTCCCGGCCCCCGTTGGTCCCAAGGACGCCCCGGCCCGCGCGATGATCTTCGACTCCGTCTACGACTCGTACCGCGGTGTCGTGACCTACGTCCGTGTCGTCGACGGCCAGCTCAACAAGCGCGAGCGCATCCGGATGATGTCGACCGGCGCCACGCACGAGCTGCTGGAGATCGGCGTCTCCTCCCCGGAGATGACCCCGGCCGACGGCATCGGCGTCGGCGAGGTGGGCTACATCATCACCGGCGTGAAGGACGTCCGTCAGTCCAAGGTCGGTGACACCATCACCAGCCTGCACAACGGCGCGACCGAGGCCCTCGGCGGCTACAAGGACCCGCGCCCGATGGTCTTCTCGGGCCTGTACCCGCTCGACGGCTCGGACTACCCCGACCTGCGCGAGGCCCTGGACAAGCTCCAGCTCAACGACGCCGCGCTGGTCTACGAGCCGGAGACCTCGGCGGCGCTCGGCTTCGGCTTCCGCGTCGGCTTCCTCGGCCTGCTCCACCTGGACGTGGTGCGCGAGCGCCTGGAGCGCGAGTTCGGTCTCGACCTGATCGCCACCGCGCCGAACGTGGTCTACCGCGTCGTCCTGGAGGACGGCAAGGAGGTCACCGTCACCAACCCGAGCGAGTTCCCCGAGGGCAAGATCAGGGACGTGTTCGAGCCGGTCGTACGGGCCACCCTGCTCGCGCCCTCCGAGTTCATCGGCGCGATCATGGAGCTCTGCCAGCAGCGCCGCGGCACCCTCCTCGGGATGGACTACCTCTCCGAGGACCGGGTCGAGATCCGCTACACGCTCCCGCTCGCGGAGATCGTCTTCGACTTCTTCGACCAGCTGAAGTCCAAGACGCGCGGGTACGCCTCCCTCGACTACGAGCCCACCGGCGAGCAGGCCGGCAGCCTGGTCAAGGTCGACATCCTGCTGCACGGCGACAAGGTCGACGCCTTCTCCGCCGTCTGCCACAAGGACGCCGCCTACGCCTACGGCGTGCGCCTGGTCGCCAAGCTGCGCGAGCTCATCCCGCGGCAGGCCTTCGAGATCCCGATCCAGGCGGCCGTCGGCTCCCGCGTCATCGCCCGCGAGACCATCCGCGCCATCCGCAAGGACGTCCTCGCCAAGTGCTACGGCGGTGACATCTCCCGTAAGCGGAAGCTGCTGGAGAAGCAGAAGGAAGGCAAGAAGCGCATGAAGATGGTCGGCTCCGTGGAGGTCCCGCAGGAGGCCTTCATCGCCGTCCTGTCCAGCGACGAGTCCGGCGGCAAGAAGAAGTAGCCGCAGCGACGGTCATCGGACGAGAAGCAGGCCCCCGCGCTCCGGCGCGGGGGCTTGTTTCGTTATGAATCGGCTGCCCGGGGACTCTTACGCGCCAGGCGGAGGGCCCCTAGTCTGATCAATGCTCGTTGGTTACTCGCCAGTTTTTTTGGTCGGATGCGGCCAAGCCCTGACTCAGCCACCCACCCTGACCCACCACCCAGTCAGTCCGCCCCTGTGATGAACAGGCCCTGCCGAGTGGTCCGGAGGATGTCCGTGAGCGACACACAGACCTTGATCGAGAACCGCCCGCCCACCGTGGCGACCCTCTTCCTGGAGCGTGTCGCCGCCACGCCGAACGGCGAGGCCTACCGCTATCCGGTGCCCGCGGCGGACGGCCGGGGCGGCCCGGACGACTGGAAGTCGCTGAGCTGGGGCCAGGCCGCCGAGCGGGTATTCGCCATCGCGGCCGGGATCATCGACCTCGGGATCCAGCCGGAGCAGCGCGTGGCGCTGTCCTCCAACACCCGTGTGGAGTGGATCCTCGCCGACCTCGGCGTGATGTGCGCCGGCGGCGCCGTGACCACCATCTACCCGAGCACGAACGCCGAGGAGTCGGCGTTCATCCTCTCCGACTCCGACAGCCGGATCCTGATCGCCGAGGACGCCGCGCAGCTGGCCAAGGCCCGCGAGCGCCGCGCCGACCTGCCCGAGCTCGCGCACGTGGTGGTCCTGGAGGCCGCCGACGCCGTCGCGGCCGACGGGGACCCCGAGGGCTGGGTGCTCTCCCTCGCCGACCTGGAGGCGCGCGGGCGGGAGTACCTCGCCAAGCACCCCGAGGCGGTCAAGGAGCGGATCGCGGCCATCACCGCCGACCAGCTCGCCACCCTCATCTACACCTCCGGCACCACCGGGCGCCCCAAGGGCGTGCGGCTGCCGCACGACAACTGGTCGTACATGGCCAAGGCCACCGTCGCCACCGGCCTGATCACCAAGGACGACGTCCAGTACCTCTGGCTGCCGCTCGCCCACGTCTTCGGCAAGGTGCTCACCTCCGGCCAGATCGAGGTCGGCCACGTCACCGCCGTCGACGGCCGCATCGACAAGATCATCGAGAACCTGCCGATCGTGCAGCCGACCTACATGGCGGCCGTCCCGCGCATCTTCGAGAAGGTCTACAACGGGGTCGCCGCCAAGGCCCGGGCCGGCGGCGGCGCCAAGTACAAGATCTTCCAGTGGTCCGTCGGCGTGGCCCGCGAGTACGCCAAGGTCACCCAGGACAACTTCCGCCGCACCGGCCGGGCGAGCGCCCCCTTCGGCCTCTCCACCAAGCACAAGATCGCCGACGCGCTCGTCTACTCCAAGCTCCGCGAGGCCTTCGGCGGCAACCTGCGCGCCGCGGTCTCCGGCGCCTCCGCCCTCGCCCCCGACATCGGCTACTTCTTCTCCGGCGCGGGCATCCACATCCTGGAGGGCTACGGGCTCACCGAGTCCAGCGCCGCCTCCTTCGTCAACCCCGGCGAGGCCTACCGCACCGGCACCGTCGGCAAGCCGCTCCCCGGCACCGAGGTCCGCATCGCCGACGACGGCGAGGTGCTCCTGCGCGGCCCCGGCATCATGCAGGGCTACCACCAGCAGCCCGAGAAGACCGCCGAGGTGCTGGAGGCCGACGGCTGGCTGCACACCGGCGACATCGGCGAGCTCTCCGCGGACGGCTACCTGCGCATCACCGACCGCAAGAAGGACCTGATCAAGACCTCGGGCGGCAAGTACGTCGCCCCGGCGGAGATCGAGGGCCAGTTCAAGGCGCTCTGCCCGTACGTCTCCAGCATCGTCGTCCACGGGGCCGACCGGAACTTCTGCTCCGCCCTCATCGCCCTCGACGAGCCCTCCATCCTGGTCTGGGCCGCCGAGAACGGCCTGGAGGGCAAGACGTACTCCCAGGTCCTGGCCGCCCCCGAGACGAACCGGCTCATCGAGACCTACGTCCAGACCCTCAACGAGGGCCTCCAGCGCTGGCAGACGGTCAAGAAGTTCCGCCTCCTGCCGCGCGACCTCGACGTGGAGCACGGGGACCTCACCCCGAGCCTCAAGCTGAAGCGGCCGGTCGTCGAGCGCGAGTTCAAGCACCTCATCGAGGAGATGTACGAGGGCTCCCGGGAGGCGTAGTCCGGGGCGCGGCCGCAGGCGCCGCGCACGCGTAAACGACCTTGGGGCAGTGCGGGACAATGGGCTCATGCCTTCCGCACTGCCCGACGGTGAACCCATGCCCGAAGACGGCTCGCTGCCGCTCCACGCCCTCGAGGGAGCGGGGGAGCGGCCGCTCGGGTTCTACCTGCACGTTCCGTACTGCGCCACGCGCTGCGGGTACTGCGACTTCAACACCTACACGGCCACCGAGCTGCGGGGCACCGGCGGTGTGCTCGCCTCTCGGGAGAACTACGCCGACACCCTGATCGACGAGGTCCGGCTGGCGCGCAAGGTGCTCGGGGACGACCCGAGGGCCGTGCGCACCGTCTTCGTGGGAGGCGGCACGCCCACGCTGCTGCCCGCCGGCGACCTCGTACGGATGCTCGCGGCGATCCGCGAGGAGTTCGGGCTGGCCGAGGACGCCGAGGTGACCACCGAGGCCAATCCGGAGTCGGTGAACCCGGAGTACCTGGCGGAGCTGCGCGCGGGCGGCTTCAACCGGATCTCCTTCGGCATGCAGAGCGCCAAGCAGCACGTCCTGAAGGTGCTGGACCGCACGCACACCCCCGGGCGGCCGGAGGCCTGCGTGGCGGAGGCGCGGGCGGCGGGCTTCGAGCACGTGAACCTGGACCTGATCTACGGGACGCCGGGGGAATCGGACGAGGACTGGCGGGCGTCGCTGTCGGCGGCGCTGGGGGCCGGGCCCGACCACATCAGTGCCTACGCGCTGATCGTGGAGGAGGGCACCCAGCTCGCGCGGCGGATCCGGCGGGGCGAGGTCCCCATGACGGACGACGACGTCCACGCGGACCGGTACCTGATCCTCGACTCGGTGATGGCCGAGGCGGGGTACTCCTGGTACGAGGTCTCGAACTGGGCCACCTCCGAGGCCGGGCGGTGCCTGCACAACGAGCTGTACTGGCGCGGCGCCGACTGGTGGGGGGCCGGGCCCGGGGCGCACTCGCACGTGGGCGGGGTGCGGTGGTGGAACGTGAAGCATCCCGGCGCCTATGCGGCTGCGCTGGCGGAGGGGCGCTCGCCCGGGGCCGGGCGGGAGCTGTTGTCCTCCGAGGACCGGCGGGTGGAGCGGATCCTGCTGGAGCTCCGGCTCGTGGACGGGGTGCCGCTGTCGCTGCTCGCGCAGGCGGGGCTGGCCGCCTCGCGGCGCGCCTTGGCCGACGGGCTCCTCGAAGCAGGCCCGTACGCGGCCGGGCGGGCCGTCCTGACCCTGCGGGGGCGGCTGCTGGCCGACGCGGTGGTCCGCGACCTGGTCGACTAGCCCCGTCCGGGGTGGGTAGCCCTGCGGGGCCGTCCCCTACCCGCCCTTCCACCGTTCCCCGGGCTCCGCCCGGACCCTCCCCCAGCTACCGCTGGGAGGTGCCCCCTGCCGCGTGCGGCGCCGTTCCCGGGGGCCAGCCCCCGGACCCCCGCGCCTCAAACGCCGGCGGGGCTGAATTTTCGCCGACTCTATGCCGTCACGTGGTCGATCAAGTGCTCCACCGCGCCCAGGAGGGTGGGCTCCAGGTCCTTGTACGAGGTCACGCGGGACAGGATGTGCTGCCAGGCGGCTCCGGTGTTCTCCGGCCAGCCCAGGGCGCGGCAGATGCCCGTCTTCCAGTCCTGGCCGGGCGGGATCACCGGCCAGGCGCGGATGCCGAGGGCCGAGGGTTTCACCGCCTGCCAGACGTCCACGTACGGGTGTCCCACGATCAGGACGTGCGGGGAGGTCACGGAGGCGGCGATGCGGGACTCCTTGGAGCCCGGCACCAGGTGGTCCACCAGGATGCCCAGCCGGGCGTCGGCGGCCGGGGCGAAGTCCGCGACGACCGAGGGGAGGTCGTCGATGCCCTCCAGGTACTCCACCACGACGCCCTCGATCCGCAGGTCGTCGCCCCAGACCCGTTCGACCAGTTCGGCGTCGTGGCGGCCCTCCACGTAGATCCGGCCCGCCCGCGCCACCCGTGCCCGGGCCCCGGGCACGGCGAGCGAGCCCGAGGCCGTACGGGCCGGGGCGGCCGGCCCCCGGGCCGGGCGGGTCAGGGTCACCACGGCGCCGTCCAGGAGGAAGGCGCGGGGTTCGAGGGGGAAGACGCGGCGCTTGCCGAAGCGGTCCTCCAGGGTGACCGTGCCCGCCTCGCAGGCCACCACCGCGCCGCAGAAGTCCGTACCCGCCACCTCGACCACCAGATCGGGATCCGCCGGCACCTCCGGGACGGGCTTGGCGCGCTTCCACTGCGGGGTCAGGTCGGGGGAGTACTCACGCATCCGGCCGAGGGTAGGAGAGCGGGCCGCCTCAGGGGGCCGACACGCCGAAACGGGTTGCCAGTGTGTCGCGTTGGGCACGCACGAAGGCCGCGTCGACCACCGCTCCGTGACCCGGCACGTACAGAGCGTCGTCCCCGCCCAGGGCCAGCAGCCGGTCCAGGGCCGCCGGCCACTGCCCGGGCATCGCGTCCGGACCCGCCTGCGGCTCGCCCGACTCCTCGACCAGGTCGCCGCAGAAGACCACCTCGCGCGCTCCGGGTACGAAGACGGCCAGATCGTGCCCGGAGTGCCCGGGCCCCACGTTCGCCAGCAGCACCTGCACCCCGCCCAGGTCGAGCGTCCACTCGCCCGACACCAGGTGCCGGGGAACCACCAGCAGGTCCGCCGCCTCGGCCGCCTCGGCCTCCGCCAGCCCCTGGCGGACCGCGTCCTCGCGCAGCTCCTCCCGGCCCGCCGAGAGCACGGCGTCCAGCCCGACCGGACCGTAGACCTCCACTCCCGCGAACGCCGCACCACCCAATACGTGGTCGAAATGTCCGTGTGTGAATGCGAGATGGGTCACGCGGCGGCCCGCCAGCCGCTCCGCCTCGGCCCGCACCGCAGAGCCCTCCCGAAGGCAGGATCCGGGGTCGATCACGAGGGCCGAATCCTCGCCCACCACCAGTCCCACGGTGCAGTCCCACACCGGCAGCCGCTTGCGGCCGACCCGTTCTGTGAGCTGTTCCCAGCCCGCCTCTTCCCAACGCAGGTCCATGCCGCGACGCTACCTTGGCGGGCCGCCCTTGCTACGGGCGTACCACCCCGCCGTACACTGACCGGGGGATCTCTGGCACTCGAACGCTCAGAGTGCCAGCAGGCAGAGCCTGCCGAAGCCGCGAACGACGGAAACGATGGAGGTGTGCGCGATGCTCAGCGAACGCAGACTCGAAGTGCTGCGCGCCATCGTCCAGGACTACGTCGGGACGGAGGAGCCGGTCGGCTCCAAGGCGCTCACCGAGCGGCACCGGCTCGGCGTCTCGCCCGCCACCGTGCGCAACGACATGGCCGTGCTGGAGGACGAGGGCTACATCGCCCAGCCCCACACCAGCGCCGGCCGGATCCCCACGGACAAGGGCTACCGCCTCTTCGTCGACAAGCTGGCGGGGGTCAAACCGCTGTCGACGCCCGAGCGCCGGGCCATCCAGAACTTCCTCGACGGGGCCGTGGACCTCGACGACGTCGTCGGCCGGACGGTGCGGCTGCTCGCGCAGCTCACCCGGCAGGTCGCCGTCGTCCAGTACCCGTCGCTGACCCGCTCCACCGTCCGGCACGTGGAACTGCTCTCGCTGGCCCCGGCCCGCCTGATGCTGGTCCTCATCACGGACACCGGCCGGGTCGAGCAGCGGCTCGTCGACTGCCAGACCCCCTTCGCGGACACCTCGCTCGCGGACCTGCGGGCGCGGCTCAACAGCATTGTCGTCGGCCGCCGGTTCACCGACGTGCCGCCGCTGGTGAAGGACCTTCCGGAATCCTTCGAGACCGAAGACCGGGTGACGGTGCGAGCCGTCCTCGACACCCTTCTCGAAACGCTGGTCGAGGAGGCGGAGGAGCGGCTGATGATCGGCGGCACCGCCAACCTCACCCGCTTCGGACACGATTTTCCCCTGACGATCAGGCCGGTGCTCGAAGCGCTGGAGGAGCAGGTCGTGCTCCTCAAGCTGCTGGGCGAGGCCAGTGAGTCGGGAATGGCCGTAAAGATCGGGCATGAGAACGCCTACGAGGGACTGAACTCCACGTCCGTCGTCTCGGTCGGCTACGGTTCGGGCGGCGAAGCAGTCGCCAAACTCGGCGTGGTCGGACCGACCCGCATGGACTACCCCGGAACGATGGGAGCGGTACGCGCAGTGGCACGTTACGTCGGACAGATCCTGGCGGAGTCGTAAGTGGCCACGGACTACTACGCCGTTCTCGGCGTGCGCCGCGACGCATCGCAGGACGAGATCAAGAAGGCATTCCGGCGGCTCGCGCGCGAGCTGCACCCGGATGTGAATCCCGATCCCAAGACGCAAGAGCGTTTCAAGGAGATCAACGCCGCCTACGAGGTCCTCTCGGACCCGCAGAAGAAGCAGGTCTTCGACCTCGGCGGCGACCCGCTGTCCTCCTCGGGCGGCGGCGGAGCCGGCGGCTTCGGAGCGGGCGGCTTCGGCAATTTCTCCGACATCATGGACGCCTTCTTCGGCCAGTCCTCGCAGCGCGGACCGCGCTCGCGGACCCGCCGCGGCCAGGACGCCATGATCCGCCTCGACCTGGAACTGGACGAGGCCGCCTTCGGCACGACCAAGGACATCCAGGTCGACACGGCCGTCGTCTGCACCACCTGCTCCGGCGAAGGCGCCGCCCCCGGCACCTCGGCGCAGACCTGTGACATGTGCCGCGGCCGCGGTGAGGTCTCGCAGGTCACCCGGTCCTTCCTGGGCCAGGTCATGACCTCGCGCCCCTGCCCGCAGTGCCAGGGCTTCGGCACCGTGGTCCCGACCCCGTGCCCCGAGTGCGCGGGCGACGGCCGGGTCCGCTCCCGCCGCAGCCTCACCGTCAAGATCCCGGCGGGCGTCGAGAACGGCACCCGGATCCAGCTCGCGGGCGAGGGCGAGGTCGGCCCCGGCGGCGGCCCCGCCGGCGACCTGTACGTGGAGATCCACGAACTGCCGCACCCGACCTTCCAGCGGCGCGGGGACGACCTGCACTGCACAGTCACCATCCCGATGACCGCGGCGGCCCTGGGCACCAAGTGCCCGCTGGAGACGCTGGACGGCCTGGAGGAGATCGACATCCGCCCCGGCACCCAGTCCGGCCAGGCGATCCCCCTGCACGGCCGGGGCGTCACGCACCTGCGCGGCGGCGGCCGCGGCGACCTGATCGTCCACGTCGAGGTCACCACCCCCAGCAAGCTGGACCCGGCGCAGGAGGACCTGCTGCGCCAGCTCGCCAAGCTGCGCGGCGAGGAGCGGCCGCTCGGCCAGTTCGCGCCGGGCCAGCAAGGCCTGTTCAGCCGTCTGAAGGACGCCTTCAACGGGCGCTGATCCGCACGCGCGGAGCACCGTAGGGGCGGCGTCCCGGCGGTGTACGAGAACACCTGCGAGCCCGGTCCGGGGATGCCCCGGACCGGGCTCGCGGCATGCGGGACGGCAGGGCGGCGGCGGTATTCGGGCACCCCGGTGAAGGGGACTATGCCAGGCGAATGCCGTGATTCGGTCCCGTGAGCGGGACATGGCACGATGCAGCACATGTCCTCCGCACCGAACGGTCTCTTCGCGTACCCGATCGTGCAGGCGCCCATGGCGGGCGGCGCTTCCTGCCCGCCGCTCGCGGCCGCCGTCTGCGAAGCGGGCGGACTGGGCTTCCTCGCCGGCGGCTACAAGACCGCCGACGGCATGTACCAGGAGATCAAGCGGCTGCGCGCGCTCACCCGCCGCCCCTTCGGCGTCAACCTCTTCCTGCCGCAGGCCTCCCACGTGGACCCGGCGGTCGTGGAGGCCTACCGCGGGCACCTCGCCAGCGAGGCCTCCTGGTACGAGATCTCCCTCGCCGACGAGGACATCATCGGCACCAGCGACGACGGCTACGACGCCAAACTGGCCATTCTCATCGAAGACCCGGTACCCGTGGTCTCGTTCACCTTCGGCCTGCCCTCGCCCGCGGCCTTCACCTGCCTGCGCAAGGTCGGTACGTACACGATCGCCACCGTCACCTCCGTCGAGGAGGCCCGCGCCGCGCAGGCGGCCGGCGCCGACGCCGTCTGTGTCCAGGGCGTGGAGGCGGGCGGCCACCAGGGCACCCACCGCGACGACCCGCAGGGCGACGGCACGGCCGGAGTCGGCCTGCTCGCGCTCGTCGCGCAGGTGCGCGAGGCCGTGGCCCTGCCGATCATCGCGGCGGGCGGCCTGATGCGCGGCTCGCAGATCGCCGCACTGCTCGCCGCGGGTGCGGAGGCCGCGCAGCTCGGCACGGCCTTCCTGGCCTGCCCGGAGTCCGGCGCGCACGCCCTGCACAAGAAGGCCCTGACCGACCCGCTGTTCGTCCGCACGGAGCTGACCCGGGCCTTCTCGGGGCGGCCGGCCCGCGGACTGGTCAACCGGTTCATGCGCGAGCACGGCCCGTACGCCCCGGCCGCGTACCCGCAGGTCCACCACCTGACCGCGCCGCTGCGCAAGGCCGCCGCCGCGGCCGGGGACCCGCAGGGCATGGCCCTGTGGGCGGGCCAGGGCCACCGGCTGGCGCGGGCCCTGCCGGCCGGGGAACTGGTGGAGGTGCTCGCGGCGGAACTCGGCGCGGCACAGGACGTGTTGAAGGCAATGCAGATGAGGAGTGCGTCATGACCGCCCCGGTGTTCGTGGTCGAAAAGGTTCCCGCGGGGCCGGAGTTCGTCCTGGACGGCCCCGAGGGCCGCCACGCGGTCTCCGTGAAGCGGCTGGCCCCCGGCGAGGCCCTCGTGCTGACCGACGGCCGGGGCGGCTGGGCCGAGGCCGTGGTCACGGCCGCCGAGGGCAAGGACCGCCTCGTCGTCTCCGTGTCCGGGGTCCACGAGGAGGCGGAGCCGGCCGTCCGGATCACCGTCGTCCAGGCCCTGCCCAAGGGCGACCGCGGCGAGGTCGCCGTCGAGACCATGACGGAGACCGGCGTCGACGCGATCGTGCCCTGGCAGGCCTCGCGCTGCATCACCCAGTGGCGCGGCGACCGGGGTGCCAAATCCCTCGCGAAGTGGCGGGCCACCGCCCGCGAGTCCGGCAAGCAGTCCCGCCGGGTCCGCTTCCCCGAGGTCGAGGAGGCGCTGTCGACCAAGCAGGTCGCGACCCTGCTCGCCGGGGCCGACCTCGCCGTGGTCCTGCACGAGGACCGGGACGCCCCCTCGGGCGCGCTGGCCACCGCGGAACTGCCCGCCGCCGGCTCCATCGTCCTGGTCGTCGGCCCCGAGGGCGGGGTCTCCCCGGACGAACTCGCCGCCTTCGCCGCGGCCGGGGCGCACCCGTACCGGCTGGGGCCCTCGGTGCTGCGCACCTCCACGGCGGGCACGGCCGCCGCGGCGGTGCTGCTGGCGAGGACGGGCCGCTGGTCCTGACCGGTCCGGTCCGGTCCGGCCGGTGGCGGTGGATACCATGCCGGAACCGATCACCCGTCACGAAGGGTTCAGCACATGGCCGGGGAACCGCAGGCCGACTGCCTGTTCTGCAAGATCGTCGCGGGGAACCTCCCCGCGACGGTCATCCGGGAGACGGACACGACCGTCGCCTTCCGCGACATCAACCCGCAGGCGCCCACCCACGTCCTCGTCATCCCGAAGGTGCACTACCCCAACGCAGCCTCCCTCGCGGCCGCGGAGCCCGGGATCGCCGCCGACGTCCTGACGGAGGCCGGCCGCGTCGCCGCCGACGAGGGACTCGCCGAGCGCGGCTACCGCCTCGTCTTCAACACCGGCGCCGGCGTCGGCCAGGTCGTCTTCCACGCCCACGTGCACGTCCTGGGCGGCCGCGGCTTCGAATGGCCCCCGGGATAAACCGTGTCCGTACGAGAACTAGTGGTCCTCGGCACCGCCAGCCAGGTGCCCACCCGCCACCGCAACCACAACGGCTACCTGCTGCGCTGGGACGGGGAGGGCATCCTCTTCGATCCCGGCGAGGGCACCCAGCGCCAGATGCTCCGCGCCGGGGTGGCCGCGCACGACATCAACCGGATCTGCGTCACCCACTTCCACGGTGACCACAGCCTCGGCCTCGCCGGGGTCATCCAGCGGATCAACCTCGACCGGGTCCCGCACCCCGTCACCGCCCACTACCCGGCCTCCGGACAGAAGTTCTTCGACCGGCTGCGGTACGCCACGGCCTACCGCGAGACGGTGCAGCTCGCCGAGGAGCCGGTGGCCGAGGACGGGATCCTGGCGCGCGGGGACGCGTACACCCTCGACGCCGTACGGCTGTCGCACCCGGTGGAGTCCTTCGGTTACCGGGTCACCGAGCCCGACGGGCGCCGGATACGGCCCGAACTGCTCGCGCTCCACGGGATCAAGGGGCCGGACGTGGGACGGATCCAGCGCGAGGGCAGCCTCGGCGGGGTCACCCTCGACGAGGTCAGCGAGGCGCGCCCCGGACAGCGGTTCGCCTTCGTCATGGACACCCGGCTCTGCGAAGGCGTCGAGGTGCTCGCGGCGGGCTGCGACATGCTGGTGATCGAGTCGACCTTCCTCGACGAGGACGTCCAACTGGCCACCGACCACGGACACCTCACCGCCGGGCAGGCCGCCCGGGTGGCCCGGGACGGGGGAGTGCGGCACCTCGTGCTGACGCACTTCTCGCAGCGCTACGGCGATCCGTCCGAGTTCGAACGGCAGGCCCGGGCGGCCGGCTTCGAGGGCGAGCTGACGATCGCCGCGGACCTCGTACGGGTGCCCGTGCCCAAGCGGGGCGGATAGCGGGTCCCGGCACGGGGGTCGCGGTCTAGTGCTGTGACCGGAAAGGTTCACCGGGTCGCGACGCCCGGCACGGCACCTCGCCGCGTTGTCGGACCACGCCGGTACGTCCAGTACGAGGCGCGGTCCTCCGCCTTGCGATGCACCGCACCGAACGCCGCGACCCGGCAAACCTTTCCGGCCACAGCACTAGACGCCGGTGCGGATGCGCCTGCGGGGGCGTTCGCGGGCTCGGCGGGACGCCGCCGGGGAGAGCAGCAGGACCCGGAGCGGGGGCAGGCGCAGCGGGCGGGCGCGGAGCCGCGCGAGCTCCACGACCTCCAGCTCCTGCGCGCCGACCCTCGGCACCGAGCCGGCCGGCGTCCCGGCTCCGGCGGCGAGCACGGCCGCCGGGGCCCCGCCGCGCCGGCGCACCGAGCCGGGGGTCAGCGGGCGTCCGCCGACGTGCAGGGCGACCGCGGCCATCGGCCCGGCCACCGCCAGCAGCAGCCCCCCGAGGACCAGACCCATGCCCGGGAACCCCGCGCCCTCGGCGAGCAGGCTCCCGGTGACGGGCCCGCAGGCCACGCCGAGCGAGGACGCGGAACCGACCAGGACGGCCCAGCGCCCGAGCGGGTCGAGGGCGGCGGCGAGGCCGATGGCGTAGGAGAGCACGACGGGGTACACCGCGTTCCACAGGATCTCCCCGGCGGCGAAGGAGCCCAGGTCCCGCGCGTGCGAGGCCAGCACCACGCAGCAGGCGATGACCGCCGTGCCCACGCCCACCGGGACCGCCCGGCCGAGCCGGGCGCCGAGCGCGGAGGCGGCGGTGACCCCGAGCAGCCCGGCGCCGAGCGCGGCCGCGAAGACGATCCCGAGGGTGACCTCGGACAGGCCCGCCTGCTGCGCGCCGATGCGGCCGCTGACGCCCCACAGGGCGTTCTGGGCCAGCGACCACAGCATCAGGGCCCCGGCGAGCACCACCCCGGCGCGCGGGTACGGCAGCCGCCCCGGAGCCCGTACGGCACTGTCGGCGCGCTCCGCGTGCTCCGTGCGGTCGGCCCCGTCGAGGCGGCCCGTCGCCGGCCAGCACACGAGCGCGACCAGGGCGATCGCCGCGAACGGCAGCCCGTGCCCGCCGCCGAGCCGGGGCAGGGTCAGGTACAGGGCCCCGGCCGTCGCCGACACCGACAGCAGCCCCAGCGAGGAGGTCCGGTGCGGGTCGCGCTGCGCCGCGATCCCGGAGGCGGCCACGGCGGTGGCCGTGCCCGATCCGAAGCCGCCGAGGACGGCGCCCGCGATGACGAGGGGGAGCTGCGCGGTGGCGGCCGCCGTGCCGTACCCGAGGACGGCGAGCAGCAGCCCGAGCCGGGCCAGCGGACGCGGTCCGTGGCGCCGGATGCGGGAGGCGAGGGTGAAGCCGGCGGCGGCCGAGCCGAGCAGCAGGACCGAGCCGATCAGTCCGGCCTGCGCGGGGCTCAGCGGGAGGTGGGCGTCGAGCCGGCCGACCACGGTCGGCAGCAGGTACGGGGCGACGTAACCGGAGGTGAAGAGCGCGACGAGCGGCCAGGCGGCGGGCGGCGCGGGGGTGCGGTCGGGCACGGATGTTCCAGGTGGTGCAGGTGGAGCGTGAGATTCCGCAAGAGCGCGGGGCTCATATCTATCAAGCGGCCCGATCTTCCGAGAAGGGCGTTCAGGCGGTGATCTGCGTCACACTGTTACCTGGGTCCTCCCACGAGGGAGGGCCTGACGGCGGACGTGAGTTAAGCCAAGTGAAGAAACGACCCGCCAAGATTCACCACGTGCGCCGAACCGAACGGGGAGTACATCGTGACCAGTCGCAGCAGCCGGGACAGCCTCGACTCCGCCGTGGACCCCCTCGGTCCGCTGCGCGACCCCCAAGAACCCGGCTGCGACGTCTTCCTGACGGGCACGGTCTTCCTCGACATCATCTTCACCGGCCTCGACTCGGCCCCCGTGCGCGGCACGGAATCCTGGGCGCGCGGCATGGGGTCCAGCCCCGGCGGCGTCGCCAACATGGCCACCGCCCTCGCCCGGCTCGGTCTGCGCACCTCCCTGGCCGCCGCCTTCGGGGACGACCACTACGGGGAGTACTGCTGGGACGCCCTCGAACAGGGCGAGGGCATCGACCTGTCGATGTCACGGACCGTGCCGGGCTGGCACAGCCCCGTCACCGTCTCGATGGCGTACGAGGGCGAGCGCACGATGGTTTCCCACGGCCACGAGGCCCCGCTCCCGGCGGACCCGGGCCCGTTCCCCCAGTGCCCTCCCCGCGCCCGCGCGGCGGTGGCCTCCCTCGGCCCGGGCGGCGGCGAGGCCTGGGTCGCCGAGGCGGCCCGCCGCGGGGCCAGGGTGTTCGCCGACGTCGGCTGGGACGACAGCGGGCGCTGGGACCTGGGGGCGCTCGCAGACCTGGAGCACTGCGAGGCCTTCCTGCCCAACGCGGGGGAGGCGATGGCGTACACGCGCACCGACTGCCCGCGCGCGGCGGCCCGGGCGCTGGCCGAGAAGGTGCCGATCGCGGTGGTGACGATGGGCTCCGAGGGCTCGTACGCGGTGGACGGGCGGACCGGGGAGACGGCCGAGGTCCCCGCGATCGCGGTCGACGCCCTGGACCCGACCGGCGCGGGCGACGTGTACGTGGCGGGCTTCCTGACCGGCACCCTCGCCGAGTGGCCGCTCGCGGACCGGCTCGCCTTCGCGGGCCTGACGGCCGCCCTGTCGGTGCAGGAGTTCGGCGGCTCCCTGTCGGCCCCCGGCTGGCCGGAGGTGGCCCACTGGTGGCGCACCGCCCCGGAGGCCCTGCGCGGGCGGTACGGCTTCCTGGACGACCTCGTCCCGCGGGCCGCCGCCCCGGCCAGCAGGCGCCGGGCGGTCCCGACGATCGGCTTCCGCCAGTCGGCGTAGGCCTGGCCGGCCGGGGAACGGGGTGAGGTGCGGGGCCGCGCCCCCGACCCGGACGCCCGCGCCGCCCCGGGCGGGACGGCCGGGTGCGGCGCCGTTTCCGGGGCCGGCCCCGGACCCCCGGTCCTCAAACGCCGGAGGGGCTGGTGTGGGCCGGTGGATCGGGTGCGGGGCAGGCCCCCGTGGCAGACCCCCGAGGCAGACCCCGTAAAACCCCTCGGGGATGGCGGGGCGGCGACGTAGGCTTGGAAGTCCGGTGGCCGTCGATCGGCGCGGCCCCTCAGTGGGAGGTATGCGCAGGCCACAGTGCCGGCCCATGACTCAGACACCGACAGCCAAGACCCCCGCGCCGGGGCAGGCGCGAGCCCACTTCTCCGTACCGGCCACCCATCCGATGGTGTCCGTCCTCGGCTCGGGCGACGCCCTGTTGCGCGTGATCGAGAAGGCCTTCCCGAGGGCCGACATCCATGTTCGGGGCAATCAGGTCAGCGCGATCGGCGCGGCGGCGGAAGTCGCTCTGATCCAGCGCCTGTTCGACGAGATGATGCTGGTGCTCCGCACCGGGCAGCCGATGACGGAGGACGCAGTGGAACGCTCGATCGCCATGCTCAAGTCGAGCGGCAACGGCGAGGGCCCGGACGAGACGCCCGCCGAGGTGCTCACCCAGAACATCCTCTCCAGCCGCGGCCGCACCATCCGCCCCAAGACCCTCAACCAGAAGCGGTACGTCGACGCGATCGACAAGCACACGATCGTCTTCGGCATCGGCCCCGCCGGTACCGGCAAGACCTACCTGGCCATGGCCAAGGCGGTCCAGGCCCTGCAGTCCAAGCAGGTCAGCCGGATCATCCTGACCCGCCCGGCGGTGGAGGCCGGAGAGCGCCTGGGATTCCTCCCCGGCACCCTCTTCGACAAGATCGACCCGTACCTGCGGCCGCTCTACGACGCCCTGCACGACATGATCGATCCGGACTCGATCCCGCGGCTGATGGCGGCGGGCACCATCGAGGTCGCGCCGCTGGCCTACATGCGCGGCCGCACCCTCAACGAGGCCTTCGTCGTCCTCGACGAGGCGCAGAACACCACCCCCGAGCAGATGAAGATGTTCCTGACCCGGCTCGGGTTCGACTCGAAGATCGTCGTCACCGGCGACGTGACCCAGGTCGACCTGCCGGGCGGTGCCAAGAGCGGTCTGCGGCAGGTGCAGGACATCCTCGAAGGGGTGCCGGACATCGCCTTCTCGCGGCTCACGTCCGAGGATGTCGTCCGGCACAAGCTGGTCGGCCGTATCGTCGACGCGTACGAGAAGTACGACGACAGCCAGGACGCGAAGCAGTCGCGGAACGGCTTCCAGCGGAAGTAGAAATCAGCGCACCATGTCGATCGACGTCAACAACGAGTCCGGAACCGAGGTCGACGAGCGGGCGATCCTCGACATCGCCCGCTACGCACTCGCCCGGATGCGGATCCACCCGCTCTCGGAGCTCTCCGTCATCGTCGTCGACGAGGACGCGATGGAGCAGCTCCACATCCAGTGGATGGACCTGCCCGGACCCACCGACGTCATGTCCTTCCCGATGGACGAGCTGCGTCCGCCGAAGAAGGACGAGGAGGAGCCCCCGCAGGGTCTCCTCGGTGACATCGTGCTCTGCCCCGAAGTCGCCAAGAAGCAGGGCGAGGACGCGCCGACGCAGCACTCCATGGACGAGGAGCTCCAGCTCCTGACCGTCCACGGGGTGCTGCACCTGCTCGGGTACGACCACGAGGAGCCGGACGAGAAGGCCGAGATGTTCGGCCTCCAGGCGGCGATCGTCGACGGCTGGCGCGGCGAGAACGGCGTGACGGGCCCGTCCCCGGCGCCGACCGTCTCATGACCGGTGATCTCCAGCTGATCACCGGGGCCGTCCTGCTGGTCGTGGTGGCCTGGTTCGCCGCGTGCGCCGAGTCCGGGATCGCCCGGATCTCCGCCTTCCGCGCCGAACAGGCCGTACGGGAGGGCCGGCGCGGCAGCGCCAAGCTGGCCCAGGTCGCCGGCGACCCCACCCGCTACGTCAATGTCGCGCTGCTGGTCCGGGTCACCTGCGAGATGGCGGCGGGCGTGTTCGTCACGTACGTCTGCCTCGACGAGTTCGGGGAGAACTGGACCGCGCTGCTCGTGGCCATCGCCGTGATGGTGCTCGTGTCCTACGTGGCGGTCGGCGTGTCCCCGCGCACCATCGGCCGGCAGCACCCGCTGAACACGGCGACGGCGGCGTCCTACGTCCTCGTACCGCTCGCCCGGATCATGGGGCCCATCCCGCAACTGCTGATCCTCCTCGGCAACGCGCTCACCCCCGGGAAGGGCTTCCGCAAGGGGCCCTTCGCCTCCGAGGCGGAGCTGCGCGCGATGGTCGACCTCGCGGAGAAGGAATCGCTGATCGAGGACGACGAGCGCCGCATGGTGCACCAGGTCTTCGAACTGGGCGACACGCTCGTGCGCGAGGTCATGGTGCCGCGCACCGACCTGGTCTGCATCGAGCGGTACAAGACGGTCCGTCAGGCGACCACGCTCGCGCTGCGGTCCGGTTTCTCGCGGATCCCGGTGACCGGGGAGAACGAGGACGACATCGTCGGCATCGTGTACCTGAAGGACCTGGTCCGCAAGACGCACATCAGCCGGGACGCGGAGAGCGACCTGGTCTCCACGGCGATAAGGCCCGCGGTGTTCGTGCCGGACACGAAGAACGCGGGCGACCTGCTGCGCGAGATGCAGTCGGTGCGCAACCACGTGGCGGTGGTCATCGACGAGTACGGCGGCACCGCCGGCATCGTCACCATCGAGGACATCCTGGAGGAGATCGTCGGCGAGATCACCGACGAGTACGACCGGGAGATCCCGCCGGTGGAGGACCTGGGCGGGGACCGCTACCGGGTCACCGCGCGACTGGACATCACCGACCTCGGCGAACTGTTCAAGGTGGACTCCTTCGACGACGAGGACGTGGAGACGGTCGGCGGACTGCTCGCCAAGGCGCTGGGCCGGGTACCGATCGCCGGTGCCTCGGCGGTGGTGGACCTGCCCGACGGACGGCCGCTGCGGCTGACGGCGGAGTCCCCGGCGGGGCGGCGGAACAAGATCGTGACCGTGCTGGTGGAGCCGGTGGTTCCGGTGGAGGGCCAGGAAGGGGAGACGGAGTGACGCCGGCGGAGCTGCGCGCGTTCTGTCTCGGGTTCAACGCGGCGGTGGAGGAGTTCCCCTTCACCCCGGAGACCTCGGTGTTCAAGGTGCTGGGGAAGGTGTTCGCGCTGAGCGCGCTGGACGCCGACCCGCTGAAGGTCAACCTCAAGTGCGACCCGGAGCAGGCGGTGCGGCTGCGGGCGGAGCACGAGGCGGTCGTACCGGGCTGGCACATGAACAAGCGGCACTGGAACACGGTGACCGCGGGCGGGCCGGGGGCGCTTGCCGACGCGCTGGTCCGGGAGCTGGTCGAGGACTCGTACGACCTGGTGGTCGCCGGTCTGCCGAGGGCGGAGCGGCTGCGGCTCGACCGGCCGTAGGGGGTGTACCCCCCCAGGTGTTCCCCGGAGTGGAATCGGGGAGGGGCCCAAGGTCATGGATCACGGGACCTTCGGGGCCGTGGATCCGCTTACCCAGCGCTTAGTTTTATCCCTGCGCCACCAAGATCCCGGGGGGACACCGGGGGTGGAGGGGAGAGCGCGTCGGCGGGGTCGTCGTGCGGCCCCGCCGACGCGCTCCATATGCTTCGGGCTATGACCGACAGCACCGGGATCGACCCCGAAGACACCAAGATCATCACGTTGGCGCGCAGCGCCCGGGCCCGCAACGGCGTGCCCGAGGGGGCGGCGGTCCGGGACGAGACCGGCCGTACGTACGTCGCCGGGACCGTGGCGCTGGACTCCCTCAAGCTGAGCGCGCTCCAGACGGCCGTCGCGATGGCCGTGGCCAGCGGCGCCCAGTCCCTGGAGGCGGCGGCCGTCGTCAGCGCCGCCGAGGCCCCCTCCGACGCCGACCGCGCGGCGGTCCGCGACCTCGGCGGCCCGGACACCCCGGTCCTCCTGGCGGGCCCGGACGGCACCCTGAAGTCGACGACTCCGGCTGGGGCCTGATCCGTCGGGCGGCGGGCTTCGGCTCCGGCCGGTCCTGCTCCGGCCGGTCCTACACCGGCCGGTCCTACACCGGCCGGTCCTGCACCGGCCGGCCGCCGAGGCCCGTGTGCCCGACGCCGCGCGGTGAGAAGGTGACCGGGCCGATCCAGCCCTGGAGCACCCGGACGACCTGGGACGGCAGCGGGGTCACGGGGTCGAAGCTCCGGCCGCGGGCCCAGTTCTCGAAGAGCCCCTCCGTCGTCCCGACCGCGGTGACCACCATGGTGACCCGGAGCTCCGAGCCGTCCGCCCAGGTGTGCCACAGGGCCCAGCCCTCCGGGCGGGGTTCCACGGCGAGCCGCGCGCACATCTCCTCGTAGCTCTCGTCGGTCCCGGCCGGTACGAGCCCAGGCCGGAGCAGGCAGGCCCCGACGAGACGGATTCGGGGCCGGTCCTCCTCGGTGCAGCCGTCGCCCTCGAAATGGTGACTGCGCAGGGTCCGGGAGAGGGCGTCCAGCTCGCGCCGGAACGGCTCCGGGAACTCGGTGCCCGAGGACTCCGCGACGACCCGGTGCGCGAGTCGCTCGATTTCACGGAGGTGGTCGAGCTCGGAGAGTTCGGGTGCGCTCATGACCGGCAGTGTCGCAGCGGGGCGCACCCTCCGGACACCCGTTTACGACCCGGCGGGAACGGCGCGGCGGCGGATGACCATCGCCATCAGGGCGGCCATCGCGCACAGGGCGCCCGAGGCGTACCAGACGGGGTCGTACGAGCCGAAGGCGTCGCGGGCCAGGCCGCCGAGGAAGGCCACCACCGCCGCGCCGATCTGGTGCGAGGCCAGGACCCAGCCGAAGACGATGGCTCCGTCGTCCCCGTAGTGCTCGCGGCACAGGGCGATCGTCGGCGGGACCGTCGCGACCCAGTCCAGGCCGTAGAAGACGATGAAGAACACCATCGGCGGGTGCACGGTCGGGGCCAGCAGGATCGGGAGGAACAGGAGCGAGATCCCGCGCAGGGCGTAGTAGACGGCGAGGAGGCGGCGCGATTCGAAGCGGTCCGTCAGCCAGCCGGAGAAGACCGTGCCGATCACGTCGAGCACGCCGATCACGGCGAGCAGTCCGGCCGCCGCCGTCACCGGCATGCCGTGGTCGTGGGCCGACGGGACGAAGTGGGTCCTCACCAGCCCGTTCGTCGAGGCCCCGCAGATCGCGAAGGTGCCCGCCAGCAGCCAGAACGGTCCGGTCCGGGCCGCCTTGACCAGGACGCCCACGGCCCGGCGGGCGGCGCCGGGGACGGGCGCGGGCTTGGCCGTGTAGGTGCCCCCGTACGGGGTGGTCCCGATGTCCGCCGGGTGGTCGCGCAGCAGCAGCCAGACGAAGGGCACGACGGTCAGGGCCGCCAGCGAGACGGTCACCGACGCCGGGCGCCAGCCGTGGTTCTCCACCAGCCAGGCCAGCAGCGGCAGGAAGATCAGCTGGCCGGAGGCCCCGGCGGCGGTCAGGATGCCGGTGACCAGGCCGCGCCGGGCGGTGAACCAGCGGTTGGTCACCGTCGCCGCGAAGGCCAGCGCCATCGAGCCGCTGCCCAGGCCGACCAGGACGCCCCAGTACAGGATCAGCTGCCAGGAGGTGGTCATCCAGACCGTGGCCACCGAGCCGCCGGCTATGACGGTCAGGGCGACCGCGACCACCTTGCGGATGCCGAAGCGGTCCATCAGGGCGGCGGCGAACGGCGCGGTGAGCCCGTACAGCGCGAGGTTCACGGAGACGGCGAGGCCGAT
Organism: Streptomyces sp. NBC_00335; assembly: GCF_036127095.1. Taxonomy (GTDB): domain Bacteria; phylum Actinomycetota; class Actinomycetes; order Streptomycetales; family Streptomycetaceae; genus Streptomyces. The sequence goes on from NZ_CP108006.1 coordinate 5,785,988, forward strand.
CGTGCCGCGGGACCAGTCGAACTCCTCGTGCAGCGGCTCGATGAGCAGACCGGGGAGGGAGGCGAAGGCGGCGGCGCCGATGATCGTCACGAAGGCGACGGCCGCGACGAACCAGGCGCGGTGGACGCGGTGTGCGGGGTGCGGCGCGACGGCCGTGGAGTCGGGTCCGGCCGCCGGGCCGGAGGCGGGTGTCGGCGCGGGGGACGGGCCGGGGCCCGGGTCTGTCTGCGTCACGCCGATAGTTTCCGGCCGCCGGGGTCTCGTACGACAGTGGCCTGACCGACACCCTTCGATATGATCGGGCCATGGAGCCTCGCGCGCACCGTGTCCACCGTGTGGTCGTACTCGCCCTCGCCGGTCTGCTGCCCTTCGAGCTCGGCATCCCGCACCGGATCTTCGGGCGGGCGAAGGATCCCGCCGGGCGGCCGCTGTACGAGGTCCTCACCTGCGGGCTCGCCCCCGGCCGGGTCCCCACGGACGCCGACTTCGACGTCCACGTCGAGCACGGTCCCGAACTGCTGGCCACCGCCGACACGGTGGTGGTCCCCGCCTCCTACGAGCTGGGCCCGGTCCACGACGAGGGCCGGCTCACCCCCGAACTGGCCGCCGCGCTCGCGCACATCAGGCCCGGCACCCGGCTCGTCTCCATCTGCACCGGCGGCTACGTCCTGGCCGCCGCCGGGTATCTGGACGGCCGCCGGGCCACCACCCACTGGTCCTCCGCCGGGCACTTCCAGCAGACCTTCCCGGCCGTCCTGGTCGACCCGGGCGTGCTCTACACCGACGACGGGGACGTGCTCACCTCCGCCGGAGTCGCCGCCGGGATCGACCTGTGCCTGCACATCGTGCGCCGCGACCACGGCTCGGCCGTCGCGAACCACACCGCCCGGTACACCGTCGTACCGCCGCACCGCGACGGCGGGCAGGCGCAGTTCATCGACCGCCCGGTGCCCGAGCCGCAGCAGGCGAGCACCGCCGCGGCCCGCGCCTGGGTACTGGACCGGCTGCACGAACCACTGCGGCTGACCGACCTGGCCCGGCAGGAGGCGATGTCGGTACGGACCTTCACGCGCAGGTTCCGCGAGGAGTCGGGGCTCAGTCCGGGCGAATGGATCCTGGGGCAGCGGGTGGAGCGGGCCCGGGCACTGCTGGAGCAGACCGACCTGCCGATGGAACACGTGGCCCGGGAGGCGGGCTTCGGGAGCGCGCAGTCCCTGCGCAAACACGTCCAGGCGGCCCTCGGCGTGAGCCCGACGTCCTACCGGCGGACCTTCCGGCAGGCGGCACCGGGCGCCACACTGCCATCTCCTGATGGGACATCAGTTGCTGCCGGGTCCGTGCATTGACTTATCCCCCCGCCCGCTCGTGAATGGCCCCCTGGCGGGGTACGGGATCCCAGGGGGCGGTCAGTGCGGACTTCGGCGCGAACACCGGCGCGGGCAACGGCGCGGACGACGGCGCGGCACAGAGGGTGGTCGGCGGCCGTCGGCATGGCGGTGCTGGCCGCCGCGACCGGGGGAGCGCTGAGCGCGCCCGCCGCCGCGGAGGGGGAGACCCCTGCCGGTCAGGTCGAGTTCCCCACGCACTGCCTGCCGCCGCAGGAGGCGGGACTGCCGCCGGCCGACGGGCCCACCACCGCCCGGATCACCGTCGACGACACCACGCCGCGCGTGGGCGACACCGTCACGGTCACCTACCAGGTCACCCGGACCCCCGCCGTGAACCCGCTCTCCGTCGGCCTGCCCGCCGACGTCCTCACCCCGACCGGGCGGATCGTGCTCGGGGGCGTGCAGCAGGGCGAGGTCACGGTCGTCGGGGCCAAGCGCAACGATCCCGTCGAGGCGGGCGGGGCGCTGCCCGCCGTCACCATGACCGGCACCTTCACCGTCACCGCCCCCGGCGAGATCACCCTGGCCCCGGGCGGCTACACCCTGCACACCGGGCACCTGCTGGAACTGGACACCGTCTGCGCGGGCGCCTTCGGGAGCGAGCCGCCGGGGGCGGGACCGGCACCGACCGCGTCGGCTTCCGCGTCCGCGTCTGCGTCCGCGGCGCCGTCGCCGGTGTCCGCTTCGCCGGTGTCCCCGTCCTCGTCTCCGTCCGGGTTGCCGGTGCCCGCCGGGCCGCCGGTCGCGCAGCGGATCACCGCGAGTCCGCTGCCGACGGCCAACCTGCGCGCCGTCGCGCTCGGTACGGCGGCGGGAGCGCCGGGCGCGAAGGTCAAGGTCACCGGAGCCGGTTTCGTCCCCGGCGCGGAGGTCACCGTGACCGGCCGGGCGGGTACGGCGGAGACCGCCGACCGGGTCGCCGCGAAGGCCGACGAACTCGGCGTGGTCCTCGCGGAGCTGCCGGTCACGGACCGGGCGACCACGGCGGTCGTGGCGTACGAGGGCGCCGCCTGGACTCCGGAGTCGGGCTCGGGCCCGGCCGCGTACACGGTGATCGTCGCCGCCCCGCTGCCGCCGGGCAGCCAGACGGTGACGGCGGTCGTGGAGCCGGGCGAGCTCGGGATGACGCAGGAGGGCGACGCCGTGACGCTGGCCGCGGTCCCGTACGGGGACGGCGGAGCGGCGGCCGGACGGATCGGCACGGTCACCGTCAAGGACGCCCGCGGCGGGCCGGCCGGATGGTCCCTGATCGGCAAGGTCACCGATTTCACCGGCTCCGGCGGGGTCCGCATCCCGGGCGCCTCCCTGAGCTGGACCCCGGCGTGCGCGGCCGCGCCCGGCAGTCCCAGCGCGTGTACGCCGGGCAGTGCGGGCACCGTCGGGCCGGACGGGGCGGTCCTGGCCTCGACCGGTGACGCCGCGCTCGTCGGCGGCACCTTCACCGTCGACGCGGCCGTCACCCTGCAGGTGCCCCCGTACACCCCGCCGGGCGCCTACACCGCGGTGCTGACCCTGACGCTGTCGTGACCCGGCCCGGCCCCGCAGCCGCCGCGGTGCCGCCGCGCGGGGCGGAGCCCCCGCAGCGACCCTCGCCACTGGGCGGGGCGGCGGAGTCCCCGCAGCGACCTTTGCCGCTGCGCGGGGCGGAGTCCCCACAGCGGCCTTTGCCGCTGCGCGGGGCGGAGTCCCCACAGCGACCTTTGCCGCTGCGCGGGGCGAAGTCCCGTACCCGCCCTTCGCCCGTTCCCCGGGCGCTGCCCGGACCCCGAACCCCCTGGGGCTCCGCCCCAGACCCCGCGCCTCAAACGCCGGCGGGGCTGGATTCGGCCGGTGTCAGCCCGTACGTGAACGCCGCCGGGTTGGAAATTCCAGCCCCTCCGGCGTTTGAGGAGCGGGGGTCCGGGGGCCGGCCCCCGGGAACGGCGCCGCACCCGGCAACGGGTCCGGGGCGGAGCCCCGGGGAACGGGGGAAGGGCGGGGCGGGGAGAGCCTCTCCGGAGCGGTCCACCGCTGCCCGACACCGGCCGACCGTTGCACCGGCACCGGCACCGGCACCGGCCCGGGCCGCCCAGGCCCAAGCCCGGGCCCAGCCGCAGCCACCACCACCGCCACCGCGGGCACGGCGGCTCCTCGCCGCGTTCGCGGCCGCCGCCGTGATCCTGGGGCTCGGGATTCTTCTGCTCGGCGGAGCCGGACCCGCGGCCGCCGCCGACAACGGGCAGTGGTCCGTCCTGCCCGCCGCCAACAAGCTCGGGCAGCGCCCGTACTTCTACCTCGCCGCGGCCCCCGGCCAGACCGTCACCGACTCCGTCACCATCGCCAACCGCACCGACCGGCCCCGCACCTTCCGCCTCTACGCCGCCGACGCCTACAACACCGCCCGCGACGGCGGCTTCGCCCTGCGCGGGCCCGAGGAGCCGCGCACCGCCACGGGCGCCTGGACGGTGCCGGCGCGGGAGCGGATCACCGTCCCGGCGAAGGCGTCGGTCGACGTCGGCTTCACCCTCACCGTCCCCGACCGGGCCGAGCCCGGGGACCACCCCGGAGCCGTCGTCGCCCTGGAGGACCGGCCGGCCGGTACCGCGATGCCGGGGATAGGCGTGCAGCAGGCAGTCGCCGCCCGCCTCTACCTCCGGGTCACCGGCCCCACCGCGCCCGCGCTGGCCGTCGAGGACCTCCGCACCGACCGCACCGCCGGCACGGCCCGCGGCACCGCCGGCGCGGAGATCTCGTACACGCTCCACAACCTCGGTAACGTCACCCTGCGCCCCCGAGCCACCCTGACCGTCTCCGGCGCCCTCGGCCGGAGCCTCCTTTCCCGCCCCCTCGCCGGCCTGCCCGCAGAACTACTGCCCGGGCAGCGGGTCCGGCTCACCGCACCCTGGGCGGACCCGCCCGCGCTGGAATGGGCCGAGGTCACGGTCGTGGCGCGGGCCGACGGGGCGGCCGCCCGGGCCACCGCCGGACATGCCGCGCACCCCTCCCTGAACGGGCTGCTGGCGGCCGCTCTCGCCCTCGTGGCGGCTGCCTGGTCGGCGCTGGGAGCCGCATCGGGGAGAATGGCCCGTATGAGCGATCGTTCCCCCGAGACCACCAGCCCGCACCGTGCGGGCTTCGCATGCTTCGTCGGCCGTCCCAACGCGGGGAAGTCGACCCTGACCAACGCGCTCGTGGGTACCAAGGTCGCGATCACCTCCAACCGGCCGCAGACCACCCGCCACACGGTCCGCGGCATCGTGCACCGCCCCGACGCCCAGCTCGTCCTCGTCGACACGCCCGGCCTCCACAAGCCGCGCACCCTGCTCGGCGAGCGCCTCAACGACGTCGTGCGCGCGACCTGGTCCGAGGTCGACGTGATCGGCTTCTGCCTGCCCGCGGACCAGAAGCTCGGCCCCGGTGACAAGTTCATCGTCAAGGAGCTCGCGGGGATCAAGAAGACCCCCAAGATCGCCATCATCACCAAGACCGACCTCGTCGAGTCGAAGGTGGTGGGCGAGCAGCTCATCGCCGTGCACCAGCTCGCCGAGGAGCTGGGCTTCGAGTGGGCCGAGATCGTCCCGGTCTCGGCGGTCGGCGACACCCAGGTCCAGCTGCTGGCGGACCTGATCGCGCCGATGCTGCCGAAGAGCCCGCCGCTGTACCCGGAGGGCGACCTCACCGACGAGCCCGAGATGGTCATGGTCGCGGAGCTGATCCGCGAGGCCGCGCTGGAAGGCGTACGGGACGAGCTCCCGCACTCCATCGCCGTGGTCGTCGAGGAGATGATCCCCCGGGAGAACCGCCCGGCGGACCGTCCCCTGCTGGACATCCACGCCAACCTCTACATCGAGCGGCCGAGCCAGAAGGGCATCATCATCGGCCCGAAGGGCGCCCGCCTGAAGGAGGTCGGGATGAAGTCGCGCAAGCACATCGAGGCGCTGCTCGGCACCCCGGTCTTCCTCGACCTGCACGTGAAGGTCGCCAAGGACTGGCAGCGCGACCCCAAGCAGCTCCGCAAGCTGGGCTTCTAGGGGGTTTGGCTCCTACGGGAGCCGCCGCACCTTCAACGCGTTGTCCGTACGGGTCCCGGGCCGGCCGTCAGGCTGGTTCTGGACCCGTACGTGTTCCTCCGCCAGCAGGACCTCCCAGGCGCCGGCCTCCAGTTCCAGCTGGGCCAGCACCTGGTCCGGGGTCGGGAAGTCCACCTCCGGGCGGTCCTCCTGCCAGGACGCCCAGCCCGCGTGGCCGACGACGAGCAGGATCCCGCCGGGGGCCACGGCCGCGGCGGCCCGGCGCAGGATCCGCTCGCGCGGGAACTCCCCGAAGGTGTGCAGGAAGCACGCGGAGACCAGGTCGTATGCCCCGGCCGGGAAGGACTCCGCGAGGTCGTGCCGCTCCCAGGCGGTGCGCTCCGTGACCCCGGCGTCCGCGGCGTGGGCCGCCGCCCGCTCCAGGGCGACCCCGGAGATGTCCGTCCCGGTGACGTACCAGCCCTGCCGCGCGAGCCACACGGCGTCGCCGCCCTCTCCGCAGCCGAGGTCAAGGGCCCGGCCGGGAGCGAGCGGGGCGGCCTCCCGGGCCAGCACGGCGTTGGCCTCGCCGCTCCAGATCCTTTCGCTCTCGCGGTAGCGGGAGTCCCAGAACTCCTCGCCCGCGAAGCCGGTCTCGAAGCCGGTCTCGAAGCCGGTCTCGGGGGAGTGGGGGGCGTGGTCGTGCGCGTGCGCCATGGCGGTCTCTTTCCGGTCGGTACGGGTACGGGTGCCCGCGCCTTCGATGCTCCGCCCGCACCGCGGCCCCGGCCAAGCGACCTTGCCGTTCCCGCAAAACAACCGGCTCGGAGTTGCGCGGGACGCCCCTCGCCGATCACGGCAGCCGACAGGTCACACCAGCCGGCCGATCACAGCGGACGGTCCGCGATCAGGGCCGTGCCCACGGAGCGGAAGCCGAGGCGGGCGTAGAGGCGGGCCACGTCCTCGTCGCCCGCCGACAGGAAGACCGTGCGGGCTCCGCGGGCCAGGGCGTCGGTGACCAGGGCCGCCGTCACCGCGAGGGCCAGGCCCTGGCGGCGGGCCGAGGGGAGGGTGCCGACACCGACCACCTCGGCCACGTCGCCGACCGGGACGTACTGGCCGGAGCAGAGCACCACTCCGTCCCGTACGGCCGCCGCCAGGGCGGTGCGGCCCGACTGGATCATCCCCGCGACCCGGACCCGGCGGCCCTCCGAAGCCGGCTCCCGCTCCGCGAGCGCGAGCTCCGCCGGGCCCGCCTCGCCCACCGCCGTGCCGGGAGCGGCGAAGGCCAGCATCGGCACCGTCACCGCGGGGCGCAGCAACGGATCGGCCGCGCCGAAGACGCGTACGTCCGGATGCGCGGGGAGCCGTACCGCCGCGGGGTCGAGGACCATCAGCGGATGCGCGTGGACGCTCAGCCCGGCCGCCTCCGCGGCGGTTCGCAGGGAGGGCGTGGTTTCGGCCACCCACTCGAAGGCCTCGGGGATCTTCAGCTCCCGCTGCCGGGCCAGTACCCGCTCCACGTCGGCCACGCCGACGCCACCGGCCGAGGCGGCGCCGAGCGCGGGCCGCGCGTAGTACGGCCAGCCGTCGCTCTCCTGGACGAAGAGGGTCAGCGGGCCGAAGTCCTCGGCCCGCGCCCCGCCGGCCCGGGGCGCCGTGTCGTAGTAGCGCTCGAGCTCGGGCAGGCAGGCGGAAGGTGTGATCATCCGGCCATCAAAGCAAGTCGGGCCTGCTCAAGCACCTTCTTTGAGGACGCGGGAGATCAGCGTGCGCTGCGCGTCCGAGAGGTTCGGGTCCTGGCAGAGCACCGTCCGCCCGTCCACCGTGATCCGGTACGAGAAACCGTCCCGGATCCGGTCCGCCGGATCGCCCGGAGGGGCGGGCCGCAGGGCCAGCTGCACCAGCGCCTGCCACTCGTCCTCGTCGGGCAGGCCCGAGGTGTCCACCTCGCCCCGCCGCTCGATCCCCGCGAAGCCGCCGGTCCGCACCACCTGAATCCGCATGACCGCCCTTCTACCCGGCGCCCGCCGCCCCACGCCTGCCACCCCGGGTCCGCTACCCCGGGCCCGTTACCCCAAGCCGACCGTCGACCACGCCTTCTGCAGGGCCTGGTGCTCCGCGCCGCCGTCGCCGTACCGGGTGACGGCCGCGGCGGTCGTCAGGGCGGCGAACCGCGCGAAGTCCGCCTTCGGGCCCAGCTCCCCGCCGGTCAGGGTGTCGTACCAGATCCGTCCGGCCCGCTCCCAGGCCTTGCCGCCGAGCTCGGTCGCGACGAGGTAGAAGGCGTGGTTGGGGATGCCGGAGTTGATGTGCACCCCGCCGTTGTCGCGGGAGGTGCGGACGTAGTCGTCCATCGTCGCCGGCTGCGGGTCCTTGCCGAGCTCGTCGTCCTCGTACGCCGTCCCGGGCGCCTTCATCGACCGCAGGGCGGAGCCGCTGTCGACCGAGGGACCGAGCAGTCCGGCGCCGATCAGCCAGTCGGCGTCCTCGGCGGTCTGGTCGAGGGAGTACTGCTTGATGAGGGAGCCGAAGACATCGGACACGGACTCGTTCAGCGCGCCGGACTGGCCGTAGTACTCCAGGTCGGCGGTGTGCTGGGTGACCCCGTGGGCCAGCTCGTGCCCGATGACGTCCACGGACACGGTGAAGTCGAGGAAGAGGTCCCCGTCGCCGTCGCCGAACACCATCTGGCTGCCGTCCCAGAAGGCGTTGTTGTAGAGCCGGTCGTAGTGGACGGTGGCGTCCAGCGGCAGCCCGGCGTCGTCGATGGAGTGGCGGCCGAAGGCCTTGAAGAAGAGCTCGAAGGTGGCACCGAGCCCGGCGTAGGCACGGTTGACGCTGGCGTCCTGGCCGGCGTCCTCGCCCTCGCCGCGGACCTTCTTCCCGGGCAGCCGGGTCCGGTGTTCGGCGTCGTAGATGGTCCGCTCGGGGGCCTCGGACGGGGTGTCCCCGGCGGGCGGGAGCACCGTCATCAGCCGCCGCACCCGGTGGGAGGCGTCCAGTTCGAGGGTCCGCCGCGCGGCGGCGGCCCGGGCGGGGTCCTCGGACCGGGCGATCTTGTCCAGGAGGTGCGGCGGCACCACGGTGCAGAAGACGGGGTGGCGGCGAGCGAAGAAGGCATCCATGCCCGGCAATGTGGCAGCGGGTGACGCCGATGTCACTAGGTGCAACCATGATTCATTCGGTCGCCTGAAAGGGCTCGCGGCGCTTTGACGGATCGACCGGACATCGGGCCGGTCAGGCAATACACAAAGAGGCTTAGCTCACAAAGGGTGCAAAACGGACCTGCGGGTCTTGCATACTGGAACAGGTCCCGCATTACGGGGCGGCTCGGTTAGGCTCGGCCCATCATGCGTTTCGGGCTGCTCCTCCTTAGCTGCCGCGGCGAGGGCCTGTAGTCGTAGGCCGACCCCCTCCCCGCGGAGTTTGGTGTTGCGGTTTTGCGACCGTCCGTCGGCCGTCCCAGCGAACTACACGCGGACACGCGAGGAGCCCTACGCCATGAGCCAGCACACTTTTGTCGGTCGCCCCACGCCCATCACGAACGCGACCCACACCCAGAAGCCCTCCGGGATGCCCATCCACAAGTACGGCTCGTACGAGCAGGTGGACATCCCCGACCGCACCTGGCCCGAGGCCCGCGTCACGAAGGCGCCCCGCTGGCTGTCCACGGACCTGCGCGACGGCAACCAGTCGCTGATCGACCCGATGACCCCCGCCCGCAAGCGCGAGATGTTCGACCTGCTGGTGAGCATGGGCTACAAGGAGATCGAGGTCGGCTTCCCCTCCTCCGGTGACACCGACTTCAACTTCGTGCGCTCCATCATCGAAGAGGGCGCGATCCCGGACGACGTGACCATCTCCGTACTGACCCAGGCCCGCGAGGACCTGATCGAGCGGACCGTGGAGTCGCTGGTCGGCGCCAAGCGCGCCACCGTGCACCTGTACAACGCGACCGCGCCCACCTTCCGCCGGGTCGTCTTCCGCGGCTCCAAGGAGCAGATCAAGCAGATCGCCGTCGACGGCACCCGCCTGGTCATGGAGTACGCCGACAAGCTGCTGGGCGCCGACACCGTCTTCGGCTACCAGTACAGCCCGGAGATCTTCACGGACACCGAGCTGGACTTCGCCCTGGAGGTCTGCGAGGCCGTCTGTGACGTGTGGCAGCCGTCCGAGGGCCGCGAGATCATCCTGAACCTGCCCGCCACCGTGGAGCGTTCCACGCCCTCCACCCATGCGGACCGCTTCGAGTGGATGGCCCGCAACCTGACCCGCCGCGCGCACATCTGCATCTCCGTGCACCCGCACAACGACCGCGGCACCGCCGTGGCGGCCGCCGAGCTGGCCCTGATGGCCGGCGCCGACCGCATCGAGGGCTGCCTGTTCGGGCAGGGCGAGCGCACCGGCAACGTCGACCTGATCACGCTGGGCATGAACCTGTTCTCCCAGGGCATCGACCCGCAGATCGACTTCTCGCAGATCGACGAGATCCGTCGCACCAGCGAGTACTGCAACCAGATGGAAGTACACCCGCGCCACCCCTACGCGGGCGACCTCGTCTACACCGCCTTCTCCGGCTCCCACCAGGACGCCATCAAGAAGGGCTTCGACGCCATGGAGGCCGACGCGGCCGCCAAGGGCGTCACCGTCGACGACATCGAGTGGGCGGTCCCGTACCTGCCCATCGACCCGAAGGACGTCGGCCGCTCCTACGAGGCGGTCATCCGGGTCAACTCGCAGTCCGGCAAGGGCGGCATCGCGTACGTCCTGAAGAACGACCACAAGCTGGACCTGCCGCGCCGCATGCAGATCGAGTTCTCGCGGATCATCCAGGCCAAGACCGACTCCGAGGGCGGCGAGGTCACCCCGACCGCGATCTGGAACGTCTTCCAGGACGAGTACCTGCCCAACCCCGAAAACCCGTGGGGCCGCATCCAGCTGCGCTCCGGCTCGACCGCCACCGACAAGGACGGCACCGACACGCTGACCGTCGAGGCGGTCGTGGACGGCGTCGAGGCCGTGCTGAACGGCACCGGCAACGGCCCGATCTCGGCCTTCTTCGACGCGCTGGCCGCCATCGGCATCGACGCCCGCCTGCTGGACTACACCGAGCACACGATGAGCGAGGGCGCCTCCGCCGTCGCCGCCTCGTACATCGAGTGCGCGATCGACGGCCGCGTCCTGTGGGGCATCGGCATCGACGCGAACACCACCCGCGCCTCCCTGAAGGCGGTCATCTCCGCCGTCAACCGCGCGGGCCGCTGACCCGTTCGTTCGTGGACCCCGCTCCTCCTTCCGGAGGGGCGGGGTTCCGCCGTTCCCGGGGGCTTCGGCGGGCCGGGCAGCAGCCGTCGGCGCGAGCACCCGCGGCGGCCCGGCCGATGCCGCTCGCGGCGCAGGTCACCGGACGGGACTTCTCGTTCATGCGGCCGAGCGCGGGCAAGCCGGGGGGCGGCCGCGGGCGACGGGCGCGCAGGTGGGGCCGGGTGCGGGGCCGGATGCGGGCAGGGGCGCAGATCGGCCAAGTACGGCGGCCGGGCGATGTTGTCTTGTCACACGACTGACGCATCCTCACCGATGTGGCTAACATCACGCCAACCCGGCGATGTTGCCGGAAGGTTACGGAGGTGCGACGTGCTGCCAGTTCGGGGTGGGGACGGCCGGAAGCTGACGGTCTGGGGGATCCGCACCACCTGGAGCACCGTGGGGGACGGGGAGTTCTTCTGTCCCGACTGCGGTGGCGACCGCAATTACCGCCGGCGCACCGGGCGCCGCCGGTTCACCGTCCTCGGGGTGCCGCTGCTGCCCCGCGGGCAGGCGGGTCCCGTCGTCGAGTGCCAGGGCTGCCACGAGCGGTTCGGCACCGAGGTCCTGGACCACCTCACCACCACCCGCTTCTCCACGCTGCTGCGCGACGCCGTGCACACCGTGACCCTGGCCGTGCTGGCCGCCGGCGGGACGGCCTCGCGCAGCGCGCTGGAGGCCGCCGTGGGCGCCGTACGGTCCGCCGGGTTCCAGGACTGCACCGAGGAGCAGCTGGAGTCGCTCGTCGACGGGCTGGCCGCGGAGGAGGGTCGGCTCGGGCTCTACGACGGCCCCGACTGCTACGGCGCCGCGCTCTCGATCGAGCTGCACGAGGCCCTGGAGCCGCTGGCCCCGCACCTGGCCGGCCCGGGCCGTGAATCGATCCTGCTGCAGGGCGCGCGGGTCGCGCTGGCGGACGGCCCGTACATCCCCGCGGAGCGCGAGGTGCTCGCGACCGTGGGCGCGGCGCTGCGGATCGACTCGGACGAGGTCGCACGGCTGCTGTCGGCGGTCCGGGCGCCGTAGGAGCGGCCCCGGACCGGTCGCGTACGGGATCCTCGCCAGAGCCTGCCGTCAGACTCCCGGCAGGCCCCTGCGGGGCTCAGGCGGCGCCCCGCGCCACCGGGGCGGGGTGCGCCGCGATGAAGCGGCGCAGGGCCGCGCACAGCCCCTGGGGGTTGTCGAACGGGATCAGCGTGCGGGCGTCCGGGACCTCCTCGTACGTGCCGTACGGAAGCAGCCCCGCGAGCCGGCGGCCGGTCCGCGGCGGCATCATCCGGTCCTCCGCGCCCCAGAGGACGAGGGCGGGACGGTCGAAGGAGCGCAGCCGCTCGGCGGCCCGGACGTAGGTGTCCTTGCGGGTGGCGTGCAGGAACGCGGCCAGGTCGCGGCGGATGGCCGGGTCGGTGAGCAGCGGGCCGTACCAGCGCAGGACCAGATCGTGCGGGATCGGCCGCTTGGCCATGCCGCCGAGGGAGGTCCGCATCCCGGCGAGGAAGGGCGAGCGGAAGGACCGCAGGAGCAGGTGGAGCGCTCCGGGGATCTTGCTCGCGGTGTGCAGGGCCTTGCCCTGCAGGCCCGGCGGGTAGTTGTCGAGGGCCTCGCAGGAGGCGAGGACGAGGCGTGCGATCCGCTTGTCGTTCACGCCCACGAGGAGCTGGGCGATACCGGCGTCGTTCTGGACGAGGGTGACCTCGCGCAGGTCGAGGCGGTCGAGGAACTCGGCGAGGAGGCCCGCGACCCCATGGGCGGAGAGGTCGGCGCCGGGGTCCATGGGGAGGCGGTGGCCGCCGATGGGCAGGACCGGGACGAGGACGCGGAAGTCGGGGCGCAGCTCGTCGACGACGCCCTGCCAGACGGATGCGTCGAAACCGAGGCCGGGGACGAGGACGATCGTCTCGCGGGCGGGTCCGTCCGCCGCCTCGGTGTCCGTGTCGGGGCCGGTCTCCGGGCTGTCGGTGTCGGTGTACTCGATGGTGCTGGAGCTGAGGGCGATGGCGAGCATGCGGTTCCCCCTGGTCGGATCCACTAGATAGACCGATCTAGTGAGAGACTAGCCCCGATGACGACGACAGGCGATACGCGAGCACGCATTCTGGGCGCGGCCACCGAGCTCTTCCGCCGCCAGGGGTACGCGGCCACGGGCATGAAGCAGATCGTGGCGACGGCGCAGGCGCCCTACGGGTCCGCCTACCACTTCTTCCCCGGAGGCAAGGCGCAGCTGGGGGAGGAGGTCCTGCGAACCTCCGGTGCGACCTATCTGGCGCTGATCGGCGAGCTCTTCGGGCCGGGCGCCGGCCATCACGACGACCCCGTCCTGGCGACGCGGGACGCCTTCGCGGGCGCGGCCGTGACGCTGGAGGAGCTGGACTTCGCCGACCCCTGCCCCGTCGCCACGGTCGCGCTGGAGGTGGCGAGCACCCACGAGGGGCTGCGGCTGACCACCTCCGAGATCTTCACTTCCTGGACCGACGCGCTGGCCGCGTACTACGCCGGCCACGGCATCGCGGCCGCGCAGGACACGGCGGGCTCGGTGATCGCGCTGCTGGAAGGCGCCTTCATGCTGGGCCGCGCCCACCGCCGGACGGAGCCGGTGCTCGCCGCCGCGACGGCGGCGCAGGCGATCGTTTCGGCCGCGCTGGTGGTTTCGGACGTGGCCGCGTCCACGGTGTGGGCGAAAACGGCACAATCTGAGGTAACGATCGGGCCTCGCACCCCCGATTCAGAGATCCTTCCGCGTGTCGTGAACCGCGGAGGCGTGCCATCCGTACGGGGTGTTTCCACCAGATGGACGGACGGAGCGGAGCCTTCTTCTTTGCGTGGCCGAACGGCCCGCTGAGGGTTAACCCGCACGTCACCGCGGACGGCCTTCGCGTTCGCGCAGCTGGAATCGCCGATTTCGCGAAGCGTTGGACATAGTCGACGCCGGGGGTCCGCGCCACTGGAGAAATCTCCAGATCCTGCACGCCGCCCGGTCAACATTTTGTAGAAGTCGACGATATCTGTGAGCGGCCCCACAGGCGTTCAATTCCGGTCACACGAGGAGACGCCGCCGGTAACACCGCGGAGCTTCGATTCACGTGGACGCAACGACAACCCTGACGGATCAACGGGCTAACGACCCACTCCGGCCAGGGACTACCAGCTTCCTATCGCTTCCTCTCAGTTACCTACCTCATTGAAGGGCAAGGCAGAGATGGCACGTGTCGCCGCACCGCTTTCCGCCACCGGAAAGCAGAGCACGCACCCGGTCGACGAGGTGCTCCCCCTCCCCAAGCTCGCGCTGTACGGCTTCCAGCACGTACTCGCGTTCTACGCCGGTGCGGTGATCGTTCCGATCATCGTCGGTGGCGCCCTCGGGCTCTCCACCGAGCAGCTGGTCTACCTGATCAATGCCGACCTCTTCACCTGCGGTATCGCCTCGATCATCCAGGCGTGGGGCATCGGCAGGATCGGTGCGCGGCTCCCCCTGATCCAGGGCGTCACCTTCACCGCGGTGTCCCCGATGATCGCCATAGGTCTCGGAGCCGGCGGCGGGACGGCGGGTCTGCTCGTCATCTACGGCGCGGTCATCACGGCCGGCATCGCCACCTTCGCCTTCGCCTGGCTGCCCCCCAAGGCCTTCCGCACGATCATGCGGCTCTTCCCGCCGGTCGTCACCGGCACGGTGATCACCGTCCTCGGCATCGTGCTGATCCCGGTCGGCCTGAACGACGCCGCGGGCGGCCTCGGCAGCCCCGACTTCGGTGACCCGAAGCACTTCGCCTACGCCGGCGGCACGATGCTCTTCATCCTCATCCTGATGAAGCTCGGCAAGCCGTTCCTCAACAGCATCTCCATCCTGCTCGGCCTGGTCGGCGGCACCGCCGTCGCCTTCCTGCTCGGCGACGCCAAGTTCGGCAACGTGAGCAACTCGGACTGGATCGGCATCACCACGCCGTTCTACTACGGCGCCCCGAAGTTCGAGTGGTTCCCGATCGTCCTGATGCTCATCGTCATGCTGATCACCATGGTCGAGACCACCGGCGACACCTACGCCGTCGGTGACATCGTCGGCAAGGACATCGACAGCGAGACCGTGGCCCGCGCCCTGCGTGCCGACGGAGCCGCGACCGCCCTCGGCGGCGTCCTGAACTCCTTCCCGTACGTGGCCTTCGCCGAGAACGTCGGCCTGGTCCGCATGACCAAGGTCAAGAGCCGCTTCGTCGTGGTCGCCGCGGGCGTCTTCATGATCGTGCTCGGCATGATCCCCAAGGCCGCCGCGATCGTCGCCGCGGTTCCGCACGGAGTGCTCGGCGGCGCCGCGACCGTGATGTTCGCGATGGTCGCCCTGGCGGGCATCCAGACCCTGGCCAAGGTCGACCTCAAGGAGGAGAAGAACGCGCTCGTCGTGGGCGTCTCCCTGGCCTTCGCGCTGCTCCCCGCCACCGTCCCGGTCCTCTTCAAGGACCACATGGACGCCGACCTCTCCTCGCTCCTCAACAGCGGTGTGACGCTCGGTGCCACGGCCGCCATCGTCCTGAACCTGATCTTCAACGGTCTGGGCAAGGACGATGCGCACGACGCCCCGGCCGAAGCCCCGCAGGCCGACGCTCCCGCGGCCGAAGCCCCGGTGGCCGTCGCCGCCGCGTCGGACGACGAGCCCACGGCAGCCATCCCGGCCCAGTCGGGCGAGGGCGAGCCCGCCCCGGCGCCGACCGCCTGATCCTCCCAAGGGGTGTCCCCCGCCGGGCCTCGTGCCCGGCGGGGGTCGCTGCCGTCCGGGGAGTGCGTGCCGTCCGGGGAGTCCGTCCTGTCGGTGGCGTACGGGACAATGAGCCCATGAGTCTGTTCCGCGACGACGGCATCGTGCTGCGCACCCAGAAGCTGGGTGAGGCGGACCGCATCATCACGCTCCTGACCCGGGGCCACGGCCGGGTCCGGGCCGTCGCCCGGGGCGTGCGGCGCACCAAGTCCAAGTTCGGCGCCGGGCTGGAACCCTTCTCCCACGCCGACGTGCAGTTCTTCTCGCGCACCGGGGAACTGATCGGCCGCGGCCTGCCGCTCTGCACGCAGACCCAGATCATCGCCCCGTACGGCAACGGCATCGCCACCGACTACGCCCGCTACACCGCCGGCACCGCGATGCTGGAGACCGCCGAGCGGTTCACCGACCACGAGGGCGAGCCCGCCGTACAGCAGTACCTGCTGCTCGTCGGCGCCCTGCGCACCCTCTCGCGCGGCGAACACGCCCCCAACCTCATCCTCGACGCCTTCCTGCTGCGCTCCCTCGCCGTCAACGGCTACGCGCCCAGCTTCGACGACTGCGCGAAGTGCGGACTCCACGGACCCAACCGGCACTTCTCCGTCGCCGCGGGCGGGGTCATATGCGGCGACTGCCGCGTTCCCGGCAGCGTCGTACCCTCGTCGGAGGCCATCGCCCTGCTCAGCGCACTGCTGACGGGCGACTGGGGGCATGCCGACGCGTGCGAGGCGCGTCACGTGCGGGAGGGAAGCGGGCTGGTTTCCGCCTACTTGCACTGGCATCTGGAGCGCGGGCTACGCTCCCTTCGATACGTCGAGAAATAGGAGCTGGGCACATGGCACGACGCGGGATTCTGGGGCGCTCTCGCCGCGAGTACAAGGTTCCCGAGCCGCACACCTCCGGTGAGCGCCCGCCGAAGATCCCCGGCGAGCTCGTCCCGAACCACGTCGCGATCGTCATGGACGGCAACGGCCGCTGGGCCAAGGAGCGCGGGCTGCCGCGCACCGAGGGCCACAAGGTGGGCGAGGGCGTCGTACTCGACGTGCTCAAGGGCTGCCTGGAGATGGGCGTCAAGAACCTCTCCCTGTACGCCTTCTCGACGGAGAACTGGAAGCGCTCGCCCGACGAGGTGCGCTTCCTCATGAACTTCAACCGCGACGTCATCCGCCGCCGCCGCGACG
Organism: Streptomyces sp. NBC_00335; assembly: GCF_036127095.1. GTDB lineage: Bacteria > Actinomycetota > Actinomycetes > Streptomycetales > Streptomycetaceae > Streptomyces. The sequence continues at coordinate 5,802,597 of NZ_CP108006.1, forward strand.
AGATGAACGAGCTGGGCATCCGCATCCGCTGGGTCGGCCGCATGCCGAAGATGTGGAAGTCGGTCGTCCAGGAGCTCCAGGTCGCCCAGGAGCAGACCGTCGACAACGACGCGATGACCCTCTACTTCTGCGTCAACTACGGCGGCCGCGCGGAGATCGCGGACGCGGCGCAGGCGATCGCGCGCGATGTGGCGGCGGGCCGGCTGGATCCCTCGAAGGTCAACGAGAAGACCTTCGCGAAGTACATGTACTACCCGGACATGCCGGACGTGGACCTCTTCCTGCGCCCCAGCGGCGAGCAGCGCACCTCCAACTACCTGCTCTGGCAGAGCGCGTACGCCGAGATGGTGTTCCAGGACGTCCTGTGGCCCGACTTCGACCGCCGCAACCTCTGGCAGGCCTGCTACGAGTACGCCCAGCGCGACCGCCGCTTCGGCGGCGCCGTCCCGAACCAGGGCGAGGGCAGCGCCGGCCGCCCCTGACCGTAGGCTCCGCTGTCATGGATACGAACATGCATGCGGAGCAAGTGGGGACGCCAGGCGGCCGGGCGGTCGAACTGGTGTATCTGACGACCAGGCCGGAGCTCGCCGAGGCGCTCCGGGCCCGGTCCGCCTCGACGGCCGCGGGGCGGCGCCTGCGCTGGATGTACCCCGTGCTCGGGACGCTGCTGGTGCTGTTCGGGGTGCTGACCGTGGTCTTGGACGGGACCGTCAGTGCCCGGGCTGTTGGCGTGGCCGTCGCCGGGGCGGTGCTGTGGGCGCTCTCGCCGCTCGTTCCCCGTCTGACGCCCTGGCTGCTGGCGCGGTCGTTCGGCGGCTACGTGGAGAAGGCGGGGGAGGCTCGGGTCCTCGTCGACGACTCCGGAGTCCGGGTGACGACGGCCGACAGCGAGGCGCGCATCGGGTGGAGCGCGCAGCCCACGTACCTGGAGACACCGGGCTCGTTCGTCATGCTCAGCGACGACAAGTCGGCGGTGGCCCTCACGGTCCTGCCCAAGCGGGGCATCCTGCCCCCGGCGGACACCGACGCCCTGCGGGCGATCCTGGACCGGAACCTGCGCAGGCTCTAGGCGGCCTTGGCAGCGCAGTCGGCGCAGGTGCCGAAGATCTCCACCGTGTGGGCGACGTTCACGAAGCCGTGTTCCGCCGCGATCGCCTCCGCCCACTTCTCCACCGCGGGGCCCTCCACCTCGACGGCCTTGCCGCACTTGCGGCAGACCAGGTGGTGGTGGTGGTCCCCGGTGGAGCAGCGGCGGTAGACGGACTCGCCGTCGCTGGTCCGCAGCACGTCGACCTCGCCGGCGTCCGCGAGGGACTGCAGGGTGCGGTAGACGGTGGTCAGACCCACGGAATCACCGCGGTGCTTGAGCATGTCGTGGAGTTCCTGGGCACTGCGGAACTCGTCCACCTCGTCCAGCGCCGCCGCCACCGCGGCCCGCTGTCGGGTGGATCGTCCTCGTACTGGCGCGGTATTCGTCTCGCCAGGCGCAGTCGCCACCGGTTCCTCCTCGTCTCGGGTGCGGCCCATTGTGCCAGGCGGCCGCCTGCCCGAGGTCTTCAGACCTTTACGTCGTCCCGCGTACAGACTTCCTCGGCGGCGCGGGCGGCCTGGGCGCGGCGCCGGGCCAGGGGGGTGGACACCGCCGTCATGACGATGAACACGGCGATGGCGAGCAGCACGATGGCGCCCCCGGAGGGTGCGTCGACGTAGTAGGTCGCGGCCGTTCCGGAGAGCGAGACCAGGACGCCGATCAGCATGGCCAGGCTCAGGGTGGCGGTGAAGCCCCGGGTGACGCGCTGGGCGGCGGCGACCGGGATCACCATCATGGCGCTGACCAGCAGCAGGCCGACGATGCGCATCGCGACGGTGACGGTGATGGCGGCGGTGACCGCCATCAGCAGGTTCAGGAAGCGCACCGGCAGGCCGGTGACCCGGGCGAACTCCTCGTCCTGGCAGACCGCGAACAGCTGGCGGCGCAGGCCGACGGTGACCGCGATGACGAACACGGCGAGGATCGCGGCGGTGACGGTGTCCTCGGTCGAGACGGTCGTGATGGATCCGAACAGGTAGCTGGTCAGATTGGCCGTGGAGCCGCCCGGGGCCAGATTGATGATCATGACGCCGCCGGCCATGCCGCCGTAGAAGAGCATGGCGAGCGCGATGTCCCCGCTGGTCCTGCCGCGGGAGCGGATCAGCTCCATGCCGACCGCGCCGACGATCGCGACCAGGGTGGCCATCCAGATCGGGCTGGTGTTGAGCAGGAAGCCGAGCGCGACGCCGGTCATGGCCACGTGTCCGATGCCGTCGCCCATGATGGCCTGCCGGCGCTGGACGAGGTACGTGCCGATCGCGGGGGCCGTGAGACCGACGAGGGCGGCGGCGATGAGGGCCCGCTGCATGAAGGCGTAGTCGAGGAGGTCCATCAGCTCAGCAGTCCCGTCCGGAGGGGCTCGGCGTCGTGCGCGGAGTGCGGGTGTACGTGGTCGTGGCCCGGCAGCGCGTGCTGCCCCAGGGCCTCCGGGGGCGGGCCGTCGTGGGTGACGCAGCCGTCGCGCAGGACGACGGCGCGGTCGATGAGCGGCTCCAGCGGGCCCAGCTCGTGCAGGACCAGCAGCACGGCGGTGCCGGCGGCGACCTGGCTGCGCAGGGCGTTCGCGAGGATCTCCTGGTTGGCCAGGTCTACACCGGCCATCGGCTCGTCCATGATCAGGAGCTCGGGTTCGCCGGCGAGCGCGCGGGCGATGAGCACCCGCTGGTGCTGGCCGCCGGAGAGGGCGTTGACGGAGGCGTCGGCGTGCGAGCCCATGTCGACCAGGTCCAGTGCGTGCTCCACGGCGGCCTTGTCGGCCTTGCGCAGGAGCCCGAAACGGGTCCGGGCGAGGCGGCCGGCGGAGACGACCTCGCGGACGGTGGCGGGCACCCCGCTGGCGGCGGTGGTGCGCTGGGGCACGTACCCGATGCGCGACCAGTCGCGGAAGCGCTTGAACTCGGTGCCGAAGAGGGACAGGGCGCCGTCGCTCAGCGGGACCTGGCCGACCACGGCGCGGACGGCCGTGGACTTGCCGGAGCCGTTGGCGCCGAGCAGGGCGACGACCTCACCGCTGCGGACGGTGAGGTCTATGCCGCGCAGCACGGGGCGCGAGCCGAGCGAGGCCGTGGCCCCGCGCAGGGATATGACGGGCTGGTCCAGGGCCTGGCCGGGCTTGGACTCCATGGCTCGTGCCTCCGATGCCGCTACTGCTGTCGCCATTACTTGCTGCCGAGTGCCTTCTGGAGGTTCTTCAGGTTGGCCCGCATGACCTCGAAGTAGTCAGCACCCTGGGACTTGTCCGTGATTCCCTCCAGGGGATCCAGGACGTCGGTCTTCAGGCCGGTGTCCGCCGCGAGGGTCTTGGCCGTCTTGTCGCTGGCCAGGGTCTCGAAGAACACCGTCGACACATTGTCCTGCTTCGAGAGGGTCTGCAGCTCCTTCATCCGGGCCGGGCTCGGCTCGGACTCGGGGTCGACGCCGGAGATGCCCTCCTGGTCGAGGCCGTAGCGCTCGGCGAGGTAGCCGAAGGCGGAGTGGGTGGTGATGAAGGTCTTGGAGGCCGTGTTCTTCAGGCCGTCCTTGAACTCGGTGTCGAGCGCACCCAGTTTGGCGACGAGCTCGTCGGTGTTCTTCTTGTAGTCCGCCGCGTGGTCGGGGTCGGACTTCTCCAGGGCCGCGCCGACGCCCTTGGCGATCTCCGCGTACTTGACCGGGTCGAGCCAGACGTGCGGG